>NZ_JBEZHM010000053.1:0-55873 GCF_040650575.1 Streptomyces sp. NPDC048659 | reverse complement strand
GCACGCCGAACACCGGGCGAGGTCCCGGTGGCCGTCCGTGCGCCCCTGCGCCCCCCGTGCCTCCGTACCGTGGGTTAGGTCACGCTTACTTCCGGCGCGGAGGGGGCGCCCCTTTTCGTACAACCGGTCGGACGGTCAGTGACCGGCCGCGTGGCTCGCCTCGCCCGACGGGGTGGCCGTGCTCGACGGGGTCGTCGTGGCGGTGGCCGGCGGGGCCGGGATCTCGGTCGGGCCGAACTCCTTGAAGTAGCTGCTCGCCGGGACGACGAAGGCGTTCAGGCCCACGTCACCGGTCTTGCTCAGCTTGAAGACGACCTTCTGGGCGTCGCCGTTCTTCGCCTCGCGCAGCCCGCCCTCGACGGTGGCGGTCGCGTTGCCCTTGCCACCGATGACGACCGAGCCGCCCGCGGGGACGACGATCGGGCCGGTGCCCCCGGCGGCCGTGAGCTTCACCGTGCCGGTGGTGCCCGGCAGGGTGATCGAGTCGACGGTCTGACGGGTCGGGCCGTTGTTGAAGACCGTCGCGGAGACGACGGCGGGGCCCACGACACCCGGGTCGGGCTGGGTGATGACGAGCGCGTTCTGGATCTTGACGTCGTCCACCGTGACGGCGGCGTTGTCCGGCCGGACGCCGAGCGTCTGTGCGTTGTTGCCCGCCCCGCAGGCGGACAGCGAGGCGATCGAGATCGCGATGGCGGTGGCGGCGAGGGCGCCGCGTCGAAGGCTGCGGCTCACGGCGGCGGCATCTCCTAGGACGATCGGACAGGCTAAGGACGAGCTAAAGGTGTGTCAGCGGCCTTAGGTTACCGAGCCGCACTCTCCGTCCCGCACCCGACCCGCCCCCTACGCCCCCGCGGGCTCGCGGAGCCGCCCGCGCGCCCCGCCCACAGGCCGTCCCGCGGGCCCCTCCGGAGCCGTCATGAACACGCCGACATGGCCGGATCACACCCCATTGACCTGCCGTTCACATAAGCGCGGTGATCAATTCGGCCACCGTCCCGCATTCCCGCGACCCGATCATCGGAAAAGCCCGCACCGCCCTCCCGGTGATCAATTCGGGATTCGGTCGGTTGAGTACCCTGGATGCATCCGTGCGGGTGAGCGATCCTCGAACGGAGTACGTGAAGAGGGCCACACCGAACCGGGCAAACCGGGGCATCGACCCACTGTCGCGGCACCCCGGACAGGTGTAGCGTGCGCGTTTCTCTCCGTCCGCACAGCCGCTCCGACCTGCGAATACCGCCTTCCGGAAGCCCGCCGCAGCACGTCCGCCGCGCTGTTGTCAAGCCCCGAGATATGCCCTGACCTGCGAAAACGCCATTCAGAAGAAGCCGTATCCGTGTTACCCTGGATAGCCACGGAAGGGGTACCTGTCACATGACGTTCAAGGTTGGCGACACCGTGGTCTATCCCCATCACGGGGCCGCGCTGATCGAGGCCATCGAAACTCGCCAGATCAAAGGCGTGGACAAGACCTACTTGGTGCTCAAGGTCGCGCAGGGCGACCTGACGGTTCGTGTGCCGGCGGACAATGCCGAGTTCGTCGGAGTTCGCGACGTGGTCGGTCAGGACGGGCTGGACCGGGTCTTCGAGGTGCTGCGCGCGCCGTACGCCGAGGAGCCGACGAACTGGTCTCGTCGTTACAAGGCAAATCTGGAGAAGCTCGCCTCCGGCGACGTCATCAAGGTCGCCGAAGTGGTGCGCGACCTGTGGCGCCGCGAGCGGGAGCGTGGCCTCTCCGC
Source organism: Streptomyces sp. NPDC048659 (assembly GCF_040650575.1). Lineage (NCBI taxonomy): Bacteria > Bacillati > Actinomycetota > Actinomycetes > Kitasatosporales > Streptomycetaceae > Streptomyces > Streptomyces sp. NPDC048659. The sequence goes on along the minus strand of NZ_JBEZHM010000053.1, from coordinate 54,131 downwards.
GGGTGAGAAGCGGATGCTCGCCAAGGCTCGCCAGATCCTGGTGAGCGAGCTCGCTCTCGCCGAGAACACCAACGAGGACAAGGCCGAGGCCCTCCTCGACGAGGTGCTCGCGTCCTGACGCCTGCGCTCTGACCGACGCCTGGCGTCCAGCCATGCTCGACACCCATGCCGCGGTGCCTGCCGACGCGCTGTGAATCCCATCGATGGATCCCCCAGGGGTCCCATCGGTGCCACAGCGCCTCGACGGGCACCGCGGCATGTGCGTCTCTCCCTCTACCCGACCCCCCGCCACACGTCTCCGGGCACCTGTCCGTACCGCTCTCGCAAGGCGACGCCCCGACCGTCGTCACGGAAAGGGCCCGGTCGAGGCGTCGCAACAAGCTCGTTGACGCCATACCCACGTCGCCCGCGGAAACAAACCTGCCGGAGTGCAACCGATGTCAGACGAAGCGCGTCCTCCACGTACCGCCGTGGTGATCCCCGCGGCCGGCCGGGGCGTACGCCTCGGCCCGGGCGCCCCCAAGGCGCTCCGCGCGCTGAACGGCACCCCCATGCTCATCCACGCCGTCCGGGCGATGGCCGCCTCCCGCGCCGTCTCCCTCGTCGTCGTGGTCGCGCCCCCGGACGGCGCCGCCGAGGTCAAGAACCTCCTCGACGCGCACGCCCTGCCCGAGCGCACCGACTACGCCGTCGTCCCCGGCGGCGAGACCCGCCAGGAGTCCGTGCGGCTCGGCCTCGACGCCGTCCCCGCCGACGTCACCACCGTCCTCGTGCACGACGCCGCCCGCCCGCTGGTCCCCGTCGACACCGTTGACGCGGTGATCGAGGCCGTACGGGACGGGGCCGTCGCCGTCGTCCCCGCGCTGCCCGTCGCCGACACCGTCAAGGAGGTCGAACCGGCCGAGCGCCCCGGCGGCCCCGAGCAGGTCGTCGCCACCCCGGTCCGCGCCCGGCTGCGCGCCGTCCAGACCCCGCAGGGCTTCGACCGCGACACCCTCGTCAACGCCCACGCCACCGTCGCCCTCACCGGCGAGGGCGCCACCGACGACGCCGGCATGGTCGAGAAGCTCGGCGCGCCCGTCGTCGTCGTGCCCGGCCACGAGGAGGCGTTCAAGGTGACCCGCCCGCTCGACCTGGTCCTCGCCGAGGCCGTACTCGCCCGCAGGAGGGCCACCGATGGCTTCTAGCCCCACCCCCCTTCCCCGTACCGGCATCGGCACCGACGTGCACGCCTTCGAGCACGGCCGCGAGCTGTGGTGCGCCGGCCTGCTCTGGGACGAGGCCGCGAGCGAGGGCTACGGACTCGCCGGGCACTCCGACGGCGACGTCGCCGCCCACGCCGCCTGCGACGCGCTGTTCTCCGCCGCCGGGGTCGGCGACCTCGGCGCCCACTTCGGCACCTCCCGCCCCGAGTGGTCCGGCGCCGCCGGTGTCACGCTGCTCGCCGAGGCCGCCCGGATCGTGCGCGCCGAGGGCTTCGAGATCGGCAACATCGCCGTCCAGGTCATCGGCGTCCGCCCCAAGGTCGGCAAGCGCCGCGACGAGGCCCAGAAGGCGCTGAGCGCGGCGGCCGGCGCACCCGTCTCCGTCTCCGGCACCACCACCGACGGGCTCGGCCTGACCGGGCGCGCCGAGGGCCTGGCCGCCATCGCCACCGCCCTCGTGTATCCGGCCACACGGCCCGCCGCGCCGCCCGCCCCCGGCACGGCGCCCGCACCGGCGCCGTAATCGGCCCCGTAGGCGCAAAAAAGGCGCCCCGCGACCGGGAAACGGGCGCGGGGCACTACCACCCGCCCACTACCCTGGGGGGGTGACCATTCGCCTGTACGACACCAGCGCCCGGCAGATCCGTGACTTCACCCCGCTCACACCGGGCTGTGTCTCGATCTACCTCTGTGGCGCCACCGTGCAGGCCGCCCCGCACATCGGCCACATCCGGTCGGGGCTGAACTTCGACATCATGCGCCGCTGGTTCGCGTACCGCGGCTACGACGTCACGTTCATCCGCAACGTCACCGACATCGACGACAAGATCATCATGAAGGGCGCGGAGCAGGAGCGCCCCTGGTGGTCCATCGGCTACGAGAACGAGCGCGCGTTCAACTCCGGCTACGAGGCGCTCGGCTGCCTCCCGCCGACCTACGAGCCGCGCGCCACCGGCCACGTGCCCGAGATGATCGAGATGATGCGCGGCCTCATCGAGCGCGGCCACGCCTACGAGGCGGACGGCAGCGTCTACTTCGACGTGCGCTCCTTCCCGGACTACCTGTCGCTGTCCAACCAGGACGTCGACGACCTGCTCCAGCCCGACGAGGGCGTCTCCGGCAAGCGCGACTCCCGCGACTTCGCCATGTGGAAGGCGACCAAGCCGGGCGAGCCCGACTGGGAGACCCCGTGGGGCCGCGGGCGCCCCGGCTGGCACCTGGAGTGCTCGGCCATGGCGCACAAGTACCTGGGCCCCGCCTTCGACATCCACGGCGGCGGGCTCGACCTGATCTTCCCGCACCACGAGAACGAGATCGCCCAGGCCAGGGCCTTCGGCGACGAGTTCGCGCGGTACTGGGTGCACAACGCCTGGGTCACCATGAGCGGCGAGAAGATGTCGAAGTCGCTGGGCAACAGCGTCCTCGTCTCCGAGATGGTGAAGAACTGGCGCCCGATCGTCCTGCGCTACTACCTGGGCACCCCGCACTACCGCTCGATGATCGAGTACAGCGAGGACGCCCTGCGCGAGGCCGAGGCGGCGTTCGCCCGCATCGAGGGCTTCGTCCAGCGCGCCACCGAGAAGGCCGGGGCGCCCGTCGCCCCCGCCGCCGAGGTGCCGCCCGCCTTCGCCGAGGCGATGGACGACGACCTGGGCGTGCCGCACGCGCTGGCGATCATCCACACCACCGTCCGCCAGGGCAACAGCGCGCTGGCCGCCGACGACAAGGAAGAGGCGGTCGCCCGCCTCGCCGAGGTGCGCGCCATGCTCGGCGTCCTCGGCCTGGACCCGCTCGACCCGCACTGGGCCGACGAGTCCGGCGGCGAGGAGCTCCACGGGGTCGTCGACACCCTCGTACGGCTGGTGCTCCAGCAGCGCGAGTCGGCCCGGGAGCGCAAGGACTGGGCGACCGCGGACGCCATCCGCGACCAGCTGAGCCAGTCCGGCCTCGCCATCGAGGACGGCGCCGACGGCCCCCGCTGGACGCTCGGCAACCGCTAGCACGCCGCTGATGTGCCGTCCGGGCCTCCGGGCGGCACACTTCATGTAGCAGACTTGACGACCACACGGGCATGACTGCTCGCGGACTTGTCATCCACACACAGACACAGACTTACGCACAGGGAGTACGCGCGGACTGACGCACGTACGCAGCAGGCAGAGGAAACAGGTAGTCATGGCCGGGAACAGCCAGCGCAGGAACCGTCGCACGTCCAACAAGAAGGGCGCGACGGTCGGCAGCGGTGGCCAGCGGCGCAAGGGCCTGGAAGGCAAGGGCCCGACGCCCAAGGCGGAGGACCGCAAGGGCCACAAGGCGTTCCGCGTCTCCAACGCCATGGCCCGCCAGGCCGCCAAGCGCCGTCCCGCCCCCCGCCGCGGCGGCCCCAAGGGCCAGAGCGAGATGGTCGTCGGCCGCAACCCGGTCTTCGAGGCGCTGCGCGACGGCGTGCCCGCCACCACGCTGTACGTGCAGCAGTTCATCGACAACGACGAGCGGGTGCGCGAGGCGCTCCAGCTCGCCGGCGCGCGCGGCAACATCAACCTGATGGAGGCCCCGCGCCCCGAGCTCGACCGGATGACCAACGGGCTCAACCACCAGGGCCTGGTGCTCCAGGTCCCGCCGTACGAGTACGCGCACCCCGAGGACCTGACCGCCGCCGCCTACGACGACGGCGAGGACCCGCTGATCGTCGCCCTCGACGGCGTCACCGACCCGCGCAACCTCGGCGCGATCGTCCGTTCCGTCTCCGCCTTCGGCGGCCACGGCGTGGTCATCCCCGAGCGCCGCGCGGCCGGCATGACCGCCGGCGCCTGGAAGACCTCCGCGGGCACCGCCGCGCGTACCCCGGTCGCCCGGGTCACCAACCTGACCCGCTCGCTCCAGGAGTACAAGAAGGCCGGCATCGCGGTCGTCGGCCTCGCCGCCGAGGGCACGCACGAGGTGCAGGAGCTGGACGCGCTGGCCGGCCCGGTCGTCATCGTCGTCGGCTCCGAGGGCAAGGGCCTCGGCCGGCTCGTCGGCGAGACCTGCGACTACCTGGTCCGCATCCCGATGCCGGGCGGCGCCGAGTCGCTGAACGCCGGTGTCGCCGCGGGTGTCGTGCTGTACGAGGCGGCGCGCCGCCGGGCGCGCTGACCCGCCTCCCCGGCGTCCCCCGGACGGGCTGACCCGATCGGGGGACGCGCCCCCTCCGTGATCTTGACGGGTCTCGGACATTTGCGAGCCGTCAAGGCAGTGTCCTAACCGCGCATCACTCGGTTAGATGAGTGTGGACACCAGAACGCCCCGGCCGGGGTTCGACGATCAGCCCGCGCTGAGCATGGTCAAAGTGGATTCCGATCCCGCCCAGGTGATCGTGAACCACGCCAGCTTCCGTGTGCGGCTCGCGCCGGCCCAACAGCCGAAGTTCGCCGTGAACCCCCGTATCAGCGCCCTCGCCGGAGCGGTCGCGGGAGGTGCCGCGGCGGGCGCCGCGCGCCGCCGGCCCGTCGTGTGGACCGGGAAGTCCGCGCCCGGCGCGGGCGGTCTGCTCCAGGCGGTGCGCGAGTCGTCGGTGGCCGGCCCGGCCGCCTCGGTCTCCACGCTGGAACCGGCGACGCAGACCATCCCGCGCATCGACGACACGATGCCGACCCCGGTGGTGCCCGCCGGCCCCGCCGCCCCGCTGCTGCCGCCGATGCGGCGCGCCGAGGGGGCGTACGACGGGGGCGCGTACGACGAGGTCTACGCGATCGGGCCGGACAGCCACGACCAGGGCGCCGACCCGGACGGCCGGGCCGCGCACCGGCACGGCGCGGACGCGGTGCGGCACGCCTACTACCCGGGCCGCCGGATGAACCTGGGCGTGGTGCTGCTGCCGCTGCGGGTCTTCCTCGGCTTCATCTCCATCTACGCGGGCATGGGCAAGCTCTGCGACCCCGTCTACTTCGACGGCGGCGAGCGCGGCTCGATGGTCAAGTGGCTGAACTCGCTGCACCCGTGGCCGCTCGCCGAGCCGCTGCGCGACTTCGCCCTCCAGCACCCGGTCGGCGCGGGGCTCACCGTCGCCTTCCTCCAGGTCGTCGTCGGCGTCCTGACGGTGCTGGGCCTGTGGCAGCGGGTCGCCGCCGTGGTCGGCGCGCTGCTGTCGGCGGCGCTGATCCTGACGGTGAGCTGGAAGACCGTCCCGGTCTACGACGCGCCCGACATCATCTTCCTGGCCGCCTGGTCGCCGCTGATCATCGCGGGCGCCCCGGTCTACTCGATCGACGGCCGCCTGGCCGGCGAGGCGTGGCGGACCCTCGGGCCGCGCTCCGAGCTGTGGGAGCTGCGCCGCCGGGTGCTGCGCCGCGGCACGATCGCCGCGGCGGTCGTGGTCGGGGTCACGCTGCTGGGCGGCTCGATGCTGGGCGGGGCCGTGCGGTCCACCCAGATGGTCACGGTGCCGGGTCCGGACGACGATCCGATCAACCACCTGCCCGGTCAGCCGCTGCCGAAGGAGCCCGGCGCCACGGGCCCGGCGCGCAAGCAGTCGAAGAGCCCCGAGCCCTCGGCGACGACCGGGGCGAGCGAGGGCGCGCGGTCCGAGAAGACGGCCAAGCCCTCGAAGTCGGCGGAGCCGCCCCGCAGCCGGCGGACCAGCCCCTCGGCCACGCAGGGCAGCGGCACCCGCAGCCCGAGCCAGCCGCGTACGGCGGCGCCGCCGAGCTCGACGGGCTCCGGTTCCGGCTCGGGCGGTTCGGGCGGCACGAGCGGCACCCCGAGCAGCGGCGGCAGCGGCGGCGGCTCCTCGGACGGCGGCTCGTCCACGTCCGGCCCGCAGAACCCGATCGGCGGGCTGCTGGGCTGACGTACGGGAGGTGGGAAAGGGCCCCGGCGCGGTAAGCCGGGGCCCTTCTTCGTACCCGCCCCTGCACAAAGTTCAAGAGAACTCTTGCGCGGTGTTCAAGTGCGCCCGTAGAGTCCTCTCCATCGGGACTTGAACTAAGTGCAAGCCCCTGAACGGGAGGTCCCCCATGTCCGCGCTCGCCGCCCTCGCCCCCCTGGCCGCCCCCGCCCAGCTCACGGTCGCCGCCGCCTTCCTGAGCATCCCGCTGCTCCGCCACCGCTTCGGGCCCGCCGCCAAGACCGCGGCGGTCGCCGAACTGCGCCGGCAGGGCGTGCGGCCCGAGGTGCTGGAGGAGAACCGGCTGCGGTTCGACGCGAGCGGGCACGAGTGGTGGGCCCCCGGGGCCTTCGCTGCGGCGATGATCGCGGCGGCCGTCCTCAACCTGGCGGGAAACTCCTGGGGGACCCCGCTGACCTGGGCCTTCTCCTCCGTGGCGCTGCTCGCGAACGTGGCGATCCTGCAGAGCCAGCTCGGCGCCGTGAAGTCCGTACGGGCGGCCTTCCGGCGCAAGGGGGACGCCGAGCTGCTCCGGATCGACGTGCGCGCGTTCCTGACGGCGGCCGAGGGCGCCTTCCCGGCCTGGACCCGGGTGCTGCAGAACGTCCGGCACACGGTCGTCTTCGCCGGCTCGGCCCTGGCGCTGACGGCGGCGGCGCTGGTCTGAGCGCGCGCCGCCGGGGGCCGGGGGCTTGGGCGGGGCCGTGGGTGACCCGCAGGCGGGCCTTGCGGGCCATCTGCGGGCCTGGTTTGGCCCTGGGGGGCTCAGGCGTGGGCGGCGAGCTCCTTGGCGGCCTCGGTGAGGTCCTTGGCGGTGTCGATGGCCCGCCAGTAGGCCCCCTGGGGCAGCGGGAAGCCCGCCAGCCGCCGCTCGCGGGCGAGCCGGGGGAAGGTGGTGCGCTCGTGGTCGCCGAGGTCGGGCAGCAGCTCCGTGAAGGCGGCGGAGAAGACGTACACGCCCGCGTTGATGAGGTACGGGGACGGCGGCGACTCGATGAAGTCGGTGATGTGGCCGAAGGCGTCGGTCTCGACGGCGCCCCAGGGGATGCGGGGGCGGGCCAGGGCGAGGGTCGCGGTGGCGTCGCGCTCCTCGTGGAACTCGGCCATCTCGCGCAGCGAGAAGCGGGTCCAGATGTCGCCGTTGGTGGCGTACCAGGGCCGGTCGGGCTCGGGGAGGTGGGCGGCGGCGTACTTGAGGCCGCCGCCGCGGCCGAGCGGCTCCGTCTCGACGACCGTGGTCACCTTGAGGGGCAGCACGGCGCTGTCCAGCCACTCCTGGAGCACCTCGGCCAGGTGCCCGCAGGAGACGACGACGTCCGTCACTCCCTCGGCGGCGAGCCAGGAAAGCTGATGGCCGATGATCGGGGTCCCGGTGCCCGGGATCTCGACCATCGGCTTGGGGCGGTCGTCGGTGTACGGGCGCAGCCGCGAGCCCTGGCCGCCCGCCAGGACCACGGCCTGCGTCGGGGAGGTATGCATACCGGGAACGATATGCGCACCGGCGGTGCCGGACCCCATTCAGCCCGCGTGCATGACGCCGGTCGCGAAGGAGGTGTCGCAGACCGGGCGGGAGAAGGACTGGGCGCGCGCGGGGCCGTAGTGGCGCACGGCGGCGGCGCCGAGGGAGCGGGCGATGGACATGCAGTGCTTGGCGAGGGACGGGCGGTTCTCGACCTCGCGCTGGAGGTGGGTGAGGGCCGTTCCGGGATCCTTCTCCTGAAGCTCTGCGAGGAGCTGGTCGCGCAGAATATCCTGCGGTGCGCGGGACTTGGCGCGGGTGGAGACGTCCGTGGACGAGGCCAGCAGCTCGGTCCCGGAGTCGCGTCCGGCCCACGGCACGGCGGACACCGCGAGCGTGCCGGAAAGCACCAGGACGACGGGCAGGACGAGGGCGAGAGAGCGGCCGATTCGGCGGGCAGTGTGCGTCACGCAGGCGAGCGTAGCGGCCGGTAGTGATATGGCGACATTTAGTCACTCTCGCGGGGGATGGTTCGAAGTGTCTTTTCGAATTCCGTGTTGACGGTGGTGGGGTGCCGGGGGCCTGATTGCCCAGTTCTGCCGGGGTTTTCGCCGACTCCGGGTTTCATGCCTCCTGTACGCGAACGGCCCCGCCCCCGCAAGCGGGGAAGGGGCCGTCGGGATGCGCGGCCGGGTGGGCCGGGCGCGCCGGGGTGCGCCCGGCGCGTACCGGAGCCGGTCGGTCGGTCAGCCGGTCAGCCGATCAGTCGGTGAGCCGGTCAGTCGGTGAGGCGCTCGCCGGTCGAGGTCGAGAAGACGTGGAGCTCGTCGGGGCGGGGCACGACCTGGAGGGTGGAGCCCTTCGCCGGGACGTCGCGGCCGCCGACGCGGACGACCACGTCCTTGTCCTCGCCGCCGACGCGGGTGGAGCCGTAGACGAAGCCGTCGGAGCCGAGCTCCTCGACGACGTTGACGGTCACGGCGAGGCCGTCCTTGCTGGTGGCGCTCTGCACGTCGAAGTGCTCGGGGCGGACGCCGACGGTGACCGTGGTGTCGCCCTTGGCGGAGGCGGCGGCGATGGCGTCACGCGAGACCGGGACGACGCTGTTGCCGAACTTCACGCCGCCGTCGGTGATCGGGACCTCGATCAGGTTCATGGCGGGGGAGCCGATGAAGCCGGCGACGAAGAGGTTGGCGGGCTTGTCGTACATGGTGCGGGGGGTGTCGACCTGCTGGAGCAGCCCGTCCTTGAGGACGGCGACGCGGTCGCCCATGGTGAGCGCCTCGGTCTGGTCGTGGGTCACGTACACCGTGGTGATGCCGAGCCGGCGCTGGAGGCTGGCGATCTGCGTACGGGTCGAGACGCGGAGCTTGGCGTCCAGGTTGGACAGCGGCTCGTCCATGAGGAAGACCTGCGGCTCACGCACGATCGCGCGGCCCATGGCGACGCGCTGGCGCTGACCGCCGGAGAGCGCCTTCGGCTTGCGGTCGAGGTACTCGGTGAGGTCGAGGATCTTCGCGGCCTCTTCGACCTTGGTGCGGATCTCGCTCTTGTTGACGCCGGCGATCTTGAGGGCGAAGCCCATGTTGTCGGCGACGGTCATGTGCGGGTAGAGCGCGTAGTTCTGGAACACCATGGCGATGTCCCGGTCCTTCGGGGGCAGGTGCGTGACGTCGCGGTCGCCGATGCGGATGGCGCCGGTGGTGACGTCCTCCAGGCCGGCGAGCATGCGCAGCGAGGTCGACTTGCCACAGCCGGAGGGGCCGACGAGAACGAGGAACTCGCCGTCGGCGATCTCGATCTCCAGCTCGTTGACGGAGGGCTTTTCGGCGCCGGGGTAGACCAGGGTCGCCTTGTCGTAGGTGACGGAAGCCATGGTGATGTGTCCCTTCACCGGCAGGAACGTGCCGGACGATCCGAGTAAAGGAGGGGTTGAGGTCTAGTCCACCTGGGTGAACCGCAAGTGACGCTACCCGCCCCCACCCGATCTGTCAGCACCCCCGGCCCACGAGATTCCCGCCCCCGCCCCGGCGCCGGTTCGTTACACTGCACGGGCTGCCTCCTTAGCTCAGCTGGCCAGAGCACCGCTCTTGTAAAGCGGGGGTCGTCGGTTCGAACCCGACAGGGGGCTCCAGGTAAAGGGCCAGCACAGGGGGCGGTTTCCCCGGTGCCGGCCCTTTCGCATGATCACGGGCTTGCCATCCGCGTGCCGGAAGGATCGGGAGCGCTGCCCTTGATGAGACCCGTCGCTACGGACCTGGCGGATCATCTCGCCGAGCCTGCCCGCGATGTGCTGATCACGGTCGCTCGTCACGTACTGGTAGATCAGTGCGGCCCGGGCGGTGCTGTGCCCCATCCGCGTCATGAGGTCCCGGGTGCTGGAGTCGGCGCTGGAGGCCAGGGTGTTGCCCGTGTGCCGGAGATCGTGGAGGTGCACGGTGCGGGCGACACCGGCCTTGTCCCGGGCGGCGATCCAGTCGTCCCGGAAGTTGCCCCGCAACAGCAGGCCACCGCGCGGGCCCTGGAAGCGGTGGCCGTCCCGCCCGCCAGCGGACAGGGCCCTGGCCTACAAACCGATCGCTCTCAGAGGGCAGCGCGGTAAGACTTTCTCTACTTCATCAAGGCACCCGCCGCGCACAGCGCGGCGCGCGCGGCCCGTCGCCCGGGCCTGCGCTCCTGTCTGACGCCCCGCTCCAGCCCGGCCGCCGCCCGCACGCCTGACAGCTCGGGTTGATGGGTGGCGAACTACACCATGCGGCCGAGGACGTACGCGGATGCGGCTCAAGATGATGCCTCCGGTGGGGGCGCTCCGGCTCCGGGATGGCGGGGGCGCCGTATGTGGATGCCGGCCGGTGGGGTGCGGCGATGGGAGCAGGGGACCCCGCGTGTTCATGGGCTCGCTGTGTCACCGGAGGGGTCAGCTGGGCACCGTAAACAATTGAGACTCCAGCCTAGGAATTGCACCCTTTGCTTTTTCTAGGTTCTGTTCTCGCGTGACCTGCAAGTTGCGGTGAACGATATCGTGAACGTGGTCGACTATCTCTCCGAACCTTGTACCGTCAGCATCGCTCTTGAAATTTGGAGGTGTCAATTTCATCTGAAGGGTTGATACCCCATCTACCACCACCGGCCGCTTCACGGTCAGCCTGTCTCGCAGCATCCGAAGGGCTCTATCTCCCGAGACCAGTGCGGCGACTTCAGGAATGTCCCAATGGATCCCTTGGAGCGCTAGATCGGCTCGCCTCATATGCGTGATATCCCATGCGGCGCCCCAAGTATTCTCCAGAACTCGTTTCTCGTTGCCTGGCTTTAGGAGCATTTCCACGTATCCGCTCGCGCTGCCGTCGGGGAATAGAAAGTCGCAGGCAATTTGAAATTCATACATGCCCACAAAGCCGAGATCTCTGTCCAATCCGTGTATGTATTCAGACAGAAGCCTTAGCTTGCGCTGCACATTAGCTCCACGGGACTGTCGATACAGCAGCTGAAGATTTAGCGCGAGCGCGTACGACAGAGTCTGAAGTTGGGACTCTTTCTCGGGCATTCCGACGGTGAAGGCGTCCGTGGCTCGAACCGCCTGCGCTGGCACTCCGTCGCGGTTCATCAGGTCCATCAGGGCTTCTGAATCCAGGCTAAGCACGGTATTGACCGCCCGGATTATCTTCCTTGCCCTGTGGCGGTCCACCGGAGCGGTAAACCGTCCCCAGCAGTTCTCTGCGACCCCAAGAGTGAAGTCGACATGCATCGGTCCGATTAGGGTGCGGAGCGTCAACAACCCTTCCAGCTGTCTCCGCATCGTTGAGCTATGTGGTCTACCTGCTCCGTAGAACCAGCGCTCGATACTGACGATCACGTCTGAGTCGAGCATGAAAACCGTTGGATCCATTCCCGAGGCGATCTGCAGCACCTTGTAGACCGCTTCGCCCGGGTTCGCAAGCGGCGCGATCGCACTGGCCTCGTCAAGTGTTGTGGCGCGAACTCGCCCGTGTGCGAGCGCCGAGTACCTTTCTCCAAAGTCCGGAGGGTCGAACCTCAGCAAGCCGACTCCTGCAATGAATTCAACGATGCCAGTTCTGGCGACTGCCTTTTTCCAGTGCGAGTTAGCTGACGACAAATCCACCTCGTCAACAATTCCGATACCGCTGCGAGAAATGAATGCCCGATCGCCGATTACCGTCATTCTCGCGTCCTGGCGATGGGAAATCACAAGGTGTGACGGAGTGGAATCTTTTGTGAGTTCGAATCCATGCGCTTCTGCGTACAGCTTAGTGGCGGATTCGGCACGCCTGTGGCGTGAGGGGAGGTTGTGCACGAACGCGGCAATATCAAGCAGCATTACTGGCTCGCCGGAGGGCCTTAATCCGGTCAGGTGGTGAATCTGGCCCGTATTCGCACCTTGCGCGAAGGGTACGTCTGCCGGGTCGAATCTCACGCGCGGGGCGGCGCATTCTGGATGCGTGAGGAATATCCCCAATCCGTCATCTTGCTTAACCAATTGAACTGCGAGAAGGACGTCATGATGGATCTCAATGTCACTTTCGCAGCCTGCGCACGTTAGGTCGACGCCCTCAAATTTCTTCAGAGTAGGCTTGAGGGACTTCAAGACCTCTTTGCTCAAGCCGTCGGGAAGCCACCATTTAATCCGAATGGAACCATTTGGATTCACGAACTCTTCCCCTCTGGCTCCCAGAGCCAGTCCTAGTCCTCGAGCGGAATCGAGGGTTTCAGGTTTGATGGTAATGTCAGAATCGGTGCGCCCGCAGAGGATTTCCGACACGATGGGGTGTTTCTAGCCGGGTTGCGGCGCCAGAGATGACGGGCGTGCGCGCCCAAGGCCCGGGGTGGGGGCGCTGTAGTCGGAGCATCGACCAGAAGGCGGCACGGGGGTTGGCCGGCCGGCTTATGACGTAAGGCGAGCGTCTGAGCGGAAGCTTTGGCGGGACGTGCTGCAGCGGGTGAGCCGCGGGCGGTTCGCACGACGGCGCGGACGGGCCAGTGAGCCGGACTGAGACACGCCTTGGCGGGTCACCGTCTCTGGGTAACGTCACGGCTGGCGTGAACGTGCAGCCAATCTGGATGGCGAGGCCGCGTTCAGCGCCGATTACCTGGTCTACCCAAGACGGTCAGCTTGGATGGGTCGAGCGGCCCTGCACGCTGCCGGAGTACCAGCGATCCGGTCTGGCCTCGGCTGGCCTCGCGGTGCTGCGGATTGAGCACCCACGCCTATCGTGGTACCCCCTGGGTGGGCACCTCCGCGATTCCAAGGGATTCTGGGCAGCGGTAGGGGCCGACCTGCCCGGCGGTATCAACGGCGCAGGCTCTGTGCCCACATCACTGCCTGGTGAGGTTCAGCGGCGCCTTCGCGAGATGCGGCCTATTCGTGGACCGGCGAGGGGCGGCCAGGAGCTCTTAGGTCGCTGACCTGCGCAGATTCTTCAGACGCACGCGGCCTCCGGAGCCGTTTGTTGAAAAGCCCCGGGTTTCGGGCCCGGGGCTTGGCGGTGCCTGGAAGGGTGCGACAGCTAACCGAAGGCTGCCGCTGGCAACCGCAGGCCCTCGCCTTCCTCGTGTGTGAACGGATCAAATGCCGTAAGGCGGTGGCCGCGGCTCACCGCGATGCGGAGCACGTTCTGCAATGCGCCCGCGAGGTCGACGGTCAGGAGGCGGAGGTCGTCCGGTTCCGTCCGGGCCTCGCCGAGTTCTCCGTTGCGTGCTCCAGGAGCTCTGTCCCAGCGGCCAGTTGGGCAGCCTCAGTGTTGTCAGCCAGGCGGGATAGGGGGCCGCCATGCTCATCGGTGCTCAAGAAGCAGGGCTTGCCATCGGGGGTCGATCAGGGGAGGAGGCGGAGTTCGTTGTGGTGGATCATCCTTCCGGTTTCCTCTCTGTCGTCGTGTGGTCGGTGGTGAAGTCGGCCTCGGTGCGGTCGCCGGGGAGAGTTAGGAGAGTCGCCTCGATGACCCGGCCCGTCGTGTCCGTCGCCACGCGGGTGATCGCGAGAACCGGGATAGTCGGGCTGATTCGTAGTGTCGCCGTTTCCGGAGGTGTCGGGAGGCGGACGTGGACGAGCTTCTTGACTACACCGACCAGGGGCGGCCCGTGGAGACGGTGGACATCGTCGTGCCCGCAGCTCTTTGCGAGATCGTCTACGAGGTTCCCGTCAATCGCTAGCTCGGCCCGTGCCTTCCTGGCGTCCGCTGGACGTGGTCAAGTGGAGTGAGGGGTTCGAAGGGTCTGATTTCCAGGCGCGTGGAACGGTGGTCGCCGCGTACGATCCGCGGATGTCCACAGAAGAATCCGAGGCCGTCTGGTCCCTGCATGGGTACAGCAAGGCAGATGAGTTCCTGTGTACCGAGTTCCGTATCAGTCGCGAGCAGGTTCTGCGGCTTCGAGAGGTGATCAAGCCGGACTTGGACGACCCCTGGATGCTCCTCTGCTATCCCGTGCCCGTCGAGGTGTGGACGGAAGTGGACGCGATCTTGCATTGCGGGCCGGCTGATCCCGAACTGGACTACCTGACAGGCTCCTACGCGGCCGAGTGAGCGGATCGCTCCGCGGTACAGCAACGGCGTACCGCAACCGCAGTGACCGCCTCTGTCAGCTACCGCTCCTCCCCCTGTAGCGGCCGATATGACCCCCACTGGACGATCCGGCTAGAGCAATGGGCCAGGTGTTGTCACCGGTTCACCGCTCCGCCTTTCGTAGGTGGGCGTAGCCCTCCAGGTCTTGCTTGATGGCCATGGCGTCTTCAACGCGGATACACCACCAACGGACGGGACAAGGCTGCGCGCGGTCGGCGCTGGCAGGGCACTCTTGGCCATCGGCGGAGCCTGGCCGTCGGTTAGGTCCCAGGCTTGACCTGGGCCGCCCCCGGACAGAGCCAGGGATGCAGCTGCACTACAGAGCTGGACACCTCGGAAGCCGACCGCGCGCAGCCGGACTCGAGTCGGGGGCGCTGACACCGGGGTGAGGGAGCCGGTGCCCGTGCCACATCCGTGCCAGATCGGGCGGGGACTCGCGGGGAACGAGAGGTGTCGGCGGGGTCCTCGCCCGAGCTCAGCGGCCTGTACTGGTGCGCAGGTCGGCCCCGCTCCGGGCCTCCCGCTCCTGTAAAGCGGGGGTCGTCGGTTCGAACCCGACAGGGGGCTCCAGGTGGGACACGTGAAGACCCTCGGCCGGTTCTGGTCAGGGGTCTTCGGCGTTCGTGGGTGCGTCGACGGGACGGCAGGGGCGGGTGGCGTGGCTGTTCTTCGGGGGGCTTCTACCCTGGTCGGGTGATCGAGGACCGTTTCGTCGTGCGTGTGGGAGGCCCCGGGGCGCGGGCGGCTTCGCTGCTCTTCTCCGGGGTGGAGAGGCCGTTCGGGGACGACCCCGTGCTCGACTTTCTGGTGACGGCCCGCGGGCGGTGGGGCGGTGTGGAGACCCTGGTGCGGACGTGGGACGGTGACGGGCTCGATGCCTTTCTCGCCTCGCTGGCCGAGGACTTCCGGGGCTGGGACGGGGCACGTGTCTGGCGCTCGCTGGAGCGGGATCTGACGCTCTCGGCGGAGCACCGGTCGGGTGGCTATGTGCATCTGACGTGGGGGCTCCACGACCGCCCGCCGGCTGCGGAGTGGCATTTCGAGACCACCACCGTGCACGCGGCGGGTGAGGAGATGCGCGACCTCGCCGGGGAGTTCCGTGCGTTCCTCGGGGGCGGCGCGGACTGGTAGCGCGGGCACTCCCGCGGTCGTAATTCCCTCGGGAATCACGGGAGTCGAGGGGTAGCTTCGGGCCGTGGTGTCGGGTGCCGGGTGCGGAGGGGCTGAGTGGGAGAGGGCATGGACGCGTTCCGGGAGGCCGTGGTCGGGTGGGCTGCCGGTGGGGGCGGGGACGGTCTCGCGCGGGAGTGCGTCGGGCGGGTCGCTCGGGACGTGGGGGTGCGGGGGGTCGTGCTCGTCGAGGGGGACAGTGATGTCCGGGCCGTCGAGGCCGTGGCGCGGCGGGGTGGGTGGGATCTCGGGGGCGGCGGGGTGTGCGTCGTGCCGATGGGCGGGGCCATGAGCGTCGGGCGGTTCGTGGGGGTGCTGGGGCCCGAGGGGCTGGGGGTGCCGTTGTTCGGGCTCTGTGACGAGCGGGAGCGGGGGTATTTCGAGCGCGCCTGGGAGCGGGGCGGGGTGCCCGGGCGGGATGTCTTCGTCTGCTCCGCCGACCTTGAGGACGAGTTCGTGCGGGTGCTCGGGGTCGAGCGCGTCGTCCAGGTGGTGCGGGAGGAAGGGGAGGGGCGGGCGTTGCGGACGTTTCTGCGGCAGCCCGATCAGCAGGGGCGCGACCCGGGGCAGCAGCTCCGGCGGTTCTTCGGGACCAAGAAGGGGCGCAAGATCCGCTACGGGCAGGTGCTCGTCGAGGCCCTCGGGGCCGGGCAGCCGCTGCCCGGCCCGCTCCTCGGGCTGTTCGACGCGCTCCCCGTCAGCGCCCGCTGAGGCGGTTCGCCCAGGTCGCCACCGGGTCCGTGTGCGCCGTGCGGCCCGCCGACTCGCGCCGGTCCGCGCCGCGGAACGCCGCGTACATCGTCTGCACACCCACCCACCGCAGCGGCTCGGGCTCCCACTTGCGGACCTTGTGGTTCACCCAGGGGAGCGTCGTCAGCGGGGTGGGGCCCGACGGCGTCGAGTCCTGCTGGATCAGGTCGCGCAGGGTGCGCGCCGCCAGGTTCGTCGTCGCCACGCCCGAGCCCACGTAACCGCCCGCCCAGCCCAGGCCCGTCGAGCGGTCCAGCGTCACCGTCGCGCACCAGTCGCGTGGCACGCCCAGCACCCCGGACCAGGCGTGGTCGATCCGTACGCCCGCGAGCTGCGGGAAGAAGCGAACCAGGATCTCGCGCAGCGCCTCGATCGTCCGCGCCTGGGTCCGGCCGTCGTTGTCCGTCTTCGAGCCGAAGCGGTACGGGACGCCCCGGCCGCCCAGCGCGATCCGCCCGTCCGCCGTGCGCTGCGCGTACATGTAGGCGTGCGCCATGTCGCCGAGGGTCTCCAGGCCGTTCCAGCCGATCGACTCCCACTGCGCCTCGGTCAGCGGCTCGGTCGCCACCATCGAGGAGTTCATCGGCAGCCAGGTGCGCCGCTGGCCCGCGAGCGAGGCGGTGAAGCCCTCCGTGCAGCGCAGCACATAGGGCGCGCGGACCGTCCCGTACGGCGTGACCGCGTGCTTCGGGCGGATCTCGGTCACCGGCGTCGACTCGTGGATCGTCACCCCGAGCGCCTCCACCGCGTCCGCCAGCCCCTTCACCAGCTTCACCGGGTGCAGGCGCGCCCCGTGCGGGGTCCAGCTCGAACCGACGGCCCCCGCGATCCGCACGCGCCCGGCGGTCTCCCGGGCCCCGTACAGCTCCCGGTCCCTCTCGCCGAAGGCGAGCTCGGCCGCGTGGAACTCCTTCAGGCGGGCCAGCTGCGCGGGGGTCGTCGCGACCTCCAGGACGCCGCCGCGGTGCAGGTCGGCGTCGATGCCCTCGGCGGCGCACACGTCGATCACCTCGCCGACCGTCTCGTTCATCGCGTGCTGGAGCCGGACGGCGGCCTCGTGGCCGTGCAGCTTCGCGTAGCGGTCGCGGCCGGCGATGCCGTTGTAGAGCCAGCCGCCGTTGCGGCCGGAGGCCCCGTAGCCGCAGAACTTCGCCTCCAGGACGACGACGTTCAGGAAGGGCGCCGCCTTCTTGAGGTAGTAGGCGGTCCACAGACCCGTGTACCCGCCGCCGACCACGCAGACGTCGGCCGTGAGGTCGCCGGGCAGCGGTTCGCGCGGCGCGGCCGCGCCCTCCCGCGCGTACCAGAACGAGATGCCGCCGTTGATCGTGCTCATGTCTATCCCTCTTCCGGGTCCGTGCGCGGGAGGCTACAGGGGCCCTTGGTCCCCTGGATACGGGCCTTTCGCGGCCTCCCGCCCGGCGCGCCGCCGCCTACGTTCGAAGCTGCGGATTCCGTCGTGTGCCCCCCGTCGTGGAAGGACCTCGCCATGCGCGTACGCAAGACCCGGCGGGCGGTGGCCGCCGCGCTGACCGTCGCCGTCATCGGCCTTGCGGGGACGGCCTGTTCGCAGGATTCCCCGACCGCCGCGACCGAGATCACGGTGCACGCCGCCGACCACACGGACGTGCTGGGCACGCTGCCCGCCGCCGTGGACGGCCCCCGGATCGTGGTCGGGCAGCCCAAGGCCCCGCACACCGTGACGGTTTTCGTCGACCCGCGCTGCAGCTACTGCGCCACGTTCGAGGCCGCGTCCGGCAAGGTCCTCGCGGAGCGGGCCGCGGCCGGCGACGTGAAGATCGAGTACGTGATCGCCTCCTTCCTCGACTCCCGCACCAGCGGTACGGGCTCCGCCGACGCGGCCAACGCGCTGCGCGCGGCGGCGGACGGCGCCCCGGGCGCCTTCGCGACCTTCCAGGCGCACCTCTTCGCGAGCCAGCCCACCGACGAGGGCGGCGACGGGTTCTCCACCGACCACCTCCTGAAGATCGCCGACCAGGTGCCCGGCCTGCGCGGCCCCGCCTTCGACAAGGCCGTCCGGGACAAGACGCACAAGGACTGGGTGAAGTCCGCCCAGCGCGCCTTCGAGGAGTCCGGCGTCGGCGGCACCCCCACCGTCCTCGTCGACGGCAAGCCGCTCCCCGCCGGCAACGGCCTCTACGACGCCGGGCAGTTCTCGGAGGCGCTGCGCGACGCGGGTGTCTAAGCTCGGCGCGTGAGCCGTCACCCCCACGTACACCCCGACCCCCACGCACACCCCCACCCCCACCCCCGCGCCCCGATCCACGTCCCGGCCGAACTCGCCGCCTCCCAGGCCAAGTACAACGGGGAAGCGGGCCGCGCGTTCATCGCCGCGCTGCCCGCTCGCGCGGAGGAGTTCCTGGCGCGCTGGGACCTCGCCCTCACCGGCCCCTCGATGCACGGCGTGGCCTCGCTCGTGCTGCCTGTCCGGCGGCCCGACGGCACGCCCGCCGTCCTCAAGCTCCAGCTCCTCGACGAGGAGAGCGAGGGCGAGCCGGTGGGGCTGCGGATCTGGGCCGGACGCGGCTCCGTGCGGCTGCTCGACCACGACCCGGATACGGGCACGATGCTCCTCGAACGGGCCGACGAGACCCGCCACCTCTCGACCCACCCGGACCACCGCGAGGCCGTCCGGATCCTCGCCGACCTGCTGGCCGGCCTCAGCTCCCACCCCGCCCCGCCCGGACTGCGCACGCTCTCCGCGATCGCCGGCCGGATGGTCGCCGACGCGCCCGCCGCCGCGGACCGGCTCGGCGCCGACGACGCCCGCCTGCTGCGGGACTGCGCGGCGGCCGTACGGGAGGTCCTGCCCGAGCCCGGCGACCGGCTGCTCCACTGGGACCTGCACTACGACAACATCCTGGCCGCCGAGCGCGAGCCCTGGCTGGCCATCGACCCCAAGCCGCTGGCCGGCGACCCCGGCTTCGACCTGCTCCCGGCCCTCACCGACCTGTGGAACCCGGACCCGGCCGAGACGCTGTGGCGCTTCGACCTGCTGACCGAGCGGCTGGGGCTCGACCGGGGGCGGGCCCGCGCCTGGACGCTGGGGCGGGTGCTGCAGAACGGCCTGTGGGACGTCGAGGACGGCGAACCGGCCCTCGACCCCGATCAGGTGTCCATCGCCCGGACGCTGCTGTCGCGCGGGGCCTGATCCGGTGCACCCTGGGCCCATGATCCGAAACGCCACCCCCGCCGACGTACCCGTCATCCACCGCCTGGTCCGCGAGCTCGCGGAGTACGAGA
The DNA here is from genome assembly GCF_040650575.1 of Streptomyces sp. NPDC048659. Taxonomy (NCBI): domain Bacteria; kingdom Bacillati; phylum Actinomycetota; class Actinomycetes; order Kitasatosporales; family Streptomycetaceae; genus Streptomyces; species Streptomyces sp. NPDC048659. The sequence goes on along the minus strand of NZ_JBEZHM010000053.1, from coordinate 34,841 downwards.
AGGCCCTCCACGAGGCCCGCGCCACCGAGGAGCAGCTCCACGAGGCCCTGTTCGGGGAGCGCCCCGCCGCGTACGCGCACATCGCCGAGACGGCGGACGGCGAGGTCGCCGGCTTCGCGCTCTGGTTCCTCAACTTCTCCACCTGGCGCGGCGTCCACGGCATCTACCTGGAGGACCTGTACGTCCGCCCCGAGGTACGCGGCGGCGGCCACGGCAAGGCCCTCCTGACCGAACTGGCCCGCATCTGCGTGGAGCGCGGCTACGAGCGGCTGGAGTGGTCGGTCCTGAACTGGAACGCCCCCTCGATCGCCTTCTACGAGTCCCTGGGCGCCCGCCCGCAGGACGAGTGGACGGTGTACCGGCTGACCGACGGGGCGCTGCGGGAGCTGGGTGGGGGCGGGGTGTAGGAAGGGGGCATGGACACGGATATGGACATGGGTATTCAGCAGCGGTTCGCGCGGATCACCGGCTTCATCGAGGCGCGGCTCACGCCGCTCTTCGACCCCGAGAACGGCAGTGACCACGGCTTCGGCATGGACGACACCTCCCGGGCGCTGCGCGCGCTGCGGTACAGCGTGCAGGCCGCGTCGGCGGTCAACGGGCTGGTGGAGAAGCGGGAGACCGAGCCCGCGCTGCGGCAGGTCGTGGACCAGGCGCTGGAGCACAACTGGGACGTGCTGCGCTCCATCGCGCGGATGTGGGAGGACCACCCCGAGTTCCTCAAGGAGTTCAAGGGGCACTCCTGGGACGTGCTCGGGGTCTGAGGGGCCTTACGGGATCAGGACCACCTTTCCCGTCGTCCCCCGGGTCTCCAGGGCGCGGTGCGCCCTCGCCGCCTCCGCCAGGGGGAAGCGGTGGACGGCGGGGCGCAGGGTGCCCTTCGTGGCGGCCTCCAGGGCGGCGAGTTCGAGGTTGCGGACGTCGCCGCCCGCCTTCTGGATCATGACGGGGCCCAGGACGCTCTCCGAGGTGATGCCCCGCGCGGCCTGCTCCTCCGGCGTGTACGTGAGTGGTTCGCCGTCGTGGACGCCCTGGCCCGACCAGCCGAAGACCACGTGCTTGCCGCCCGCGCCCAGCAGGTCCACGGCCGCGCGGCCCGTGGCGCCGCCCACCGAGTCGAACACGACCGTCGCCGCCCGCCCCGCCAACTGCGCGCGGACCCGCTCCGGCCAGTCGGGGAGCGTGTAGTCGACGGCCACGTCGGCGCCGTTCTCGCGGACCTTGGCGACCTTCTCCGGTCCGCCCGCGAGCCCGACGACGGTCGCGCCCGCGTTCTTCGCGTACTGCACGAGCAGCGTGCCGATGCCGCCCGCCGCGGCCGGGACGATCGCGACCGACTCCGGGCCGAGCTCCGTGAACTGGAGGATGCCCAGCGTCGTGCGGCCCGTGCCGATCATGGCCACGGCCTCCGCCTCGCCCAGGTGGTCAGCGAGTTCGTGGAGCCGGGCGGCCTCGGTGACGGTGAGTTCGGCGTAGCCGCCGGGGGCCATGCCGATGTGGGCGACGACCCGCTTGCCGAGCCACGCCGGGTCGGTGCCCGCGCCGACCGCGTCGACGGTGCCGGCGACCTCGCGGCCCGGCACCGTCGGCAGCTCGACGGGTGCGGGGAACGGGCCCGGCATCCCCTCGCGCAGCGCCGTGTCGAGGAGGTGCACGCCGGCCGCCGCGACCTTGATCCGGACCTGGCCGGGGCCGGGCACCGGGTCGGGGACGCTCTCGTACGTCAGGTTCTCGGCGGGGCCGTGGGTGTGGAGGCGGATGGCGTGCATGGGGTTCCTCTGTTCGTCGCTTGTCCGGAGCCTGTTGGGTGCCTGATCGGTGCCTGATCGGTGCCTGATGTGCCTGATCGGTGTCTGATCAGTGCGTGCTCGGCGCGTACGTGGCGCGTACGCGGTGCGTGCTCGTGTACACCCAGGCTCCGACCTCAAGCGCGCTTGAGGTCAAGCGGTCGGTGCCCGCGCGTGCCGCGCAGGGCCAGCGACACCGCCTCCACGGCGCTCGTGAACGACACCTCCGCCAGCACCCCCGGCGCCGCCACCTGGTCGCCCGCCAGGTACACGCCGTCGCCCCGGTCGACGGCCGGCCGGTCGCGCCAGGTGGTCCCCGGGCGGTCCACCGCGCCCGTACGCCCGTTGGAGAGCGCCTCGCGCCGCCACACCGTCCGCTCGCGCCAGCCCGCGAAGCCCAGGTCCAGGAGGCGTTCCACGTGCGCCACGCCGTCCGCCTTCGACTCGCCGGGCGCGATCGGCAGCTGCGCCTGGATGAGTTGCTGCCCGTCGGGGGCGAGGCTCGGGTCCTGGGTGGTGAAGCGTTCCACCCAGCCGGGCGCGTCCAGGTCGGAGATCGCGAACGGGTCGCCCTTGCGGGTGCGCAGCGCCAGGTCGTACAGGACGGTGCGCCCCGACTCCCAGGACAGCGACGGGTCGTCGAGCAGCCGGGCCGCCGCGGCGAGCGTGGTGGCGACGACGACGGGGCCGCCGTCGGTGGGCGGCGTGTCGATCCGCGACCCGGTCTCGATCCGTACGCCCAGGTCCCGGGCGCGGGCCGCCATGCGGTCGATCAGCCGGCCCCAGCCGCCCTTGACGAAGGTCGCCTCCGGCGGGATCGACGCGGCCCGGTGCAGCCGCTCCTGCACGAAGCGGGCCGACAGGGCGCCGGGGTCGTGGTGGTAGAGCGCGACGCCGCTGTACGCGGCGGCGGCACGGGCCGCGGGCTCTCCGACGAGGCCGCTCGCCCAGGTGAGGAAGTCGATGTCCACCGGGGCCTGTTCGCCGGTACGGAAGGACTGCCGCAGCAGGCCCAGCGGGGGCGTGCGGCGCAGGGCGCCCCGGTGGTGGAAGCGGAGCTTGGCCGCCTGCAGGGCCGGCAGCGGGGCGAGCTCGCCGAGGAGTCCGCGCTGCTTGAGCCAGGTCCGGTGCGGGCCTCCGGAGTAGAGGGCGTGCGGGCCGTCGTTGGTGAGGTAGGGGCCGTCCGCGGTGCGGGCCCGGCCGCCGAGGGTGTGGTGCGCCTCGTGCAGGGTGACCTCGGCGCCCGCCTCGGCGGCGGTGATCGCCGCGGTGAGGCCGGCGAAGCCGCCGCCTATGACGGTGATCTTCCGTGTGCTGCCCATCGTCCGCTCCCTCGTCCGCCCGGCCCGGTGTCGGGTCTCACGAAGGGGACGGGCGGCGGGGGCGGGTTCGTGACATCGGCGCGGGGGGTGTTGTCAGTGGCGTCCGTCACGATGGGACGCATGACGCGCAAGACGGTGAGGAAAGTGGCGAAGGTCCGGAAGCCGGAGGTGCGGCTGCCGCCGCTGGCGCCCTTCGGCGGGGCCGGTCTCGCCCCCGACGGGGACTATGACGGGCTGGAGTTCGAGGAGCTCGACCTCACCGGCCAGGACGGCGCGGGGGCGCGGTTCCTGGACTGCGCGCTGAGAGGCTGCGCGCTGGACGAGACGCGGCTGAGATCGGCCCGCTTCCTCGACTCGGTGCTCGAAGGCGTACGGGGGGTGGGCACCGACCTCGCCGGGGCGCAGCTGCGGGACGTCGAGCTGGTGGACGCCCGGCTGGGCGGCACGCAGCTGCACGGCGCGGTCCTTGAGCGGGTGTGGGTGCGGGGCGGGAAGATCGACTATCTGAATCTGCGCAGCGCCGAGCTGCGCGACGTGCTCTTCGAGGGCTGTGTGCTGAGCGAGCCGGACTTCGGGGGCGCGAAGCTGGAGCGGGTGGAGTTCCGGGACTGCGTGGTGACCGGCGTGGAGCTCAGCCGGGCGACGCTGAAGGACGTGGACCTGCGCACGGCCCAGCGGGTGGAGATCGCCCGCGGGGTGGACTCCCTGGCGGGGGCCGTGATCTCCACGGGCCAGCTCATGGACCTGGCGCCGGTGTTCGCGGCGCAGCTGGGGGTGCGGGTGGAGGACTGATGCCCGGGGCGCGGGCGGCGTCTGGGCCCCGGGTCCGACGCCCGGGTCCGACGCCCGGGTCCGACGCCCGGGTCCGACGGCCGGGCCCGGCCGCCGGGCCCGGCCCCCGCCCCGTACACCCACGCCCTACGACACGCGCGGGAACTTCGCCTGGAGGGACCAGACCGCCGGGTTGTCGGCCAGGCCCTCGTGCATGTCCGTGAGGTCGGCGATCAGATCGTGGAGGAAGTCGCGGGCCTCGCGGCGCAGGGCCGCGTGGTTGAAGGTGAGCGGCGGTTCGTCGCCCGGCATCCAGTCGGCCTCGACGTCCACCCAGCCGAAGCGGCGCTCGAACAGCATCCGGTCCGAGGACTCGGTGAAGTCGAGCTCCGCGTACTGCGGCTGCGCGGCCCGGCTGCCGCGCGGGTCGCGGTCGAGCTGCTCGACGATGTCGCACAGCGCCCACGCGAAGTCGAGCACCGGCACCCACCCCCAGGCGGTGGACACCTCCTGGTCCTTCTCCGTGTCCGCGAGGTAGACGTCACCGCAGAACAGGTCGTGCCGCAGGGCGTGGACGTCCGCGTGGCGGTAGTCCGTCTGCGGCGGGTCGGGGAAGCGACGGGAGAGCGAGTAGCCGATGTCGAGCACGGGGAGATGGTGTCATGCCCGCGCGGAGCGGTGCACCGCCCGCGCCACCCGGGGCCCCAGCCAGCGCTTGAGGCGGCGCAGCGGCTCCAGCGACCCGGCGGCCCGGTCCAGGCGGTAGTAGAGCTGCGGCGGGATGTGCGGGAGCAGCGGGGAGTGCCGCTGGCCGAGCAGGGCGAACATCACGGCCGGCTCCAGCGCCATGTACCGCGGCAGGTTCTCGTACCACTGGGCGCTGTAGCGGGCCGCGCTCTGCGCCGAGACGAGCTCCGCGCGGCGCCGCTTGCCGTACGTGGTGAGGGCGGTGTCCAGGTCGCCGCCCGCGCGCAGGGCGGCGGCGAGCCCGAGGGCGTCCTCCAGGGCCAGGGTGGTGCCCGCGCCGATCGAGTAGTGCGTGGTGTGGGCGGCGTCGCCGAGCAGGACGAGCCGGCCGTGGTGCCAGGTGCGGGCGGTCAGCGTGCGGAAGGTCAGCCACTGGGCGGTGCCGTCCGGGTGCTCGCGGCCGATCAGCGGCTCGCCGTCGAGGAGGTCGGCGAAGAGCTTCTCCAGCAGGTTCAGGCTGTCCGCCTCGTTCATCCGGTCCAGCCCGAGGCCGGTCCAGGTGGCGGGGGAGCACTCCACGACGCAGGTGGAGCGCTCGCCGCTGAAGCCGTACGCGTAGCACCAGATCCAGCCGTGCTCGGTCTCCTTGAAGGCGAAGCTGAAGGAGTCGAAGACCTTGGTGGTGCCGAGCCAGATGTACTGGTTGCGCCCGCTGGTCAGCTCGGCGCCGAAGCGGTCGGCGTACGCCTCGCGGAGCGCGCTGTGCACGCCGTCGGCGGCCACGACCAGGTCGGAGCCGGCGAGCTCGGGGGCGTCCGGGCCGCCGATGCCGTGCTCGAACTCGACGCGGACGCCGAGCGCGCGGGCCCGGTCGGCGAGCAGGTTCAGCATCCGGCGGCGGCCGATGCCGAAGCCCGCGTCGCCGTGGTGGGTGGTCCGCTCGTCGCGGACGATGGCGACGCCGTCGGTCCAGGTGACGGACGCGTCGGCGATCGCGTCGGCGGACTCGGGGTCGCCCGCGCGCAGCTTGTCGAGCAGCCCCGCCCAGTAGGTGACGCCCCAGCCGTACGTGGAGCCGGCCGGGTTCCGCTCGTACACGGTGATCTCGTGGGCAGGGTCCTGGCGCTTCATCAGGATCGAGAAGTACAGACCGGCGGGCCCGCCGCCGACGACGGTGATCTTCACGTGCGCTCCCACGAGGACATGACGCTGTGCGCTGGAATGGCAACGCAGGGTAGCAGCGCGAGGCTCGCCCCCGCGCGAAGCTCGCCTCCCGCCCGGCGCCGCGCCGCGCCCCGCGCGGCCACGCCCGCCCGGCGCGCCCCGCTACGGCAGCAGCCGCTGCTCCTTCGCCACCGCCACCGCGCCCGCGCGCGTGTCGACGCCGAGCTTCGCGTAGATGCGGCCCAGGTGGGTCTTGACCGTCGCCTCGCTGATGAACAGCGCGCGGGCGATCTCCCGGTTGCCGAGGCCGTGCGCGAGCTGCCCGAGGATGTCCCGCTCCCGGTCGGTGAGCGTCGGGCCCGCCGCGCCCCGCATCCGGTCCATCACCCGGCTGGCGACCGGCGGCGACAGCGTCGTGCGGCCCTGCGCGGCCGAGTGGATCGCGGCGAACAGCTCCTCGGGCCGCTCGGCCTTCAGCAGGTAGCCGGTGGCGCCCGCCTCGATGGCCCGGGTGATGTCCGCGTCCGTGTCGTACGTGGTGAGGACCAGCACGTGGACGCCGGAGCCCGCCCCGGAGATCCGCCGGGTCGCCTCCACGCCGTCGATGCCCGGCCCGAGCTGGAGGTCCATCAGGACGACGTCGGGGCGCAGGTGCTGGGCCATCGCCACGGCCTCCTCGCCGCTGCCCGCCTCCCCGACCACCTCGATGTCGGGGGCGCTGCCCAGCAAGGCGAGCAGTCCGGCGCGGACCACCGCGTGGTCGTCGCAGAGCAGGATCCGTACGGTCACTCGCCTGCCTCCAGGGGGTGTGAGAGGGGGATCGCGGCCGAGAGCACGGTGCCCTCGCCGGGGGCGGACTCGATCGTCAGCGTGCCGCCGAGCTGCCCGACCCGCACCCGCATCGCGGGCAGCCCGTGGCCCCGGACGCCGCCGTCCGGGCGGGCCGGCGCCGGGTCGAAGCCGCGCCCGTCGTCGGCGACGTCCAGCACCACCTGGTCGTCGAGGTAGCTGAGGGTCAGCGCCGCCGCGCTCGCGTCCGCGTGCTCGCGGATGTTGGCGAGGGCGCCCTGCGCGATCCGCAGCAGCGCCGACTGGACCCGGTCCGGCAGCGCGACTGGTGTCCCGTCCACCCGGAACGCGGCCGACTCGCGCGTCGCGAGCCCGCGCAGCGCCTCTTCGAGCCCGCCGCCCTCGGCGAGGTCCGCCGGGGCCAGGTCGTGCACGAAGCGGCGGGCCTCGGCGAGGTTCCGCTCCGCGATCGACTGGGCGGTGCGGACGTGCCGGCGGGCGGTGGCCGGGTCGCCGTCCCAGGTGCGGTCGGCGGCCTGGAGCAGCATCTGCTGGCTGGACAGGCCCTGCGCCAGGGTGTCGTGGATCTCCATCGAGAGCCGCTGCCGCTCCGCGAGGGTGCCCTCGCGCCGCTCGGTCGCGGCCAGCTCGCGGCGGGTGCGGATCAGGTCGTCGATCAGCGCCCGCTGCCGGTCCGCCTGCCGCTCGGCGTGCACGAACACGGCGGTCGCGATGGCGGCGACGGCGGGCGGGGCGATCACCAGGTTCGGGTCCCAGCCGCCGTGCGAGAGCTTCACCTGGGCGGTCACCACGAAGGCGGTGAGCAGCGTGACCAGGCCGAGGGCGGCCTTGGGCGGCAGGGTGCGCAGGCCCGTGTAGAACAGCGGCACCGCGCACCAGGCGAAGCTCGGCGCCAGCACCACGAGGACCATCCACACGGCGACGACCGTGCCCAGCCAGGCGATCCGCCGGGGTGTGGCGCGGGTGCCGAGGACGGGCCCGAGGAGGTAGAGCGAGGCGAGCGCGCCGGACAGCGCGACGATCCAGGGGCTGCGGTCCTCCCAGGGGTGGCGCAGCAGGAAGCGGGCGAGGGAGGCGCCGAGCAGCAGGAAGAAGGCGATGTGCATGACCCGCGCCAGCCAGCGGGCGTCCGGGTCGCGCTCCATCATCCACCTCAAGCATCGAGTCAAGCCGTTGACCTGGTACTACGCATCCATCCTGGCCCAAGGGGACCAGGGTGGCATCAACCGATCGGCTGACGGGCCTGTCCTCCAGTGTGCGTGCCGGGCCGAGCCGGAACGTGGACCGAACGGCCCGGATTCCGGGCGGAGGATCGATGCAGAGCGAACGGAACACGGAACACCGACACCGGCCGCCGCCCTCGACTTCCAGGAGCCCGCCATGAAGAAGAAGATCCTCCTCGGCACCACCGCCGCCGCCGTCATCGCCGCCGGCACCTTCGGCGCCGTCTCCGCCAGCGCCTCCGCCCCGCAGGCCGCGCCCGCCGCCGCCGCGGCGAAGAAGGGCGACGCGGACCGCGGCAACCTGCGCCAGGACACCCACCTGACGATCGCCGCCGCCACCAAGGCCGCGCAGGCGACCCTGAAGGCCGCCGAGAAGGAGAACCAGCGGGTCTCCGTCGCCGTCGTCGACCGCAACGGCAACACGATCGTCACCCTGCGCGGCGACGGCGCCGGCCCGCAGTCCTACGAGTCGGCCGAGCGCAAGGCGTTCACCGCCGTCTCCTGGAACGCCCCGACCTCCGTCCTCGCGGGCCGCCTTGCCCAGACGCCGAACCTGAAGGACATCCCGGGCACCCTCTTCCTCGCGGGCGGCGCTCCCGTCGCCGCGAACGGCGCCCCGATCGCGGGCATCGGCGTGGCCGGCGCCCCCTCGGGCGACCTGGACGAGAAGTTCGCCCAGGCTGGTGTGGCCGCGCTCAACGACTGACCCGGCCCCGGCCCCTGGCCCTCGGCCGGCCCCGTACGCGGATCAGCGGCACCCGGACCCCCCGCCGGGCGCCGCTGATCCGTCACGTACGGGGCCGGCCGGCCGGCCGTACGCACGCGCGTACGTAAGCCTGTTCATCTGGTGCGCCGGTTCACCGCGTACGCCCGTCCCCCGCGTGTGCGCCCGTTCACCTTGTACGACTGTTTACCTCGTACGCCTCTTTACGTTCGTACGTCTGTTTAGGATCGGTTCGTGAACGCGCGCGTCCGAACCGGAGCCCTGGCCCTCACCGCGGCCCTCGCCCTGCTCGCCGCCGGCTGCTCCGGCGGCGGGACCGGCGGGGTGCGGGGCACGCCCGGCGCGGCCGGGCTGCGCGACCCGTACTTCCCCCGGCTCGGCAACGGCGGCTACGACGTCGGCCACTACGGCCTCACCCTCGCCTACGACCCGGCCACCGGCCGCCTCGACGGGCGCGCGGAGATCACCGCGAAGGCCACCCAGGACCTCAGCGCCTTCAACCTCGACCTCGCCGGGCTCACCGTCCGCGACGCCACCGTCGACGGCGCGCCCGCCTCCGTCAACCGCGCCGGGAACGAGCTGACCCTGCGCCCGCGCGACGACATCGACAAGGGCGCCGAGTTCCGCGCCGTCGTCACCTACGACGGGGTCCCGGAGACGATCACGGACCCGGACGGCTCGAAGGAGGGCTGGCTCAAGACCTCCGACGGGGCCGTCGCGGTCGGCGAGCCGACCGGCTCCATGGCCTGGTTCCCCGGCAACCACCACCCCTCCGACAAGGCCGCCTACGACGTCACGGTCACCGTCCCCGCCGGGCTCAAGGCCGTCTCCAACGGCGTGCTGACCTCGGAGAAGACCACCGCCGACGGGCGCACCACCTCCGTCTGGCACTCCCCGGAGCCGATGGCCAGCTATCTCGCGACCCTGGCGATCGGGCGGTACGACACGACGACCGGGACCGCGCTCGGCAAGGTCCCCGTGCTCACCGCCGCCGACCCCGAGGTCGCCGCGAAGAGCGCCGCGCTGCGCGCGAAGCTGCCGGACATCCTGAAGTGGGAGACGGAACGGTTCGGCCCGTACCCGTTCTCGGCGACCGGCGCGATCGTCGAACGGGACGGCGACGTCGGCTACGCCCTGGAGACCCAGGGCCGCCCGATCTTCCCCTTCGGCTCCTTCAACACCCCGACCCTCGTCCACGAGATGGCCCACCAGTGGTACGGGAACTCCGTCACGCCGGCGTCCTGGAAGGACATCTGGCTGAACGAGGGCTTCGCGACCTACGCGGAGTGGCTGTACGACGAGGACTTCGAGGACACGCCCGCGCAGAAGAGCTTCGAGGGGGCCTTCGCCGACGAGGACGCGTGGGCCTTCCCGCCCGCCGCGCCGCCCACCGCCGACGACCTGTTCGCCTCGCCGGTCTACCAGCGGGGCGCGATGGTGCTGCACAAGGTCCGGCAGGCGGTCGGCGACGAGAAGTTCTTCGAGATCCTCAAGGGCTGGCCGGCGAAGTACCGGCACGCCACCGCCACCACCGAGGACTTCACGCGGTACGCGGAGTCCGTCGCCGGGCGCGATCTGAGCGGGGTGTGGGACGTGTGGCTGTACGGGAAGGGGAAGCCCGACGCGCCCTGAGCGGCCCGCGCCGGGCGGGCTCAGAGCCGCTTGCGCAGGACCAGGCACGGCCGGCCGTGCGCCAGGTCCGGGCGGCGCGCGGTCTCCTCGTACCCGAGGGACGTCCAGAAGGCCAGCGCCCGGGGGTTGTTCTCCAGCACGGCGAGCCGCAGCCCGGTGCGCCCGGCCGCGCGGAAGCGGTCCTCCACGTACCCGGCGAGCCGCCGCCCGTGCCCGGCCCGCTGCTCCTCGGCGTGGACCATCAGCAGGCCCAGCCACGGGTCCGGGTCGGCCGGGTCGGGGTGGCGGGCGAGGGTGACGGCGATGCCGACGAGCCGCCCCCCGGAGCGGGCCAGCAGCACCTCGGCGGACGGCTCCGCGAGCTCGTCGGCGAGGGCGGCGGCGACCTGCTCGGGCCGGATGTCGTCGGGGTCCGGGAAGTCGCCGCTGAGCTGCTGGAAGGCGTGGTTCGAGGCGTACAGCGCGGTGAGTTCGGTGAGCAGCGGGCCGGGGAGGTCGCGCGGGTCCTTGGCGGCCAGGGGTTCGACGATCACGCGGCAAGCGTAGAGCCCCCACGCTCTGGGGCATGGGGGCTCCGGGTCACGCCGGGGCGGCGGATCAGATGTTCACGCCGAAGTCGCGGGCGATGCCCTCCAGGCCGGAGGCGTAGCCCTGGCCGACGGCGCGGAACTTCCACTCGGCGCCGTTGCGGTAGAGCTCGCCGAAGACCATGGCGGTCTCGGTGGCGGCGTCCTCGGAGAGGTCGTAGCGCGCGAGCTCGGCGCCGCCCGCCTGGTTGACGATGCGGATGTACGCGTTGCGCACCTGGCCGAAGTTCTGCGAGCGGTTGACCGCGTCGTAGATGGAGACCGGGAAGACGATCTTGTCGACACCGGCCGGGAGGCCCGCCAGGTTGACGTTGATCTGCTCGTCGTCGCCGCCGCCCTCGCCGGTGCGGTTGTCACCGGTGTGGACGATGGTCTGGTCCGGGGTGGACTTGTTGTTGAAGAAGACGAAGTGCGCGTCGGAGGCGACCTTGCCCGCGCCGTCGACGCCGATCGCCGAGGCGTCGAGGTCGAAGTCCGTGCCGGTGGTCGTGCGGACGTCCCAGCCGAGGCCCACGGTGACGGCGGTGAGGCCCGGGGCCTCCTTGGTCAGGGAGACGTTGCCGCCCTTGGAGAGGCTTACAGCCATGGGGAGTCCCTTTCATCGCGGTGTGTTCACCCCCGATAACGCGCGGCGGGGCGCGCCGGTTCCAGCCCCGGGGTGCGATCCGGGGTGATCCCGGGGCGATCCCGGGCGTAATCGGGGTGACGCGCGGGCCCGCGGCGGCGAACAATGGACGGCATGTCCGGTCCCTATCCCATCCGCGGCTCCGTCTCGCTGCCCGAGGCCGAGCTCCAGTGGCGTTTCTCGCGGTCGTCGGGGCCGGGCGGCCAGCACGTCAACACCAGCGACTCGCAGGTGGAGCTCCGCTTCGACCTCGCCGCGACCGAGGCGCTGCCCGCCGTCTGGAAGGCCCGCGCGCTCGAACGGCTCGCGAACCGCCTGGTGAACGGCGTCGTCACGGTCCGCGCCTCGGAGCACCGCTCCCAGTGGCGCAACCGCGAGACCGCCGCCGTCCGCCTCGCCGCGCTGCTCGCCGAGGCCACCGCCCCGCCGCCGAAGCCGCGCCGCCCGACCCGGATCCCGCGCGGGATCAACGAGCGCCGGCTGCGCGAGAAGAAGCAGCGCTCGGACACCAAGCGGGGGCGGCAGGGGCGCGACTGGTAGCCCGGGCCGCGCGCGGCCACCGGCCCGCCGGCCACCTGGCTCCCGGGGCCACCCGGCCGCCCGCCTCAGCCCAGCGTGCGGTACCGCCCGCGGAAGTACGTCAGCGGGCCGCCCTCCGCCGAGGGCAGGTTCGTCGCCAGCACGCGCGCGACGACGAGCGTGTGGTCGCCGGCCACCACCCGGCTCTCCGTGCGGCACTCCAGGGTCGCCAGCGCGCCGCCGATCAGCGGGGCGCCGCTGTGCTCGCCCCGGGTGTACGGCAGGTCGGCGAAGAGCAGCCGGTCGCTGACCCGGCCCTTCATCGCGAACCGCCCGGCGACGTGCCGCTGGCTCTCGGCGAGCAGCGACACCGCCCACACGGGCACCTCGGCGAGCAGGTCGTCCATGCGCGAGTCGTTGCGGAGGCTGACCAGCACCAGCGGCGGGTCCAGCGACACCGACAGGAACGCGGTGGCCGTCATGCCGACGTCCTCGCCGGAGGGGCCGTCGTCCGGATCGTGCGCGGTCACCAGGACCACGCCCGCCGCGAGGCGGGACATCGCCGCCTTGAAGTCGTCGTCGCTCACCCCCTCAGCATGAGGGATGGCCAGGTCGCGCACGGGCGGCCGGGTGGGGCTCGGGGCGGGGCTCTTCTGCAGCACCCCCGCACGCTATTGCGGCCCGCCGCCGGCCCGCATCGGGCGCCGGGACCAGACCGGCTTCCCCCGCCGGTCCTAGGACCCCTTTCACCGGCCCGCCGCGCACCGTTCACGCGCGCGTCGGAACACCCCCCGACCTGCTGTGACTTGAGTCACAGAGTGCAGTATTTGTTGACCCTGTGTACCGGGTGCAACGCTCGCTGTGATTCAGTGGCTGGGACAGTGCAGTACGAAGCCGATGAGAACCCTGGAGTTAGCTGTCGAGGTCTCGGGGAGAGCGAGCGATGGAGACCGAGTCGGAGCCGTACGTCCGTCTTGCGACCCTGCGGCAGCTGCATCAGGTCGTGGCGGACCTCAACACCGCCCGCAGCCTTGCGGACACCCTGCAGGCCGTCGCCGACGGCATCGTCGCGGGCCTCAACTATGAGCTGGCCTGCGTCAATCTCGTGCGCCCCGACGGCGACCTGGTCGTCGCCGCCTTCGCCGGCAGCCCCGCCGCCGAAGCGCTGATCACCGGCCGGGTCGGCTCCCGCGCCTCCTGGGACCGCCGCCTCACCATGGGCGAGTCCTGGGGCGACCTGCGGTTCATCCCGCATACCGAGGGCTGGGTGCTCATCGAGGACGACGTCCCGCAGTGGCACACCGAGGGCCCCGCCCCCCGCTTCGAGGACGAGTGGCACCCCCACGACCGCCTCTACGCCCCCATGTACTCCTCCGGATCCCGCTCCGCCCACCCGGGCGGAGCCCCGGGCTCCGGCCGCGAGCTGCTCGGCGTGATCTCCGTCGACCGCCCGCGCAACGGACGCCACCCCGGCCCCTGGGGCCGCGAGGCCCTCCAGATGTACGCCTCCCAGTCCGGCATCGCCATCAGCAACGCCCGGCTCCGCTCCAACATGCAGCGCGCCCTCGTCCGGCTCGAACGCGAGCAGCAGGCCCTGCGCGCCAGCGAGGAGTCGTTCCGGCAGGCGTTCGAGTACGCGCCCTCCGGCATGGCCATCGCCGAGATGGGCGGCGACCAGCACGGCCGCCTGCTGCGCACCAACGACGCGCTGTGCCGGCTGCTCGGCCGCCCCGCCTCCGTGATGCGCCGCTACTCCTTCGCGGACCTCGTCCACCCCGAGGACATAGGCACCCTGCTCCGCACCTCCGCCGAGGGCGGCCGGGCCGAGCTGCGCCTCGGCCGCCGGGACGGCACGTACGTCTGGGTCTCCCTGCGCAACTCGGTCGTCGCCGACACCGCCGACGGCCCCCGCTTCCTCCTCACCCACGTCGAGGACATCGAGGAGCGCAAGCGGCACGAGCTCCAGCTCGCCCACCGCGCCTCGCACGACGCCCTCACCGGCCTGCCGAACAGCGCCGAGCTCCGCTCCCGGCTCTCCGCCCGGCTCTGCGAGCGGCCCTTCGCCGGCTCCGGCGCCCCCGCCGACGCGTACGAGCCGCCCTACGAGTACGACTACGAGCAGGGGCACGGGCACGGCTTCGGCTTCAGCCCGGTCGCCGCCGCCGGCGCGTACGACGGGCACGTGCACTCCGTCGCCCCCACCGGCGGCGAGGTCGACAACGGCACGAAGGGGCTCGCGGTCCTCTTCTGCGACCTGGACGGCTTCAAGTCGATCAACGACCGCTTCGGGCACCACACCGGCGACGCCGTCCTCATCGAGGTCGCCCGCCGACTCACCACGGGCGTACGGGACGGGGACACGGTCGCCCGGCTCGGCGGCGACGAGTTCGTGGTCCTCGCCGACGGGCTGGGCGCGGCCGACGCCGCCGACCTCGCGGTCCGGCTGCGGAACGCGATCATTCCGCCGATCCGGGTGGACGGGCGGGCGGTCCGGGTCGGGGCCAGCTTCGGCATCGGCTGGGCCGAGTGCGGCATGACCGTCGAAGAGGTCCTGAACAGCGCGGACCAGCGGATGTACATCGAGAAGCGGTCCCGCTCGAAGATGCACCGGAGGGCCGGCTAGGTCCCTGCCGGGGGCTCTCGTTCACGGGCCGTACACGGAGCGAGGAATTCCCCGTGGGGCCGTTCGAGGTAGGCTCGGCCGGTCGGCGACGGCCGGCGGGCAGGGAAAGGGAGTGACCCGGATGGCTGCGGGCAACGACGGCGCGAAGACCCCCGAGGACGACGATCCGTTCGGCTACCTGTACGAGGACGGCCAGGCGGCGGGTGCCCAGCCGCCCCAGGGCGCCGGCTACGGCTACCCCGGCCCCGTGTCCCAGCCAGGCGTCCCCCGCACCTCGTACAACCAGGTCCGCACGGTCGGCGAGCGCCAGTACGGCGGCCCCCAGGCGTACGTGCCGCAGCAGCAGGGCCAGCCGGGCCAGCAGGGCTACCACCAGCCGCACCCGCAGTACGCGGCCCCCGAGACGTACCCCGGCGGCCCCCAGACCCGCCCGATCCACCAGCCCCCGGCCGGGCGCGGCGGCCCCAACACCAAGGGCCTGCTGATCGGCGCCGTCGCGGTCGTCGCGGTGGTCGTGCTCGGCATCGCGGCGGCGGTGATCACCAACAGCGGCGAGGACAAGAACACGGCGGGCGCCACGGCCGGCGGCTCCGGCGCCACCACCCCGGCCGAGGACTCCCCGTCGACCGCCCCCACCCCCTCCTCCCAGCCCCCCACGGCCCTGCCCCAGCAGGACGCGGCGACGCTGAAGCTGGGCGGGTCGGCGGTGCTGGCGAAGGACATCAAGGGCGCGGAGGGCGCGGACGGCGCCTATGTGACCGGGTTCAACGCGGTCGGGTCGTCGGTGACGTGGCACGCGACGATGCCGACGGAGGGCAGGTACCGCCTGACCGTCCGTTACGCGATCCCCGCCGTCGACGCCAACGCCACCCTGACGGTGAACGGCAAGGCGAACTCCCAGCCGATCGGCCTCAAGAACTTCATAAAGTCCTCGGACCCGAACCTGGAGAAGAACTGGCAGACCACCTGGGCGCCGGTCGACCTCAAGAAGGGCGCGAACGAGATCAAGATCTCGTGCGAGACCGGCAATCAGTGCGACGTGCTGCTGGACTGGCTGGAAGTGAAGTCCGTCCCCGGCAGCTGACGGACCCCTCGGTCACGCCGCCGTCGCCGGCGTGTGGACCGTGATGCGGGGGAGCATCGTCTCGTAGGCCGTCTCGTCGAATTCGCCCGCCACCGGGGACAGGACGGTCGCCGCCGAGAGGGCGACCGCGTGGGCCAGGCGGGTGGGCCAGTCGGTGCCCTCGACCAGGCCCGCCAGGAGGGCGGCGACGGCCGAGTCGCCCGCGCCGGTGGGGTTGCCCCGGACGGGGGCCGGCGGGGCCGCCTGCCACAGGCCCTCCGGGGTGGCCGCGAGGAGGCCCTCGGGGCCGAGCGAGGTGACGACCGCGTGGGCGCCCCGGCGGCGGGCGTCGCGGGTGGCGCGGTGCGGCTCGCGGGAGCCGGTGAGCTGGGCCAGCTCCTCCGCGTTGGGCTTGATCAGGTCGGGGCGGGCGGCGATCCCGCGCCGCAGCGGCTCGCCGCTGGTGTCCAGGAGGACCGGGACGCCGGCGCCCCGGGCGAGCCGGACCAGCTCCGCGTACGCCCCGACGTGGATGCCCGGCGGGAGGCTGCCGCAGAGGGCCACCGCCCGCGCCCCGTCGAGGAGTTCGGTGTAGCGCGCGGTGAACGCGGCCCACTCGGCCGGGCTGATGGCCGGGCCGGGCTCGTTGAGCTGGGTCGTGTCGCCGTCGGCGGCGTCGACCACGGCGACCGTGCGGCGGGTGGCGCCCGCGATCGGCACCAGCGCGTCGCGCACCGGCTGCCCGGCCGTCGCCCGCGCCAGCAGCTCGCGCAGCGTCGCGCCGGTCGCCCCGCCCGCGAAGCCGGTGACGACGGCCTCGTGCCCGAGGGCGCCCAGCACCCGCGCGACGTTGAGGCCCTTGCCGCCGGGCCGCTCGATGACCTGGGTGACCCGGTGCGAGGCGTGCGGGACGAGCGCGGGGACCCGGTAGGTCAGGTCCACCGCCGTGTTGAGGGTGACCGTGAGGATCACCGGCGCCACCCCCCGTCGTCTCGTGGCCGTCGCGTGGCCTTCTCGTATCGGCGCTGCTGGCGCCCGATCATGCCAAAGAGATGGCGGTTGGCCCAGACCCCCGGACCAACCGCCCTGACGCGGGTTCAGCGGGTGACCCGGTCAGCCGAGCTGCGGCTCGACGATCCAGGCGCCCTTGCGCATCACGCCCTTGAGCTCGAAGTCCGCGTCGAGGACGACGAGGTCGGCGTCCTTGCCGGGCTCCAGGGAGCCGACCCGGTCGTAGATGCCGAGCAGCTTCGCGGGGTTGGCGGAGATGGCCTGGACGACCGACTCCACCGGCAGCTTGTCGATGGTGGCCGCGCGCTTGAAGGCGCGGTCCAGGGTGAGCGTCGAGCCGGCGATGGAGCCGCCCTCGACGAGCCGCGCCACGCTGTCCTTCACCTCGACCTCCAGCGGGCCGAGCATGTAGCGCCCGTCGCCGAAGCCGGCCGCGTCCATCGCGTCCGTGATGAAGGCGACCCGGTCGGCGCCCGCGTGGTGGAAGGCGAGCTCCAGGGCGGCCGGGTGCAGGTGGGTGCCGTCGTTGATGAGCTCGACGGTGATCCGCTCGTCCTCCAGGAGGGCGGCGATCGGGCCGGGCGCGCGGTGCCCGAGGGCGGGCATCGCGTTGAAGAGGTGGGTGGCCACGGTGGCGCCCGCGTCGATGGCGGCCTGCGTCTGCTCGTACGAGGCGTCCGTGTGCCCGATCGCGGCGATCACGCCGTGCTCGGCGAGCAGCCGTACGGAGTCGATGCCGCCGGGCAGCTCGGTGGCGAGGGTGACCATCCGGGCCTGGCCGCGGCCCGCGTCGATGAGCTTGCGCACCTCGGCCGGGTCGGGGTCGCGCAGCAGCGTCTCGTCGTGGGCGCCCTTGCGGCACGGGGAGATGAACGGGCCCTCGAAGTGCAGCCCGGCGAGCTCGCCCTGCTCGGCCAGCTCGGAGAGCAGCCCGGCGCGCTGGGTGAGGAAGTCCATCTCGCCGGTGACGAAGGACGCGACGACGGTGGTGGTGCCGTGCAGCCGGTGGGTGTGGACGCCCTTGAGCACCTCGTCGACGGTGCCGGAGGTGAAGGAGGCCCCGCCGCCGCCGTGGTTGTGCATGTCGACGAAGCCGGGCACCAGCCAGTGGCCGGTCAGGTCGAGGGAGGGTGCGTCCTCCCGGGTGGCGCCCGCGATGCGGCCGTCCTCGACGATCACTCGTCCGTTCTCGACGATCCCGGTCGGCAGCACCACACGGGCCCCGGTGAGAACTGTGGAAACGGCCATCAGGCGGATACCTCCGAGTCGGCGGGGCGCTGGTCGGCGAGCAGGTCCCAGGCGAGGAGGCCCGCGCCCAGGCATCCGGCGGTGTCCCCGAGGGCCGCCGGGACGATGGCGGGCAGCTTCTGGAAGGTGACGCGCTCCTCCACCGCGGCCCGTAGGGGTGTGAACAAGGTTTCCCCGGCCTCGGCCAGACCGCCACCGATGATGAGGGTGCGGGGGTCCAGCAGGGTGAGTGCGGTGACCAGTCCGTCGGCCAGGGCGTCGACGGCGTCCTGCCAGACGCGCACGGCGGCCGGGTCGCCGGACTCGACGGCCTTGGCGCAGTCGGCGGCGTCCGCGTCGGGGTCGCCCGAGACGCTGGCCCAGGCGAGTGAGACGGCGGAGGCGGAGGCGTACCGCTCCAGGCAGCCGCGCTGGCGGCAGCCGCACTCGATGCCGCCGGGGCGGACCACGATGTGGCCGATCTCGCCCGCGTAGCCGTGCGCGCCGGCCTCGATCTCGCCGCCGATGCCGATGGCGCCGGCGATGCCGGTGCCGAGGGGCACGAAGAGGAAGCGGTCGGCGTCGCGTCCGGCGCCGATCCGGCCCTCGGCGAGGCCGCCGGTGCGCACGTCGTGGCCGAGGGCGACGGGGATGCCGTCCAGACGCTCGCTGAGCAGGGCGCGCAGGGGGACGTCGCGCCAGCCGAGGTTGGCGGCGTAGACGGCGATGCCGTTCTCGGTGTCGATGATGCCGGGGACGACGACTCCGGCCGCGGCGGCGGGCTCTCCGTAGCGCTCCTGGCCGAGGGCTCTGAGGTCCTCGGCGAAGCCCAGGATCGTCTCGACCGTCGCCTCGGGGCCGCGCTCGCGGCCGGTGGCGCGCCGGGCCTCGTGGAGCAGGGTGCCGTCCGCCCCGACCAGGGCGGCCTTCATGCCGGTGCCGCCCACATCGAGGGCGATGACGTGTCTCACGGGGACAGTCTCGCGTGTAGATGCCCGAAAGGTCTAGTCCACTGCGGAGGATTGTTGAGCTCGGATACAAATCCGTCCTGGTGAGGGGCGGTGGCGGCCCGCCCGATGCGTTGCAGAAGCGATATGTGAGTGGTGTAGACCTCTCGTGTTTTCCTGCGGGAGACTTTCCGTTCTACGGTGATCAACGGCGATCGCCGGTGATCGGCGACGGTCCGCTGTGATCGGCAGTGGTCCGCGGTGATCGACCGGGATCCTTGACGATCGTGATGCCTCGACGACGAGCAAAGGGCGGGTTACGGCTGTGCAGCGGCGACGATTCCTTGGACTGGCCGCGGCGGCCTCGGCACTCGCCCTGACCGGTGGTCTCTCCGGTTGCGGCTCCCTGGACTCCGAGTCCGGCGACGTCACCCTCAAGCTGGTCGCCGCCGACTACGACCTCGGCGGCGGCGACTCCACCCGGAAGTACTGGGACGGCCTCGTCGCGGCCTTCGAGGCGAAGAACCCGGGTGTGAAGGTCCAGGTGCAGATCGAGTCCTGGGACGACGTCGACCGCAAGGTCGCCGAGATGGTCAAGGCGGGCAAGGCGCCCGACATCGCGCAGATCGGCGCCTACGCCGACTACGCCGCCGCCGGGCAGCTCTACGCCGCCGACGAGCTCCTCTCCATCCGGGTCCAGGCCAACTTCCTGGCGCCGCTGGTCGCCGCCGGCGAGTACAAGCGCACCCAGTACGGCCTGCCCTTCGTCGCCTCCACCCGGCTGCTCTTCTTCAACGAGGACCTCTTCGCGAAGGCGGGGATCGACGCGCCCCCGACGACCTGGGACGAGCTCGCCGCCGCGGCCCGCAAGCTGGAGAAGAAGGGCGTCAAGTACCCCTTCGCGCTGCCGCTCGGGCCCGAGGAGGCGCAGGCCGAGACGATGATGTGGCTGCTCAGCGGCGGCGACGGCTACACCGACGCGACCGAGCACTACAAGATCGACTCGGACGCGAACGTCCGCACCTTCGAGTGGCTCCGCACCAACCTGGTCGTCCCCGGGCTCACCGGCCCGGTCGCCCCCGGCAAGCTCAACCGCAAGGCGGCGTTCACCGCCTTCGCGCGCGGCGAGGTCGGGATGCTCAACGGGCACCCGTCGCTGATGCAGCAGGCCGCGAAGAACGGCGTCAAGGTCGGCAAGGTCGCCCTCCCCGGCGTCTCCGGCAAGGCGCGGGCCACGATGGGCGTCGCCGACTGGATCATGGGCTTCAAGCAGAACGGGCACCGCAAGGAGATCGGCACCTTCCTCGACTTCGCCTTCAGCGACGAGAACGTCCTGAAGTTCGCGGGCGGCAACAACATGCTGCCGGCCACCACCACGGCCTCGGCCGGCATGGCGGCCGACCCCCAGTACGCCGACCTGCGCGACTTCATCCAGGCCCTGCCGGACTCCCAGCTCCCGCCGGTCGGCAAGACCTCGTGGGCCCAGGTCAGCGGCGTCATCAAGAAGGACATCGGCCAGGCGGTCGCCCCGGAGGCGAAGCCCTCGGAGGTCCTGGGCCGGATAGCCCGGCAGGCGTCGGCGGCGGAGAACGCGGAGTAGGGGGAGCGGGCGGAGCGGGCGGAGCGCGCGGGGTAGGCGGAGCGGGCCGGGCAGGCCGGGTACGCCGAGCGGGACGGCGAGCGGGCTAGGTTGGTCGGTATGACGAACGGACCGGCGGAGCCGATGGACCCCACGGAGGCCGCGGGCCCCACGGAGCCCACGGAGCCCACGGACTCGACGGACCCGGCGCCGGCGGACCCCACGAGCCCCACGGCCCCCCCGCCCGCGGCCCCCGCCGCCGCGCTCGGGGAGCGGGAGCGGGCCGTCCTGGCCATGGAGCGGCGCTCCTGGCCGGGTCCCGGTGCCAAGGAGCGGGCGGTGCGCGAGCGGCTCGGGCTCTCCGCCACCCGCTACTACCAGCTGCTCAACGCCCTCCTCGACGACCCGAGGGCGCTCGCCCACGACCCGGTGACGGTCAACCGGCTGCGCCGGGTGCGCGAAGAGCGCGCATCGCGCCGCTGACGGGAGGGCCCCGCGTGGGTAGGGTCGTGGACATGGTCAGCAGCCTTCCGCACCCGACCACCGCAGCCGGCCGCGACGGCCTCGCCGCCTTCCTCGCGCGGCCCGAGAAGGCCGTCGTCGCCCTGGACTTCGACGGGACGCTCGCCGAGATCGTCCCGGACCCCGAGCGGGCCCGCGCCCACCCCGGCGCCGTGCCCGCCCTGGCCGCCCTCGCGCCCCGGGTGGCGGCCGTCGCCGTGGTGACCGGCCGCCCGGCCGGCGTCGCGGTCCGCTACGGCGGCTTCGCGGGTGTCCCGGGCCTGGAGCACCTCGTGGTCCTCGGCCACTACGGCGCCGAGCGCTGGGACGCCGTCACCGGCACCGTGCACGCCGCCGCCCCGCACCCGGGCGTCGCCTCGGTCCGCGCCGAGCTCCCCGGCTTCCTGGACCGGATCGGGGCCTGGCCGGGCACCTGGATCGAGGAGAAGGGCCGGGCGGTCGCCGTGCACACCCGGCGCGCCGTCGACCCGCAGGGCGCCTTCGAGGCCCTGAGGGGCCCGCTGGGCGACCTGGCCACCCACCACGGCCTGGTCCTCGAACCGGGCCGGATGGTCCTGGAGCTCCGCCCGCCGGGCATGGACAAGGGCGTCGCCCTCGCCGACTACGTACGCGAACTGGGCGCCGGGTGCGTCCTGTACGCGGGCGACGACCTGGGCGACCTGCCCGCGTTCGCGGCGGTGGAGAAGCTCCGCTGGGACGGCGTCCCCGGCCTCCTCGTCTGCTCCTCCTCCGCCACCGAGTCCGTCCCGGAGCTCGCCGACCGCGCCGACCTCACGGTGCGGGGGCCGGCGGGGGTGGTGGGGCTGCTGGAGGGCCTGGGGTCAGCCCTCGCGCAGTGAGGCGAGCTGGGCCAGGAACCAGGCGCGCGGCGGCAGGGCCGTCGCCGCCGTCGCCAGGTGCTTGGTGCGTTCCGCGCGCTCCGGGGCGGGCATCGACAGGGCCTGGTGGAGGGCGTCGGCGGTGGCCGTCACGTCGTACGGGTTGACGGTGAGGGCGGCCTCGCGGAGCTCCTCGTAGGCGCCCGCCTCGCGGGACAGGACCAGGGCGCAGCCCTCGTCGGAGACGACCGGGATCTCCTTGGCGACCAGGTTCATGCCGTCGCGGACCGGGTTGACCAGGGCCACGTCGGCGAGCCGGTAGGCGGCGAGGGAGCGGGTGAAGTCGTCCTGGACGGAGACCAGGACGGGCTGCCAGTCGGGGGTGCCGTACTCCTCGTTGACCGCCTCGGCCAGCGCGGTCACCGAGGCGGTGTACGCGCGGTAGACCTCCAGGTCCTGGCGGGAGGGGTAGGCGGAGGCCAGGTGGACGACCCGGCCGCGCCACTCGGGGCGGGCGGCGAGGAGCTCGCGGTAGGCGAGCAGGCCGCGCGGGATGTTCTTGGAGAGCTCGGTGCGATCCACCCGGACGATCGTCTTCCGGCCGCCCGTCTCGGCGCGCAGCTCGGCCAGGCGCGCGTCGACCTCCGGGCGGTGCGCCAGCGCGCGCAGGTCGTCGGCGTCGACACCAAGCGGGTACGTGGCCACCCGGGGGGCCCGCGTCACGAACGGGTCGGCCAGGAAGGCGTCGGCCCAGGCGCGGGTGTGGAAGCCCAGCTCGTCCGCGCCCGACATGCCCGCCACGAGCTCGCGGTGGACGTCGTCCGGGAGCATCGCCAGATAGCCGGGCGCCGCCCACGGGGTGTGGGTGAAGTGGGCGATCCGCAGGTCGGGGCGGAGCGCGCGGAGCAGCCCGGGCACCAGCGCCAGGTGGTAGTCCTGGACGAGGACCGCCGCGCCGGGGTCCGCCGCCTGCGCGAGGGCCTCGGCGAAGGCCCGGTTGTACGCGCGGTAGGACGCCCAGCGGCGGCGGAAGTCCGCGTCGAAGACGGGCTCGCGCGGGATGTCGTACAGGTGGTGGTGGAGGAACCACAGCACCGAGTTCGCGATGCCGTTGTACGCGTCGGCGTACACCTCCGGGTCGATGTCGAGCATCCGCACACCCGGTTCGGCGACGCCCCGGCGGACGGCCTCGCGGTCGCCGTCGCCGAGGGCGGCGCACACCCACAGGCCGCCCTCCGAGGCGACGGCGCCGAGGCCCGCGACGAGCCCGCCGCCGCCGCGCCGGGTGTCCAGGGAGCCGTCGTCACGCACGGTGTACGAGACCGGGCCGCGGTTCGATGCCACGAGGACGGTAGCCATGGGGCGAACCTAGCCCGTCCGGTACACGCTCAAACGTGCGGATTCCGGACGGGCGGGCCGGTTCAGTGCTCCCTGCGGCCCCGTACCGCCGCCCGCGCGACCAGTCCGGTCGCCGCCAGCGCCAGGCCCAGCGCGCCCAGCAGCCACAGCCGCTCGCCGCTCGCGCCGGTCTCCGCCATCGTGCCGCCGTGCGCGCCGGGGTGCGGGGCGGGCGGGGTGTGGTGGGCGGGCGGGACGGGCTTCGAGGCGGTCGGCGTCGGGTGGGGGGACGCGTGGGTCGGGCTCGGGGTCGGGGTCGGGGTCGGGCGGCCCGGCGGGCGCTGGACCAGCGGGGCCGTCGCGCAGGCGGGGTCCGTGCTGGTGTCGTCGCAGTTGGAGCGCGGCGACTCCACGGCCACGCTGTTCGCGAGCTTCCCGTCGCCGCGCACCGGGTCGAAGACCTTCACCGAGTACGTGACGGTCGCCTTCTTCCCGGCCGGGACGGTGCCCCGGTACGTGATCTTCGGGGCGGTGTAGTCGACCGTGCCGAGGTCCGCCCGCACATCGCCCTGATAGGCGGCGTCGTCGAGGTTTCCGGTGAGATCGTCGCTGAAGCGCGCGTTCGGATAGTCGAGCTTGCTGATGTTCTCCGCCGTCACCGTGTACGTGACGGTGTCGCCCGGCTTCACCGTCTTCGGGCGCGCGGTCTTGGTGACCTTCAGGTCCGGCACCGGCACCGACAGGGCGAGCGCGGAGGGCACGTAGGTGTCGCCGCTGGTGGTGAAGGTGAGGTCGGCGGAGGTGGCGCCGGCAGGGATCGCGCCGGCGGGCAGCGCGAACGCCTCGGCGTCGATGCTCAGGTTGTTGACGAGCTTCGGGTTCACGGCCCCGTCGCTCGCGCTGACGAAGAAGTTCGTGGTGCTGCCGGTGTGCGGCTCGGTGACGTTGTGCCCGTCGACGAGGAAGCGGTCGCCGGGGGTGTTCCAGTCGCCCTCGTACGCGGTGACGCTGGCCCGCGCCTTTCCGGTCGAGCGGTAGAAGCCGTCGACGGTGACGGTGGTGGCCGGCGAGCTGGAGCGCTGGAGGACGTGGCCGCCGTAGACATAGACGGCGCGCCGGTCGGGCGCGTGCTTCGGGTCCGGGGCCGGGTACGCGTAGACCAGGGTCAGCGACCAGCCGGCCACGCAGCCGCGCCCGCTGGGCGCCCAGATCCCGCCGACGGCGACCGGGGTGTCGCCGGCGGCGGCGGTGAACGCGGCGGTCACGTCCGCCTCGCCCGTGTAGTAGTGCGGGCCGTGGGTGTCCGCCGGGTCGGTGACCACGTGCTCGGGTGTCACCGGGGTGCCGGTGGCGGTGCCCGTGCCGGTGCCGACCCGGATCCTCGGGACGGTCGTCGCCGGGTCGCCGGGGGAGCGGTCGACGTCGGCGCCGGAGATGTCGCAGCGGGCCAGCGCGGCGCCGCTCGGGCCCCGGTACGTGCCGTCGTTGCCGCCCCAGAAGAGGCGCGCGTACGCCACCTTCGCGCCCGGCGGGATCACCACGTGGCCCGTGCTGGAGCCGAAGCCGGCGCTCATGCCGGCCGTGTCGATCCGCTCCATGTCGAAGGTGTTGTTGTTGTCCGCGCCCTGCCCGGAGGCGGCGGTCGCGCAGCGCGCCGCCATGTCCGCGGGGGCCGTGGGGCAGCCGATGACGGTGTTGCCGATGGTGAGGAAGTCGCCGTAGAGGGATTCCTCGTACCGCTTGCCGAAGGGCTCGACGACGTCGGCGGCGGCCGGGGCCGCTCCCGCGAGGGAGAGCGGCCCGGCCAGCAGGCCGAGGACCGCCAGCAGAATTCCCGTTTCTTCTCTCAATCGCATGAAACGGGAATTTATGCAGAAATGATGACTATTCGGAGTTACGCCACGCGGCGCCGCGCGTACTCCGCGATCTCCGCCATCGGCGGGCGCTCCTCCGTGTCCACCGGGTACGTGTGCGGCTCGAAACCCCGCTCGCCGCGCTCGAACTGGGTCAGCCAGGGCCGCACCAGATGCCCCCGGGACAGCCGGAGCTGCGCCGTCCGGTAGATCGCCGCCGCCATCCGGCCCAGCGCCCGCCCGTCCTGGTGCCGGTGCTTGCGCACCCCCACGTCCACCTGCGCGAGGGCGTCCAGGCCCACCGTGTGCAGGGCGTCGACCAGCAGGCCCAGCTCCACTCCGTAACCGACCGGGAAGGGCAGCCGCTCAAGCAGCGAGCGGCGGGCCGCGTACTCGCCGCCCAGCGGCTGGACGAAGCCGGCCAGCTGCGGCCAGTGCAGATTGAGCAGCGGGCGCGCCACCAGCTCCGTCACCCGGCCGCCCTGACCAGGGGTGTCGCCGAGCGGGCGGTCGTACATCGCCTTCACGAAGTCCACGTCCGGGTCGGTGAGAAGAGGGCCGACGATGCCGGTGACGAAGTCCGCCGAGAAGTCCCTGAGGTCCGCGTCCACGAAGCAGACCACATCCCCCGTCGTCACCATCAGTGACCGCCACAGGACCTCGCCCTTGCCGGGCACCGCCGGTATCCGGGGCAGGATCGCGTCGCGCGCCACCACCCGCGCGCCCGCCGCCGCGGCGACCTCCGCCGTGCGGTCCGTGGAGCCCGAGTCGATCACCACGAGCTCGTCCACCAGCGGAACGGCCTCGGTCATCAGCTCGCGGCGGATCACCGAGACGATCGCGCCGACCGTCGCCTCCTCGTTCAGCGCGGGCAGCACCACGCTGACCTTCGTGCCGCGCTTGGCCGCCAGGACGCGCTCCAGCGGGCGGTCGGCAACGGACCAGGACCGCCGGGCCAGCCAGCGCTCCACCTCTTCCAGCAACGTGATCTCCATCTCGCGGATCGGACGACCGTCTCCACCTTCGCAGCCTTCGGTTACAGTCTTGAACAACGCGGATCCCCGATGCATGTCGGGGTGCCGACCGCGTCTCACAATCGAATACCGCTCATCCAGAGGGGCAGAGGGAAACGGCCCGTTGAAGCCCCGGCAACCCTCCAGTCGGTTACTCGTCCTCCAGCGAGGCCACCGACTAGGGAAGGTGCCAAATCCGTCTCATGACGAAAAATTCGTCATGGGAAAGATGAGGAGAAAGGGCCTCGCCTCCATGGCTGTACAGACCGCCGCACCCGGAACCACCGTCGACCTCGGTCCCGCTTCCGGACTCTCCTGCCGCGAATGCGGCGAATCCTTCCCGCTCGGCCCGATCTTCGCCTGCGAACTCTGTTTCGGCCCGCTCGAAGTCGCGTACGAGCTGCCCGCCGGCGACCCGGAGGAGCTGCGCAAGCGCATCGAGGCCGGACCCGCCAGCATCTGGCGCTACGCCCCGCTGCTGCCCGTCCCGGCCGACGTCGCCGAGAAGCCCAACCTGAACCCCGGCTGGACCCCGCTGGTCAAGGCCGACAACCTGGCCCGCGAGCTCGGCGTCGAGCCCGGAAAGCTCTTCGTCAAGGACGACTCGGGCAACCCGACCCACTCCTTCAAGGACCGGGTCGTCGCCCAGGCCATCGAGGCCGCCCGCGCCTTCGGCTTCACCACCCTCTCCTGCTCCTCCACCGGCAACCTGGCCGGCGCCGTCGGCGCCGCCGCCGCCCGCGCCGGCTTCCGCTCCTGCGTCTTCATCCCGCACGACCTGGAGCAGGGCAAGGTCGTCATGGCCGGCGTCTACGGCGGCGACCTCGTCGCCATCGAGGGCAACTACGACGACGTCAACCGCTTCTGCTCGGAGCTCATCGGCGACCCGCTGGGCGAGGGCTGGGGCTTCGTCAACGTCAACCTGCGCCCGTACTACGGCGAGGGCTCCAAGACGCTCGCGTACGAGATCTGCGAGCAGCTCGGCTGGGTCATCCCGGACCAGCTCGTCATCCCGATCGCCTCCGGCTCCCAGCTCACCAAGATCGACAAGGGGCTCCAGGAGCTCATCAAGCTGGGCCTGGTCGAGGACAAGCCGTACAAGATCTTCGGCGCCCAGGCCGAGGGCTGCTCCCCGGTCTCCGCCGCCTTCAAGGCCGGCCACGACGTGGTGCGCCCGCAGAAGCCGAACACCATCGCCAAGTCGCTCGCCATCGGCAACCCGGCCGACGGCCCGTACGTGCTCGACATCGCCCGCCGCACCGGCGGCGCCGTGGAGGACGTGAACGACGAGCAGGTCGTCGACGCCATCAAGCTCCTCGCCCGCACCGAGGGCATCTTCGCCGAGACGGCGGGCGGCGTGACCGTCGGCGTCACCCGGAAGCTGGTCGAGAACGGCCTCATCGACCCGGCGCTGACGACGGTGGTCCTCAACACCGGCGACGGGCTCAAGACCCTGGACGCCGTCGCCGACAGCTCTCAGGCGACCGCCACCATCCGCCCGAGCCTGGACGCGTTCCGCGACGCGGGCCTGGCCCACTGAAAGGTCCGTGAACCCATGGCAGTGAACGTCCGCATCCCCACCATCCTGCGCACCTACACCGGCGGCGAGTCCGAGGTGAAGGCCGAGGGCGCGACCCTCGCCGAGGTCATCGCGGACCTGGAGAAGAACCACGCGGGCATCGCCGCCCGCGTCCTGGACGACCAGGGCAAGCTGCGCCGCTTCGTCAACGTGTACGTGAACGACGACGACGTGCGCTTCGAGCAGGGCCTGGAGACCGCCACGCCGGACGGCGCCGGCGTCTCGATCATCCCGGCCGTCGCCGGCGGCTGAGCCCGGCGACCGGGTCCGGCCGGGCCCGGCCGAACCCGTACCCGTCTTTCCTGAATTGCCCCTTCCGCGCTAAGAAGCGGAAGGGGCAATTCTGCATGGTTGGAAGCGGTAGAGTTGGGGAAGTCCCCTCCGCTGCTCATGCCGACCGCATATGAGAATGCGCCCGCGCACGACAAGAAGCAGCCAAAGCGCCCGTGCCTTGTGTACCTTCTGCGCGCTTTGCCCGGCCCGACTTGACCCGGAATTCAAGGGATTCTCCCCAATTCCCCTTTCGGGGGTGCCCAGAATTCTCGTCGGATTGACCTGTTGCAGAGGGCAGTTGGGCAGATACATTCAGCGGCGGTCGACGCGTTCCGGCGCAGGGTCTGACCCGGGTCCGCGAAGTGCGGGTCCCGCGCAAGGGCCAGTAATAGGGGAGTTAGGCATGGCTCAGGGCACCGTCAAGTGGTTCAACGCGGAGAAGGGCTACGGCTTCATCGCGGTCGACGGTGGTGCGGATGTTTTCGTCCACTACAGCGCGATCCAGATGGACGGCTACCGCACCCTTGAAGAAGGGCAGCGGGTCGAGTTCGAGATCTCGCAGGGCCAGAAGGGTCCGCAGGCGGACATGGTCAAGCTCGCCACCGCCTGAGCGCGGCGCGATCGGCCACCGACGCACTTCCGTCGAGGGGCCCGTACCCGGGATCCGGGTACGGGCCCCTCGTCATGTCCGCCCACCGCGCCCGCGGTGCCCGCCGTGCCCGCCGCGTGCGCCCGGCTCGCGCGCCGGGCGTGTGCCGCGCGGTGTGACCGATCCTCGGTAGTCGCTTGCACTCGCATGGGGCGAGTGCTAATCATTGGCGTTAGCACTCTGAAGGTGAGAGTGCTTACGAGGATCGGGCAGACGAGGTCCGCGGCCAGGTGGGGCAAGGAACCGCCGGGTGCGCAGGCCGTCCGTCGCGGGCGTCGGCACGGTCCAGGAGCGTTATCCACCCCATGTCCGGGAGGACCACTTCACATGGCCAAGATCATCGCGTTCGACGAGGAGGCCCGGCGCGGTCTCGAGCGCGGCATGAACCAGCTCGCTGACGCCGTCAAGGTCACCCTCGGCCCCAAGGGCCGCAACGTCGTCCTCGAGAAGAAGTGGGGCGCCCCCACGATCACCAACGATGGTGTCTCCATCGCCAAGGAGATCGAGCTCGAGGACCCGTACGAGAAGATCGGCGCCGAGCTGGTCAAGGAAGTCGCCAAGAAGACGGACGACGTCGCCGGCGACGGTACGACCACCGCCACCGTCCTCGCCCAGGCGCTCGTCCGCGAGGGCCTGCGCAACGTGGCCGCCGGTGCCAACCCGATGGCCCTCAAGCGCGGCATCGAGAAGGCCGTCGAGGCCGTCTCCGGCGCCCTCCTCGAGCAGGCGAAGGATGTCGAGACCAAGGAGCAGATCGCTTCCACGGCCTCCATCTCCGCCGCCGACACCCAGATCGGCGAGCTCATCGCCGAGGCGATGGACAAGGTCGGCAAGGAAGGCGTCATCACCGTCGAGGAGTCGCAGACCTTCGGGCTCGAGCTTGAGCTCACCGAGGGCATGCGCTTCGACAAGGGCTACATCTCGGCGTACTTCGCGACCGACATGGAGCGCATGGAGGCGGCCCTGGATGACCCGTACATCCTGATCGTCAACTCCAAGATCTCCTCCGTGAAGGACCTGCTCCCGCTCCTGGAGAAGGTCATGCAGTCGGGCAAGCCGCTGCTGATCATCGCCGAGGACGTCGAGGGCGAGGCCCTGTCGACCCTGGTCGTCAACAAGATCCGCGGCACCTTCAAGTCCGTCGCGGTCAAGGCCCCGGGCTTCGGCGACCGTCGCAAGGCCATGCTGAACGACATCGCCATCCTCACCGGCGGCACGGTCATCTCCGAGGAGGTCGGCCTCAAGCTGGAGAACGCGGGCCTCGACCTGCTGGGCCGCGCCCGCAAGGTCGTCATCACCAAGGACGAGACCACCATCGTCGACGGTGCCGGTGACAGCGAGCAGGTCGCCGGTCGCGTGAACCAGATCCGCGCCGAGATCGAGAACAGCGACTCGGACTACGACCGCGAGAAGCTCCAGGAGCGCCTCGCGAAGCTGGCCGGCGGCGTGGCCGTCATCAAGGCCGGCGCCGCGACCGAGGTCGAGCTCAAGGAGCGCAAGCACCGCATCGAGGACGCCGTTCGCAACGCGAAGGCGGCCGTCGAGGAGGGCATCGTCGCCGGTGGCGGCGTCGCCCTGCTGCAGGCTTCCGCGGTCTTCGAGAAGCTGGAGCTGGACGGCGACGAGGCCACCGGTGCCAACGCCGTCAAGCTGGCCCTGGAGGCCCCGCTCAAGCAGATCGCCGTCAACGGTGGCCTCGAGGGCGGCGTCGTCGTCGAGAAGGTGCGCAACCTCCCCGTCGGCCACGGCCTGAACGCCGCGACCGGTGAGTACGTCGACATGATCGCCGAGGGCATCATCGACCCGGCGAAGGTCACCCGCTCCGCGCTGCAGAACGCCGCCTCCATCGCGGCGCTGTTCCTCACCACCGAGGCCGTCATCGCCGACAAGCCGGAGAAGGCGTCCGCGCCGGCCGGTGGCGGTATGCCCGGCGGTGACATGGACTTCTGATCCTCCCGTAGTCAGTCGGAGGATCGGCGAGTCCATCGCTGAACGCCGAAGGGCGGCACCCCCCAGGGGGTGCCGCCCTTCAGTCGTCGTGCGGGCCGATCCGGTCAGCGGACGTCGATGTAGTCCGCGACGCCGGAGGACTGGAAGTGCGCCGTGTCGGCCACGTAGACGAGGTTGTACACGCCGTCCACGGTCGCCTTGTGCTTCAGCGCGATGTTTCCGTTGGCCGCCGTGTTGCCCTTGGCGACCGTCACCCACTTCGAGGTGCCCTTGGCCCGGAACTGCAGCTGGAGCTGCTTCGAGGCCAGCGGCTTCCAGCCGCTCACGTTGTGCTGGAGGGTGCCCGTGACAGTCACCGTCGCGCCCTTGCGGACGGGCTCGGGGGCCGCGTTGACGTTCAGCACGCGGGTCTCGATCCGGGAGACCCGGAACGGGGTGCTGACGGACTCCGCGTACTGGTCCGAGGTCAGGTGGCGCAGCCGGAACCAGCCGCCCTTGTTCCACACGGCGATGCCGAAGGTGGAGCGGACGCTGGAGTAGAAGCCGGTCGAGCCGACCTGCTTCCAGCCGGTGCGGCCGTCGGGCGACTGCTCCAGCAGCACCGTCTGCTGGGACGAGGAGCCGGACCAGCGCTCGTACGGGGAGCGGAGCTGGCCGTAGACGGTGAGACGCGCGTCGGCCCGGAGCGAGTAGCTCATGGTCGTGGTGCGCGAGTCGAGGGGCATGACCAGCGTGCCCTGGATCGCCGAGAACGTCTGGAAGAGGTCCGCCGAC
The DNA here is from genome assembly GCF_040650575.1 of Streptomyces sp. NPDC048659. Taxonomy (NCBI): domain Bacteria; kingdom Bacillati; phylum Actinomycetota; class Actinomycetes; order Kitasatosporales; family Streptomycetaceae; genus Streptomyces; species Streptomyces sp. NPDC048659. The sequence continues at coordinate 3,771 of NZ_JBEZHM010000053.1, read as the reverse complement.
TCGACGGTCCAGCCCTCCGCGTTCGGGCCGGCCGCGGCGATCAGCTTCGCCGTGTAGTAGCCGTCCGCGTCGGTCCGCACGGTCTGCGGGAACGGGGTGCTGGGCCGGTAGTAGTCGTGCGGCGCGCCGAGGGTCACCCGGAGCGGCTGGTCCGCGAGCGGGGCGCCGCCGTTCTCCGGGTCGGTGACCCGGCCGGTGATGGTGACCGTCTCGCCGCTGGCCGCGCGGGTCTTGTCGGCGGTGGCGGTGACCGTCAGCTTCCGGGCCTGCCACTCGCTGAAGTAGCGCTGGTCGGTGGCGGTGCCGTGGACCTCGGCGCTGTTCTCGGTGAACGTGGCCTTGTACAGCTCGTAGGACCGCGTCGCCGGGATCGGGTCGCCGGCGAACTCGCCGGTGTCCGTGGTGGCCGCGGACTGGACCGGGCCCTCGTCCGGGGTGGAGCGCTGGTAGGAGACCGAGCGTCCGGGCAGCGGCACGATGTCGCCGGAGCCGGGCTGCACGCCGGTCAGCTTGCCCTGCGGGCGGATGTTCGGGTCGTTCCAGCCGGGCTTGCCCACCGCGAAGGTGAGCAGCGGGCGCAGGGTGAAGTCCAGCGTGCCCGCGTCCGCGCGGGTCACCGTGTTGCCGAGCGAGTCGGTGGCGGTGACGTCGATCGCGTACTGGCCGAGCTCGGGCAGCACGCCCTGGTCCTCGGTCAGCTTGAGGGTGGCGTCCGCGGGCAGCTTGAAGGTGCCCGGGGCGGACTGGATCAGCGCCGGGAAGTCGGCGAGGACGGTGTCGCCCTTGCGGACCTTGGCGGAGACCGCGGTGACGGTGGCCTGCGGGGCGTCCGTCCACGCGGTGACGCGGAAGCTGCCGCGCTGGTCGGCCTCGGTGACGGCGCGGCCGATGCCCACGGTGGGCGCCGGGGCCGGCTCCTCGGCGAGGGCGGGGGCCGCGGCGGCACCCAGGGTCAGGGCCGTGACGAGGGACACGGCGGCGATGCGCCGCAGGTCGGCGCGTCGGAGGTCAGAGCGCATCGACATAGATGGTCCTCGACTCGCTGTAGAAGAAACCGTTCTTGGACTGCAGGTAGAGCGCCCACGTGCCGTCGCCGTAGTTGGTGGCCTTGAAGTTCACGTTGCCGGCCGAGTTGGTGGCGACGTCCTTCTTGACCCAGTACCAGCTCGGGTCGCCCTTGGGCTTGAAGACGAGGGTGACCTTCGCGCCGGGCATGGCCTTCCAGACGCCGTTGACCTTCTGCTGGACGAGGGCCTTGACGGTCATCGCCGAGCCGGTGCGGGGCCGGGAGGGGGAGAGGGAGACGTTCACGATCCGGGTGGGCGTGCGGGCCAGCCGGACCGGGTTGCTCGTCCGGGTGATGAAACGGTCCGTCTCCGGGTGGTAGACCCGGTAGAGCGCGTTGTCGTAGCCCCAGGTCTGGAAGTCGAAGCTGCACCACGGGGTGGCCTGCGACTTCATGTTGTACCAGGTGCGGCCGTTGTCCAGGGAGACCTGGAGAGCGACCCAGTCGGGCTTGTCGTAGCAGCTCACCGAGGCGTTGGTGGCGAGGCGGCCGGTCACGCTGAGGCGGCCGAACTCGTCCATCGACATCCGGGTGTCCGCGAACCAGAAGCTCTGCGGCACGGCGACGGCGGCGTGGTCGTACGGACGGTCGTTGCCCTGGCCGTAGTACACGGAGGGGCGCAGACCGGTGAAGACGCCGGCGGTCGTGTACTGCACGCGGGCCGCGAGGGCGAAGAAGCCGTCCGCGTCCGTGGTGCCGGCGCCGATCTGGTCGACGACGCTGGTGCCGTACGAGAGCGGCTCGGTGCCCGTGGAGATGACCGGGGCGCCCGCGAAGCCCTTCCAGCCCTCGGCGGTCAGCCGCTCGACGCGGCCGGTGACCCGGACGTCGGTGTTGGCGGTGGCGCGGGACTTGTTGGTGTCCGAGGTGATCCGGTACGTCAGCTTGTCGACGCCGACGCCGGGGAGCTGGCGCGCCTCGTCCGGGTCGATGCCGAAGGCCGGGGCGACGACGGCGCTGCCGCCGGTGATCTCGGCGTCCGGGGAGACCGGCAGCGAGAAGGTGCCGTCGGCGCCGGTGGTGACGGTCAGGGTGGTGTTGCGCGTGGCGGCGAACGCGTCGCGCAGGCCCAGCGTGACGGAGACCGCGGTGCCCTCGGCGGCGGCGGTGCGCTCGCCGGTGGCCGGGTTCCAGGTGGTGGCCTTGCCCTTGAGGACGACCTCGCGCTGGTCGTAGCTGGTGGTCTTGCGGTCGAAGGCGGCCGACTCGACGCCGGTGTGCGGCTTGTAGCCGAACGAGCCGCCGGTCCAGCGCTCGACGACGCCGCCGGGCATCCGGTACTCGACGGCGAGCGGGTAGTCGCCGAAGGCGGTGCCCTCGGGGAGCTTGATCGCCGCGTCGGTGGTCCAGCTGTTGTAGCCGGTGGACGTGAGCTCGTCCGTGGTGAAGAGCGTGCCCGAGCCCGCGTCGGCCGGGGCGAGGACGCTGACCTTCACCCAGAGCGCGTTGGCGGGCAGCCCGAGGGTCAGCCGGCCGTCGTCCAGGGTGACGGTCTGCGTCACGGTCGCCGCGTACGCGGTCGGCGCCGCGACGATGGCGGGCAGGGCGACGCCTGCCGAAAGAGCGAAAACGGTTGCCGCACGTACCAGGACATGCGGCAGCGTGCGCGTAGAGCGCATCTGAGAGACCCCCCACAGGTCGGAATGCGGCGCGTAGAGATCGCAGGCCGCGTGGGAGCACGATAGCGCTTCACCGTTGAACATGTTCACTCGGTTATTCGTTCGTCCCTGTTTGCGGCTCTAGTCCGTCAGTACGATCCTGAGGAGAGGGCCCCGCAAGGCCGCCCCGCGGGCAGACGGGAGAAGCCGATGATCACGCTGCTCACCACGCCGGCGGACCGGGAACTGGTCGTCACCCGCACCTTCGACGCCCCCGTACGGCGGGTCTGGGAGGCGTGGACGCGCCCCGAGCACGTGCGGGCCTGGTACGGGACCCCCGGGCTCACCATGTCCGTCTGCGAGATCGACCTGCGCCCGGGCGGCGCCTGGCGCTGGGGCCAGCGGACCCCCGACGGCCAGGAGATCGTCTTCTCGGGCACCTACGAGGAGCTGATCCCGGCCGAACGCCTCGTCTACTCCGAGCACTTCGAGCAGATGCCGGACACGGCCCCGGTCCGCGTCATCCTCTCCTTCGACACCACCCCCACCGGCGGCACCGCCCTCACCAGCACCTCCTTCTGGCCCACCACGGAAACCCGCGACCAGGCCCTGGCGGCGGGCATGGAGGCGGGTGTCCGCGAGCAGTACGACCGGCTGGCGGGGCATCTGCGGAGGATGTGAGGGGGCTCCCGGGGGCGGGGCCCCGAGTCACGTCTGGCGGGTCAGGTCGGCGGGAGTTCGTAGCGGAGCAGGGCGTGGGCCAGGGGTACGCCGGTGCGGCGGGCGTAGGCGGTTCTGGCCTTGACCTCGCGGAGGGTGCGGGGGCGCCAGCCGGGGCCGCCGCAGCAGCTCTTGTGGAAGCCGACACCCGCGTTCAGCAGCACCGAGAGGGCCCGCCACGCCGCCAGGTCCCGGCGCTTGGGCGGGGCGAACGCCGAGCCCGCGTGGATCAGCGTCCGCGCGCAGCGCGGGCAGCGCCGCTCGCGGGCGATGTCCGCGTACGGCTGCTTGTACGACGCCCGGCACGGCAGGCAGACGAAGGAGGTTTTGCCGTAGGAGCCCATGGGAGCGCAGCCTAGGAAGGGGCGGGGGCGGGTCGCCAGCGGA
>NZ_JBEZHM010000052.1:0-56500 GCF_040650575.1 Streptomyces sp. NPDC048659 | reverse complement strand
GCCGCTCCTCGTCGAGCTCGTCCCACTTGTTGTAGGCGATGACGATGGCCCGGCCGCGCGGCGGCCCGCCCCACCCCCTCCCCCCGACCCTCGTCACGAAAGCCCGGTCCGTGGATCCCAACTGGTACGTCGTGGGCAGGCTGCTCCCCCTGGGGCGCCTGATCGGCCACAATCCCCCGCCCGAGGAGCGCGCGGAGGAACGCGAACTGTGCCGCCGCCTGGCCCGGCACGAGCGCCTGGAGAAGACCGAGCTCGACGTCTGCCTCCCGGCGGCGAACTGGGCCTGGATCGGCGCGGGCATGACCTCGATCGCCCTGGTGGCGGGCGCGGGCCTGGCGGAGGACGCGACGGGCTGGCCGGCCCTCACCGTCGCCCGCGTGGCGGCGACCGCCCTCCTCGGCCTCTCCTGGGCGCTGGCCTTCCTGGGCCTGTTCCGCAACGCGATGCTCGACCGCTCCTTCGAGGACTCCGACTCCCCCGCCTGGCTCCACCGCCTGGCCCAGCGGCTCTACCGCCCCCGCCGCTACGACTTCTGGCTCGCGGCGGCGGTCTCGGTCCTGCCGACGCTGTGGGCGAGCGGGGTGGTGGGCTGAGGGGCCGTCGGCGGCGCGCCCCGCCTCACCCGTTCGGCCACGGTGGGCGGCCCGGGAACGGGCGGGGGCGCGGTTAGGCTCGGGATGTGGAGAGTTCACCGCGTGACAACGTCCTGCTGCTGACGTTCCAGGACCCGGAGCGCTGCGGCGACGCGTTCCGGGAGGCGCAGCATCTGTCGGGGTACCGGCAGGAGGTGAGTGTCGCCCGGCGGGACGACGGGGAGCTGGAGGTGCTCGACGCGCATGTGCGCGGGACGGGGGCCGCCACGGTCGGCGGGGGTGCGGCCGGGCTCGCGCTGGGGCTGCTCGGCGGGCCGGTCGGCGCGCTGCTGGGGTTCACCGCCGGGGCGCTGCTGGGCAACGCGGCCGAGCAGCACAATCTGGAGGCCGGCGGCGAGGCGGTGATCGCTCTCAACACCCGCGTGCCCGACAGCGGTGCCGTCCTGATCCTCTCCCTGCACGAGAAGCACCCCGAGCCCGCCGACGAGCTCGCGGCCCGGCACGGCGCCTCCGTCGAGCGGCTGAGCGCCGAGGAACTGGACGCCGAGATCGAGGACCTGAAGCGCCGGGCTGATGTCGACGGGCCCGGGGACGAGTAGCGCGGCGCGGCCGACGCCCGGGGGGTGGGCGTCGGCCGCTGGGGGGATGGCCGGCGGGGTTACTGCCAGGCGCAGTGGACGTGGTTGCCCTCGTCCAGGGCCTCCGTCGCGCCGTAGGCGCGGCAGGCGCTGACGAAGGTGGCGTTGCTGACGGACATGTTGTCCGCGTCGAACGCGACGCCCTTGTAGTGGTTGGAGTTCGAGGAGTGGTCGCCGCCCGCGATCTCGGTGACGAGGAAGGTGTAGCCCCGCTCCGTGGACAGCTTCAGCATGCCGTTGAGCATGGCCGTGGAGAGCCAGACCTCGCGCTCGCCGACGTCGCTGTAGTTGCTGGTCTCGGCGGTGGTGCCGTTCTTCGTGTCGGTGATGTTCGCCTGGGCCGTGGAGTCTGCGTCGACGACCCCGCTCACGTGGTAAGTGAGCAGCGAGATACGGGAGTTGCCGTCGATCGAAGCGGCCAGCTGGGCGCGGGTGGTGCCGCCCCCGCCGCTGCCGGAGCCGCCGACCAGGGCGTTCCAGGTGTTCGGGCCGACGATGCCGTCCGCCGTCAGGCCGTGCTTGGACTGGAAGTCCTTGGCGGCGTTCGTCGACGCGGTGCCGAAGTCTCCGTCGACGGCGAGCCCGTACCCGTACCGGTTCAGCTGGGTCTGGGCGGCCTTGGCCGCGTTGCCGGTGCTGCCGCTCTGCACCGTGGCGACCAGCTTGGGCCAGGTCAGCGGGCCCACCGAGCCGTCGGCCGTGAGGCCGTTGGCGCTCTGGAAGGCCGAGACCTTCGTCTCGGTGGCGGGGCCGAACTGGCCGTCGGCGGTGGTCGCGTACCCGCGGTGGTTGAGCAGGTGCTGGACCGTCGTCACCTGCGCCCCGCTGTCGCCGTTGGCGATGACGGGCCAGGTGGCGGCCGACGCGGTGGTCGGCCCGAGCAGGACGGCGACCATCGCGGCGACGACCGCGGCGATCAGCGCCGGGAGGCGTCTGCGCATGTCTCTCCTTCGCGTGCTGTGCCGGCCCGCGTCAGCGGTAGCGGACGTGCAGGTGGTTGTCGTGGTTCGGGTACTGCGTGGTCAGGCCCTCGGAGATGAGCGTCGGGTCGTTGAAGTAGATGACCTCGATGTGCCCCGGGGCCGCCGCGCGGATCGCCTGCACGAGCTGGCGGGTCGCCGACCGGTCGTAGGTCCCGGACTGCCAGGTGATCCGGCCGGCCGAGCACTGCGCCGAGTCGGTGCGGATCGGCCAGATGTCGATGTCCAGGCCGACCTCGTGGCTCGCGTGGCCCGGGATGTCGCCGCCGTGCTCGAAGCCCGCGTCGCCCATCGGCACCTTGCCCTGGCCCGTCGAGGCGAACGACGCGGCCGCGGCCTCCAACTGGCCGACGGCGGCGGCGGTGGCCCAGTTCGCGGTGGCGTTGCCGTCCGGGTTCTGGTCGCAGATGTGGGTGAAGTTGACCAGCTCGTAGTGCCAGACCAGGTTCCGCCAGGTGTCGGGGCCGACGACGCCGTCGGCGGACAGGCCGGCGTGGCTCTGGAAGGTCTTCACCGCCGTGGCGGTCGCCGGGCCGAAGGCGCCGTCGACCGTCAGGCCCGCCGAACGCTTTGCGTTGAGCAGGTACTGCACGGCCTTCACGGCCGACCCGTTGTCGCCCTCGCGCACCGTGGAGACGAGCTTGCCCCAGGTGTTCGGGCCGACGACGCCGTCCGCCGTGAGGCCCTGGGAGCTCTGGAAGGACTTGACGGCGGTCGCCGTGCCGGAGCCGAAGACGCCGTCGGCGGTCACGGACTGGCCGTGCGCCCCCAGCAGGTACTGGAGGGCGACGACGTCACTGCCTCGGTTGCCCGAGCTCTGCAGGTGGTACGCCGCCCCCGCGAACGCCTGCGCCGGCGTGCCCGTCTGGACGAACAGGGCCATGGTCAGGGCGAGGAACAGGGCGATCCGGGCGCTCTGCTTGCGCAGACCGGACGATCGGAGCATGGTGCGTTCCCTCTCGTTTCGAGTTGTGCCGGGTTGTTCCGGGTTGTTGCGGTCTCCACGTCCCTCACGGGACCGGGTGCCCGAACGTCAGGCCGTGCCGCCGCTCCAGCTCCCGGATGCGCTGGACCAACGTGCCTTCCAGTGCGTCGAGTTCCGTCCGGTGTGCCGCCACGAAGGCGGTGCGGCGGGCGGCGCGCAGGGGTTCGCGGACCGCTTCCACCGGGGCCATGCAGGCGGCGTACGCCGCCCCGAGGCCCCGGTCGGCGCGGGCCGCCTCCGCGCCGTCCTCGATGCCCTGGACGGTGCGGTCGACGAGGGCGAAGAAGCCGTCCTCGTCCTCGACGTCGACGCCGTAGCGCGCGAGGCAGCCGGGCAGCGTCCGCAGGGCCTCGCGGGAGCGCGGGTCGTCACGGACGGCCGAGACCTCGGGCCACCACAGCGACTGGACCGGCGAGTAGATCTCCTTGAACTCCTTCGTCGCGGCGCGGCCCGCCGCCTCGCAGCGCTGCTGCGCCGCCCGGTCCGTCCGGCCCGTCGCCGCCCGCTCGGACGGGCCCGGCTCCGGCAGGGCGCGGACGCTCATGGTGAGGCCGTGCCGTCCGATGAAGCCCAGGTCGGGCAGGTCGGACCAGCCGATGTACGCCGGGGGCGGCACCTCGGGAGGCCGCACGCCCGCCTGCCGCGCGCACTCCTGGAGCCGCGCGTCGCCCACCAGTTGGGCGAAGCCGTCGAGTCCCTGGGCCAGTCTGCTGTCCGGGCCCGTGGCGGGCAGCACCATCGCCGTGAAGTCCCTCGGCAGCCCCTCCTCCACCGTCGGCGGCCGCACGGGCCCCGACGGCGTGGGAAGGGACGCCGAGGCGAGGCCCGACGGGCCGCCCCCACAGCCCGTCAGGGCACCGGCCGCGATGACGGTGCCCAGGATCACCGCGGTGAACTGCCTCTTCTTCACGGCGTCTCGTGTCCTCTGCTCGGTTCTCCGGGCGCCGCGGGGCCGTCCGCCGATGGCCCCGCGGCGTACTGCCGATCCGCCGATCCGCCGGGGAGCGGGTCAGTGGGGCGGTGGGTCAGTGGGTGATCTGCACCGTGTCGCCGCCGTCGAGCAGGCTGGAGACGCTGAACTGTGTGCCGGCGGAGAGGCCGGTGATCAGCCAGTAGGTGGAGTCGTTGACGCTGTGGTAGCCGTCGGACGCCTGGACGTACCGCTTCGAGCCGGTGACCCAGCCGGACGACTTCTTGTAGCGGCCCGCGTAGTGGTCGTAGGTGCGGCTGCCGGAGTTGTACGAGTAGGTCAGGTTCAGGTCACCGCAGCCGCTGGACGCCTTCGAGACGATGGTGCCCTGCGCCTCGTACTCACCGGTCGTGAGGGTGGAGACCGTGCACGCCTGGGCCGAGGCGGACGCGGCCGGGGCCAGCGCCACGCAGGTGGCGGCGACACCGGCGAGGGCGAGGGCACCCGCGGTGAGGGTGGTGCTCCGTATGCGACGCATGTCGTGACTCCCTTGATCGGATGGCTGGTTCTGGTGGGTGGTGCGGGGTGGAGCTCGATGGGCTCGTTCGGCCGCCGCCGTTTTCGGCCCAACGGAATCCTGACCATGACGTCCGGCGAATGCGTAGGTCCCAACGCCCACTCGGGACACTTCCGGGACGCGTACCCAAGGGCGGGACGGGTGGGTTCAGGCCAGCAGCCGGCTCCAGGTGCGGGCGTCCGCCACCCCGTCGGCCGTCAGGCTCGCCGAGGTCTGGAACGCCCGTACCGCCGTCTCGGTCCCCGTCCCGAAGCTGCCGTCGACGACGAGCGACTGACCGCGCGCGTTGAGCTGGCCCTGGAGCGCCTTCACCGGGTCGCCCTGCGCGCCGCGCGCGAGCGGGGTGGCGAGCTGGTGCCAGGTCTGGTTGCCGGCCACGCCGTCGACCCCGGCCCGGTTGGTCGTCTGGAAGGCGCGTACCGCGGTCTCCGTCGCCGGCCCGAAGGAGCCGTCGGCGACGATCGTGGCGCCCCGCGAGTTCAGCAGGTGCTGGAGCGACCTCACCCGCTCCCCGGTGTCGCCGAGCCGCGCCACCGGCCAGCCGGCCCACGCCGGGCTGCCGCCGATCCGGGCGGCGACGTCGGCCCTGAGCTGCGGCAGCAGCGCGTACAGCCGGTCGCCGGGGCACTCGGTGTTGTTGAAGTCCCGGTGCCCGAAGATCTGGTAGGCGCGCAGCCCGTACTGCTCGCAGATGTACGCGCAGAGGTCGACCAGCTTCGCGTACTGGGCCGACCGGGGGTCCACCGTCGTGTACGTGCCCTCGTTCTCGATGCCGACGGCGACGGTGTTCTGGCCGGTGCAGTGCGCCGACTCGACCTGCTGGGTCCCGGCGGCCAGCGCGGCGGCGCTGGAGTGCCGGCCCTCGGTGATCCAGCCGCCGCGGCTGATCGTGAAGTGCTGGCCCGAGTCGATCCAGCCCCGCGCGTCCATGTGGTCGGCCTGGATCGACCGGGACAGCTCGAAGGCGTGCGCCTGGGAGTAGTCGGTGCTGTTCGGGCTCGCGGTGTGGTGGACGATGATCTTCTGCGGCCCGGTGGCCAGCAGCTTGACGGGGGTACTCGGCTCCCGGGCCCCCCAGGCCACGCACCCGGAGATCACCGGCCCGGCGAGCGCGGCCCCCGCGGCGGCCCGCGCCGTCCCCGGCAGGGCGGTCCCCAGGACCGCTCCCGCCCCGAGTGCGAAGGCCCCGGACAGCAGTGCGCGGCGTCGCGGACGCGGCATCGGCAGGTCGCTCATCGTCTTCTCCCCATGGGTTCGGCCGCCGCCCCGCACGGCGCGGAGCGGCGGCCGAATGCTATGAGCAACCCCCCTGTCCCATCTGCGGATCCCGCACCTCAGGCTTGGGCGCGCCGCCGTCTCGGGACGCCCGGGGCCCGCGGCCGGGACAGCGCCGCGCCGGGGCCGGGTCAGGGCGGAGCCAGCGCCGCGACAGAGCCGAGTCAGGGCCGCGTCAGGGCCGCGTCAGGGCTGTGGGGCGTCCTGGGCGGGGTCGCACTCCTGCTCCTTGACCTTCGGGATGGTCCCGCAGATGGAGATGGTCGAGAGCGGGTACTCGGCCACGGAGAGCATCCGCGTATAGGTGTCGCGGTCCACCCGAATGGTGGACTCCTCCGTCCGGCTGCCCTTGTCGGTGATGATCACACCGTCGCCGATCGCCCCGTTCTCCAGCCTCCCCCACACCGCCTGGCAGGCGGCGCTGTGCCGGAGCTGGATCCGCAGCCCGCGCAGATAGAGGAGACGGACGGTCGTCGCGTCCCACTGGCAGTTCATCGTCTGCGGCTCGCGGCCCAGGCACGATTCGCCGGAGCAGCCGGGGAGGGGGTGGTCGGACTCGGCGCCGGGGGTCCGCTCGGTCGCGCCCTGCGCCTCCACCCCCGCCTTCTCGGCGCTCGCGGTCGGCTTGCCCGCGTCGGACCGCGCGCCGTCGGGGGTGGACTTCACCCCGAGGACGGCGATCACCACCAGGGCGCCGACGACCGCGCCGATCGCCATGTGGACGAGCGGGCGCACGCGTCCGGCGGGGCGGGGTGCGGGGCGGTCGGGTTCATCGGGCGCGGCGGGCTCCTTGGGTGGCGCCGACGCGGATGCCGGTTCGCGGGCCGGGGCGCCCTCCCGTTCGGGGTCCCCGTCGCTTACGGGCGCCCGCTCCCCCGCAGGCTCCTGCTCGCGTACCGGTCCCCCCTCCCGTATCGGATCGGATTCGCGTATCCGCTCCTCCCGTCCCCCCGGCTCCCCCTCCTCCTCTTGCTCCCCCTGCTCCCCCTGCTTCTTCTCCTCCCCTTGCTTCTCTTCCTCTTCCTCCCCCTGGCCCCCCACGCCCTCGCGTCTGCTTCTGCGGGCCAGTTCCTCGGCGCGCTCCCAGAGTGCGATCAGGGGCTTGGGGTCCTCTCCGACCACGTCCGCGAGTTGCTGGATCGCCGCGCGGCTCGGCCACTGCTTCCCGTTGAGGAAGCGCTCCCAGGACGAGCGGCTGTAGTGCGTCTTCTCCGCGAGCCGGCCGTAGCTCAGGCCGAACTCCTCCTTGATCCGGCGCATCCCGGCCAGGACCCGTTCGCGGACGGCCCTGAGCTCGGCGTCCCGCCGACGCCGCTCGTCCCGGGCCTGCTTCTCGACAGCAGTCATGCGAAGCCTCTCCCCCGTGTCGAACCCCCGTCGCAGGCAAGGGAGTTCATGAACAACGTGCCGCTGCCTGCGGCAGGACTTTGTCACACCGGCACACCGGCGACACAGCGGACTCACTGACCTCCAGGCCCCACGGGAGTGATCTACGCCACAAACGGCCGCGTGACACGAGTCGTCCCGCCCCGTCCCGTCCCGGGCGCCCCCGGCGTCCCGGCCGTCCCGGCCCCGTCCCGTATCGCTCGCGAGACGCCCCGAACCGACCGCCCCGGCAGCACCATGACGTGGGCCGCCCCCCGGCCCGACATCGAGGACAAGGACTCCGAGTGATACCCACCCGAACGCCGGCCCTCCGGCGCCGCCTGCCGCTCGCGCAGGCGGCGCTCGTGCTCGCCGCCGCGCTGCTCGCCGTGCTGGCGCCCTCCGTTCCCGCGCACGCCCTGGACTCCACCACCTGGATCCAGCGCAACCTCGCGGGCATCGGCTACCTGCCGTACAGCGGGATCGACGGCGTCTACGGCTCGCAGACCAGCGCCGCGGTCCGCTCGTTCCAGCAGGACAACGGGCTCGCCGAGGACGGCGACTACGGCAGCCGCACCGAACTCGCCCTGCACAACAAGGTGAAGGAGGTGCAGCGCAAGGCGGGCGTCACCGCCGACGGCGCCTACGGCGACGGCACCAAGTCCAAGGTGACGTCCTGGCAGCAGGCGAACGGCCTGTCCGCCGACGGCGTCTCCGGTCCGGCGACGATGAACGCGATGCGGGTCGCCCGCACCGTGAAGATCACCGCCCAGTGGAAGATCACCGAGCACGGCTGGTCCGTGAGCGGCCAGTTCGGCTGCCTGGACAACCTCTGGATCCGCGAGAGCACGTGGAAGGTGTACGCGACGAACCCCTCGTCCGGCGCCTACGGCATCCCGCAGTCCCTGCCCGGCGACAAGATGGCCGCGGCGGGCGCCGACTGGCAGACCAATCCGGCCACCCAGATCGAGTGGGGCCTCGACTACATCAAGTCGCGGTACACCACCCCGTGCGGGGCATGGTCCTTCTGGCAGTCCCACAACTGGTACTAGGAAACCTAGGAAACAAGGGAGTTCACCATGGCATCCGACCTCTCCCGCCGCTCGCTGCTGCGCTTCGGCGCCGGCGCGGCCGCGGCCACCGGTCTGGCCGTCGGCGGCGGTCTGGTCCTCGCCACCCCGGCAGCCGCGTACGGCTGGCCCTCGCAGCTCGCCCAGGGCGCGAGCGGCGCGGCCGTCACCGAGCTCCAGATCCGGATCGCGGGCTGGGCGGCGAGCTCGGCCCAGCAGACGTACGTCGGCGTCGACGGCCAGTTCGGCCCCGGCACCGACGCGGCGCTGCGCCGCTTCCAGGCGGCGTACGGGCTCTCCGCCGACGGGGTGGCCGGGCCGCAGACCTTCAGCCAGCTCAACGCGCTGGAGAGCGCGGACGGTTCGACGGCGCACTTCGAGTTCTCCGAGTTCCAGAGCAAGGACGGCTCCGGCTTCTCGGGCGGCAAGGTGGGCGCGGCGACCGTGAAGGAGAACGTGCGCCGCAACATGTACAAGCTGGAGGCGCTGCGCAAGAAGTGCGGGGACCGGGCCGTCACGATCAACTCCGGCTTCCGCAGCATCTCCCACAACTCCTCGGTGGGCGGGGCCTCGAACTCGATGCACCTGTACGGCGTCGCCGCGGACGTCGCCATCTCGGGGCTGTCCACGAAGAGCATCTACCAGAAGGCCGAGACCTGCGGTTACTCCGGCCTGGAGACCTACTCGGTGTCGTGGCAGCACGTGGACTCCCGGGTCGAGTACGCCTACGGCTCGCAGTCGTGGTGGTGGGAGGACGGCGTGGCCTGAGGCCAGGCCGAGCCAGGCCGCATCGGGGAATGTGACGTGGATCACACCCCTGGGCGGTACGGGATGGAACCGGATATGCACGCTTCCCCTCTCTATGTCCGGTAATGCCGCGCGGGCCCTCCCCGGGCCCGCGCGGCTCCTCCGCCCCGCCCCTCGCGCCACCTGGAGTACCCGTGAAACGCCGGTCGACGACCCTGCTCGCGTGCGCCGCCGTCGGCGCCGCCCTGTTCGTCACGTCCTGCTCCCAGGGCGACGAGCACGTCCGGTTCAGCGACAAGCCGGGCACCACCTCGGCGCGGCCGAGCTCGGCGGCGCCGACGACGGTCCGCCCGAGCAACAACGTGCAGTTCCCCACGAACCCGCGGGACTGGACCACGCAGCGCACCCTGGACAACGGCACCAAGGTCGTGTGGACCGAGCTCAAGGGGCCCAAGTCTGGATTCACCGGCCGGGTGTGGGCGTGGGTGCCGAAGCAGTACGAGGACGAGAAGTACCGCGACAGCGCGTTCCCCGTGCTGATCGCGCTGCCGGGCAGCAACGGCTACCCGACGAACTACTGGTTCGGCGCCGACCTCAGGCTCCAGGAGTCCGTCCAGGAGATGGCCGACGACGGCCGGGGCCTCCCCTTCATCCTCGTGATGCCGGTCCTCAACGCCTCCGACAACGCCTACTGGGACGGCTCGGACATCCCCGGGCAGCCCAAGATGGGCACCTGGATGTCGGACGACGTCCCGAACCTGGCCCGGGAGAACTTCCGCACCTACAAGGACCCCCGCGGCTGGGGCTTCTTCGGCTCGTCCTCGGGCGGCTACGTGGGGATGAAGATGGTCCTCCAGTACCCCGACCGCTTCGGCTCCGCGATCGCGGGCGGCCCGGACACCGCGCCCACCTCCCCCTTCTGGGCGGGGCACGACAAGGAGAAGCGGGCGAACGACCCGAACTACCTGGCCACCCGCCTGATCGAGAAGGGCGGGCCCAAGGTGAACATCTCGATCATGCTCGGCACCAAGGAGAGCGGGCAGGCGGCCACGAAGGCGTTCGTCAAGAAGTACGACAAGGGCCCGATCTCGATGCAGCTGCACGTGATCCAGAACGGGCAGCACAGCGGACGCCAGTACGCCAAGTCCCTCGGCGACGGCCCGCTGGAGTGGATCAGCAAGCGGATGCTGGGGCCCGTGGCCGCGAACTGATCGCGGCGCCGGCGCGACGTGCGACGAGGGGCCGGACACCCGGTCGGGCGTCCGGCCCCTCACCCGCGCTCGTGGAGCATCAGAAGCGGTCGGTGCCGCCGATCGGCAGGCGCTCGGGGATCCCCGGGAGCGTCCGGCCGTCGGAGCGCTGGGCCTGGCCGGCCGGGGTGCGGCAGGTCAGGTCCTTCGCGGGCAGCCGGCCAGTGACCAGGTAGGAGGTCGCGGTCGCGTCGGCGCAGGAGCCGAACCCGTACACGCCGTGGCCCTGGCCGCCGAGGACGGTGACCATCTTGGCGCCCTTGAGGGCCCGGCGCAGGCCCTGGCCGCTGGCCAGCGGGGTCTGGGAGTCCCACTCGTTCTGGAGGACCAGGGCGTGGACCGAGTTGTTCACGACGGTGGCCGGCTCGGCGCCGGGGCTCCAGAACGCGCAGGGCTTGATGTTCGACGCGAAGTCCCCGTACAGCGGGTAGCGGACCTTGTCGCGGACCGCGTCGCGGCGGTACTGCTCCGGGTCCTTCGGCCAGGCGCGGGTGTCGGAGCAGACCACGGACCAGAAGACCGCGTCCATGTTGTCGGCGGGCACCTCCGGCGGCGTGGCCGGGGCCGACGGGGCGGCGCGGCGGGCCGGGGCCGGGGTGCGGCCCTCGGCGGCGGCCTTGAGCCGGGCGGTCTCCTGGGAGGCGTACTCCACGTCGAAAACGAGGCCGCGGGCGGCGAGCCGGATGTCGTCGCCCGTCATCGGGAAGCCGTCGAGCTCGATCGGCTTCCGGTCCGCCTGGGCGACCAGGCCCCAGAAGGTGGCGCCGACCTGCGCGGGGGTGGCGCCGAGCCCGTACGTGGCGTTCCGCTCGGCGGCCCAGGCGGTCCAGCGCGCGAACGCCGGTTCCGCGCCCTCGCCCCATATCTGGATCATGCCGCGCCAGATCCGTGCCGGGTCCACGGCGCTGTCCAGGACGAAGCGGTCGGCGCGCTTCGGGAACAGCTGGGTATACACGGCGCCCAGGTAGGTGCCGTAGGAGTAGCCGAGGTACGAGATCTTCCGCTCGCCGAGCACGGCGCGGATGACGTCCATGTCGCGGGCCGTGTTGCGGGTGCCCATGTGCGCCAGGGCCGAGCCGTTGCGCGCCCGGCACTTCTCCGCGACGGTACGCGCCCACTGGACGTCCTTCGTGAACGTCGCCGCCTTGTACGGGCGCTGCCAGTTGCTCTCCTGCTGGTTGAGGTCGCAGGTCAGCGGGGTGCTGCGGCCGACGCCGCGCGGGTCGAAGCCGATCAGGTCGTACCGCTTCTTCAGGTCGTCCGCGAGCATCGGGCCCATCCAGACGGGCATGTCGAGGCCCGGCCCGCCGGGTCCGCCGGGGTTCAGGAGCAGCACCCCGCGCCGGTCCTTGGCGCTGGTCGCCTTCACCCGGGAGATGGCGAGGTCGAGGGTGCGGCCGCCGGGGCGGGCGTAGTCGAGGGGGACCTTGATCGTGGCGCACTCGTACGAGGCCGGCCCCTCGGCCTCGCAGCGGGTCCAGCGCGGCTTCTGGTGCTCGAAGCGGGCGAGCGGGGCGGCGGTGGCAGCGGCTGCCGCTAAGGGGGTGGCAGGGGACGCCGGTCCGGCCGCCGCCGAGGCGACGGCCGGGGTGAGCGCGGGCAGGAGCGTCGCGATGGCCCCGAGGGCCACGACGGACGCGGTGCGTCGGTTTCGCATGATGAGGGAGATCCTTGTGGGAGGTGGACATCCGGTCCCAAGAACCCTTACGTACAAGCGACTTGTCCGGATCCCCCCGAAGGAGGGCGTCTTCTCCACCTGAAGGAGGATTCGCCGCGTCGGATGCCTCGGGGTCAGCCGATGTCCGTGTCCCCGAACGCCTCCATCACCTGCCGCAGGCCCTGGGCGGTCGAGTCCACCACCTCGCGGTCGACGTCCGCGAGCAGCCGGGCGTAGGCCGCCAGGTGGTCGGCGAAGGCGGCGCGGGTGACCTCGTGGCCGTGCTCGGTGAGGCGGATCCCGATGGTGCGCCGGTCGTCGCCCTCGCGGACCCGCTCGACCAGGCCCTTGGCCTCCATCCGGTCGATGCGGTTGGTGATCGCGCCCGAGGTCACCATGGACGCCTTGAGGAACGCGCCGGCGGTCAGCGTGTACGGGGGGCCCGAGCGCTGGAGCGTGGTGAGCACGTCGAACTCGCCGTGCTCCACGCCGTGCGCCGCCGCCGCGGCCTTGGCGGACTTGTCGATGACCCGGGCCAGGCGCTGGACGCGCCCGAAGAGCTCGACCGGCCAGAGGTCCTCCACCACGTCGGGGCGCTCCTTGGCCCACTGTCCGATGATCGCGTCCACGGCGTCGCTCATGACCACGGGTCCTCTCCACGTTCATTCTCTCAACGTTAAGACACTTGACGTTGAGAGAATCCGGCTGCTTTTATCTCAACGTTGAGATTATCAAGACTGAACGACTTCCCGGAGTCCGCCGTGCCCCTGCCCCTGCCCGTCCGCCGTCTCCACCGCCACGCCGCACCCGCCGCACCCGCCGCGGCCCCCCTCGCCTCGCCCCGGACCGTGCCCGCCGGGTGGCTGGCGCTGCTCGCCGCCCCGGTCGCGGCGAGCGCCAACAGTCCCGTCCTGATCCTTCCCGACATGGCCGGCGCGCTCGGCGTCTCCACCGCCACCGCTACCTGGCTCGTCACCGTCTTCGCCTGGGCCATGGCCGTCGGCACCCCGCTGATGGCCGCCCTGCTCCGGCGGCACGGCCTCGGCGCCACGCTGCGGCTCGGCGCGACGCTCATCGTGGCCGGTACGGCGGTGGTCGCCGCGGCGCCCTGGCTCCCCGTCGCCATGGCGGGCCGCGCGGCCCAGGCGGTCGGCGGGGCCGGGCTGATCACCGCCGCGATGAGCCTGGCGGGTTCGGTGCGCCGGATGGGCGTCATCACCGCCGGGTTCGGGACGCTGGGCGCGGTCGGGCCGCTGCTCGGCTCGGCCGTCGCGGGCGCGAGTTCGTGGCGGGTGTCCCTCGCGGTCGGCGCCGTCGCCCTGCTGGCCCTGCCGCCGGTCATGCGCCGCGCCGACCTCTCGGCCCCGCCGCGCACCGCGCCCTTCGACACGCGCGGCGCCGCACTCCTGGTCCTGACCGCCACGGCGCTGGTCCTGCTCCCCCGCCACCCGCTCCCGGCGCTCGCCGCTTCGCTCCTGACGGGCGCGCTGCTCGCCCTGCACATCCGGTCCCGCGCCGACGGCTTCGTCCCCGCCGTTCTGCTGCGCACCCGGGCGTTCGTCCTCCCGGCGCTCCTCGCCTGCGCCTTCGCCACCTCGTACTTCACCCTCCTCTTCACCGTCCCGCAGCTCCTGCGCGAGCGCACCGACTGGTCGACGGCGGTGATCGGCACCGGCCAGATGTGCGCCCTGCTCGTCGGCTCCGCGCTCTCCATGGCCATGGCCGCGGGCGCCGCGCGCCTGGGCCGGCCGCGCGTCCTGACGGTCCTCATCGCCGTCGGGGCACTGGCACCGCTCACCGCCCTGCTGACCCCCTGGGCACCGCCGCTCCTGCTCGTCGCCACCCTGGCCGTCTTCACGACCAGCGCCGGACAGGCCACCCTCGCCGTCTACGCCACGCAGGCGGCGCCCCCGGCCCAGCGGCCCACGGCGATCGGCCTGTTCAACCTCTGCTACCAGCTCGGCGGCGCCTTCGGCCCGGCGATCGCCGCACTGATCACCTTGGGGGCGTGAGCCTCCGCGCCCCCGCGTCCCGTGCCCTGCGTCCCGCCTGTCACACCCCGCCCGTCACACTCTGCCTCCCACGCTCTGCCTCTCCCACGTCGCCGCCCCCAGGAGTACGCCGATGAACGCCAGTCACCCCGACAGCCCCGCCACCACTCCGGGCACCCCCGTCATCGATGCCGCCACCCGTATCCGAGTCGCCCGGCCCTCCCGCGATCTCGCGGCGGCCGAGCGGTTCTACGTGGACGGGCTCGGCCTCGGCGTGCTGTGGCGGACCACGGAGCGGGTCCCGGGCGAGCACGACCTCGTGATGGTCGGCCCGCCCGGCGCCTCCTGGCACTTCGAGCTGACGCACGATCCGGAACGGCCGCTCCCGCCCACCCCCACCGTGGACGACCTGTTCGTCGTCTACCTCGGCGCCCCGGTCGGCGAGAACCTGGTCGAGCGGCTGCTGGCCCACGGCGGCACCCGGGTGCCCTCACACAATCCCTACTGGGACACCCACGGCGTCACCGTCGCCGACCCGGACGGCTACCGGCTCGTCCTCTGCTCACGCGACTGGACCCTCTGAGTCCGCCGGACAGCTCCGGTTCGCCGAGCCGGGCGCCGGCCGTCGCCTGGATCCGGTCGAGCACCGCCGCCGGGTCCGGGCGGCCGGCGGCTCAGCCGGTGTGGAGGGCCGTGCGGAGGGTGTCGACGGCCAGGGTGATGGCGGCGTCCGCCGCCCGGGTCTCGCGGAGGGCGTTGAGCATCACGAAGTCGTGGATCACGCCCTGGAAGCGCACGCCGGCCACCGGGACCCCGGCCTCGCGGAGCTTGTCGGCATACGCCTCGCCCTCGTCGCGCAGGACGTCCGCCTCGGCCGTGATGACCAGCGCGGGCGGCAGGCCGGCCAGCTGCTCGACGGTCGCCCGCAGCGGGGAGGCGGTGATCTGGGCGCGCTCGGCCTCGTCGGTCGTGTACTGGTCCCAGAACCAGCGCATCGCGTCCCGCCGCAGGAAGTAGCCCTCGGCGAAGGTCTCGTACGAGCCGGTGTCGAAGTTCGCGTCGGTCACCGGGTAGAACAGCACCTGCTGGACGAGCGGCAGCCCGCCCCGCTCCTTCGCCAGCAGGGTCAGCGCCGCGCTCATGTTGCCGCCGACCGAGTCGCCCGCGACCGCCGTCCGGGTCCCGTCCAGGCCGTGCGCCGCGCCCTCGGTGACCGCCCAGCGGGCGACGGTCCAGCTCTGCTCCAGGGCCACCGGGT
Source organism: Streptomyces sp. NPDC048659 (assembly GCF_040650575.1). Taxonomy (NCBI): domain Bacteria; kingdom Bacillati; phylum Actinomycetota; class Actinomycetes; order Kitasatosporales; family Streptomycetaceae; genus Streptomyces; species Streptomyces sp. NPDC048659. The sequence goes on along the minus strand of NZ_JBEZHM010000052.1, from coordinate 41,204 downwards.
AGCGGTGCTCGGGCGAGCGGTCGTACTCCGGGAAGACCACGGCCGCGCCGGCGCCGACGGCGAGCTCGCGCACCAGCCGGTCGTGGGTGTGGGCGTTGCCGAACACCCAGCCCGCGCCGTGGATGTAGACGATCACCGGCAGCGGCCCGCCGGCGCCCTCGGGCCGGACGATCCGGGCGCGCACGGAGCCGGTCGGGCCGCCGTCCACGGTCACCCACTCCTCGTCCACGGCGGGCAGCGCGACCGGCCCGCCCTGCACGTCGTCGACGGCGGCGCGGCCCTCGGCCGGGGGGATCTGGAAGAGGTACGGGGGCTTCGCCGTCGCCTCGGCGAAAGCGGCCGCGGCGGGTTCGAGCACGGGGCGGGCGGGCTGCTGCTTCTCGGACACGGGACGACTCCTCGGGGACGTACGGCAGGGATGGCGGCGGATGGCCGTCGGTCGTGACGTTAGGGCGCGGCGGACGCCCGGCCTCGCACGTGGGCGCGGCGACACGCGCCCGTCAGCGCATGGGACCCGCCCGGCCTCGCGACGCGGCCGGGCGGGCCTGGGGGCGGAGCGGGGCGTGCGGGCGACCAGACAGGGCTGCTCGGGCTGGATCCCCGGCCCGGGTGGATCTCCGTCGCCGCCCTCGTGGTGGGGCCGGTGAGCGGGCTGCCCGCACGTACGCTGCTGCACCGCACCCCCTCCGCCGCGGAAGGAGCGTCCACCGATGCACGCACTGCTGGCTGACGTCGCCCGCACGCTGATCCCGCCGAAGGGCGACCCGCACGGGCCGCTGCCGCCGCTGATGCTGGCCCTCACGGTGGTGACGGGCCTGGTGGACGCAGTGAGCTATCTGGGCCTCGGCCATGTCTTCGTCGCGAACATGACGGGCAACGTGGTGTTCCTCGGCTTCGCCCTGGCGGGTGCCGACGGGCTGTCCGCGCTCGCCTCGGTGGTGTCGCTGGTGTCGTTCCTCGCCGGCGCGCTGGCGGGGGGCCGCTTCGGCGTCCGGTTCGCCGCGCACCGGGGGCGGCTGCTCGCGTCGGCGATGGGCGTCCAGGTGGTGCTGCTCGCCGGGGCGTTCGGCGCGGCCCTCGCGGGCGGCGCCGAGCCGGACGCCGCCGTCCGGTACACCCTGATCGTGCTGCTCGGCCTCGCGATGGGACTCCAGAACGCGGCCGTGCGGCGGCTCGGGGTGCCGGACCTGACGACGACCGTGCTCACGCTGACGCTGACCGGGCTCGCCGCCGACTCCGGCGCGGCGGGCGGCGCCGCGCCGCGGCCGGGGCGGCGGATCGTGTCGGTGCTCGCGATGTTCCTCGGCGCCCTGATCGGCGCCGTGCTCCTGAAGACCGGGCTCGCCCTGGCCCTCGGGGTGGCGCTGGCACTGCTGGCGGCGAGCGCGGCGCTGCTCTGGCGGCTCTCGGTACCGGGGGCGGGCTGGGCGGCGACGGCACGCTAGGGCCTGCACATCTGCCTGTTTACCACCCTGATGGGTGGTCAGGGCAGCGGCGTGCGGTGCAGGTTGACGAGCAGGCGCCAGACGCGGCCCGCGATCCGCTCGGGCGTGGCCTCGATCAGGCCGTGCAGCCAGTCGGCGAACACGGCGGCGAAGGACGCGGCGACGGCCGACGCGACGAGCTCCGGTTCGGGGGCCCCCGCCAGGGTCCGCTCGCGGCGGCTGCGGTCCCGGAGCTCCTGATGGAGTACGAGGCCCAGCGGGCCGCCGCCGCCCGGGCGGAGGAGCTCGCGGTAGAGCGGCGCGTGCGGGGCGATCCGCTCGAAGAAGTCCGTGAGGGCGGGCGGCGGGCTCGCCGGGTCGGGGGTGCCGCGCCAGGCGTGCAGGGCGTCGACGGCGTCGCGGACGATGTCGGCGCACGCGTCGACGGCCAGCGCCTCCAGGTCCGCGTAGTGGAGGTAGAAGGTGGCGCGGCCGACGCCTGCCCGGCGGACGACGGCGGCGACGCTCGCCTCCGCCAGCGGGCGCTCGGCGCACTCCTCGAACAGGGCCCGGCCGAGCTTGGCCCGGGTCCGGGCGGCGCGGGGGTCCGGCCGCTCGGCGGTCACCCGGCCACCAGGACGGCGGCGAGGGCCAGCGCCCCGGGGGCCGCCTGCGCGACGAGGATGCGGCGGTTGGCGGTGAACCCGCCGTACAGGCCCGCGATGACGACGCACACCAGGAAGAAGACCCGGACGGGGAAGCCGACGGGCTCGTCGGCGGTCAGGCCCCAGACGAGTCCGGCGGCGAGGAAGCCGTTGTAGAGGCCCTGGTTCGCGGCGAGCGGCGCGGTGGCCCTGGCCATGTCGGCGTCGAAGCCGGAGAGCGCGCGGCCGGGGCCGCGCTGCCACAGGAACATCTCCAGGACCAGGAAGTAGACGTGCAGCGCGGCCACCAGCCCCACCAGCACGGTCGCGGTCGTTCCCATGGACCTCACCCCTCACGCGCGCCGCCCGGCACGCCACATTTACTGGACAGGTGTCCACAATACATGGACACCTGTCCAGGAATGGTGGTCGTTACTTCACCGACCCGGCCATGACGCCCTGGACGAAGTGCTTCTGGAAGGCGAAGAACACCACGAGCGGGACGATGAGGGAGAGGAAGGCGCCGGGCGCGAGGACGCCGATGTTGCTGCCGAACTGGCGCATCTGCGACTGGAGCGCCACGGTCAGCGGCTGGGACTCGCTGTCGGCGAAGAGCAGCGCCACCAGCATGTCGTTCCACACCCAGAGGAACTGGAAGATCGCGAGGCTGGCGATGGCGGGCCGGCCTAGCGGCAGGACCAGCCGCAGGAAGATCCGCCATTCGCTGCCGCCGTCGAGGCGGGCCGCCTCCAGGAGTTCCTTGGGGATCTCGGCGAAGTAGTTGCGGAGCAGGAAGACGGCGAACGGCAGGCCGTAGGCCACGTGGAAGAGGATGACACCGGCGGTGGTACCGAACAGGCCGACGGCGCCGAAGAGTTTGGCCACCGGGAGCAGGCCGATCTGCACCGGGACCACGAGCAGTCCGACCACGACGAGGAAGACGGCGTCGCGCCCGGGGAAGCTGAGCCAGGCGAAGGCGTAGCCGGCGAGCGCGGCGATGCCGACGACGAGCGCCGTGGCGGGCACGGAGATCAGGACCGTGTTCCAGAACGCCTGGACGAGCCCGGAATCCTCGAAGAGGGCCCGGTAGTTGTCGATGGAGAGCTGGGCCGGGTCGAGCAGCGAGGTCCACCAGCCGCGCGAGGCGTTGTCCTGTTCGGAGCGGAGCGAGGAGAGGAAGAGCCCGGCGAGCGGGGTGATCCAGACCAGGGCGACGAGGGCGAGCAGGATCTGGACGGCCGAGTTGCCCAGCCATCGGGTCCGGCGGGTGTGGCTGTTCATGCTCCGCCCTTCCGGAAGCGCCGGATGTTGAAGATCATCGCGGGGACGACGAGGGCGAGCAGCAGCACGCTGAGGGCGCTGCCGAGTCCCTGGTCGTTGCCGCCGCCGAAGGAGACCAGCCACATGCGGGTGGCCAGCACGTTCGCCTCCTCCTGCACGGGTCCCGGGGCGATGATCCAGACGAGGTCGAAGACCTTCATGACGTTGATGACGAGGGTGACGAAGACGACGGTGAGGACGGGCGCGAGCAGCGGGACGGTGATCTTGCGGAAGATCTGTCCCTCGCTGGCGCCGTCCACCCGGGCGGCTTCCAGGGCGTCGCGCGGGATGGCGGCGAGTCCGGCCCCGATGAGGACCATGGAGAAGCCGGTCCAGACCCACAGGTAGGCGCCGATGATGGCGGGGGTGATGAGGGCGGGGCCGAGCCAGTCGACACCCGCGTAGCCCGCGGCGAAGTTCGAGGCGGGGACCCGCAGGGTGTAGCCGCCCTCGCCGAGTCCGGCGAAGCGGAAGGAGCCGTCGGGGCCGGTCTCGGCGGTGCCGACGACGGTGCCGTCGCGCAGCGCCTCGACGGTGACGCCGGGCAGGCCCTTCTCCTGGGGGTCGATGCTGCCCTGCCGGCCGCCCGCGCCCGGGGTGAAGTCCAGGTAGACGGCGCCGGTCAGGGCGTCCGGGGCGGGGGCGGGGGCCTTCGCGGGCGCCGCGCCGCCGGGCAGGGCGTCGGGGGCGACGCCGACGAACGGCAGCACGGCGTCCGTGCCGGGGCGCAGCGCGCCGGTGGTGTATCCGGCGCCGGGGCTGCCGTTCAGGACGCCGCCGGGGCGGGCGCGGGCGGTGGGGTAGGGGGCGGGCGGGTCGACGGCGTCGTGGACGGCGACGACGGCCGCGTTGAGGACGCCGCGGTCGGGGTCCTGTTCGTAGGCGAGGCGGAAGATGATGCCGGCGGCGAGGAAGGACACGGCCATGGGCAGGAACAGCACCAGTTTGAAGGCGGTGGCCCAGCGGACCTTCTCGGTGAGCACGGCGAGGACGAGCCCGATCCCGGTGAGCAGGGCGGGGGCGACGACGACCCAGATGGCGCTGTTGCGGACGGCCTTGACGGTGGCGGGGTCGCGGAACATCTCCACGTAGTTGCCCGCGCCGACGAAGCGGTCGCCGCTCGCGTCGAAGAGGCTGCGGCCGATGGAGAAGACGACGGGGTAGACGACGAGGGCGCCGAGCAGGAGCAGGGCGGGGAGGGCGAAGAGCACGCCGAGGAGGCGGCGTCTGCGCAGGGCGCGGCGCCGCGGGTCCACCGCGGCGCGCGCCTTCGGGGCGGGGGTGGCGACGGACACGGCGTCAGTTCCCGTACGCCTTGGCCGCCGCGTCCTCCAGGGCCGCCGCGGTGGCCTTCGGGTTCGACGGGTCGCGCAGGAAGTCCTGGAGGATCTTCCACTCGCCGGCGCCCTTGGTGCCGCCGAAGGCGGCGGGGGCCTGGTCGGACATGTCGAAGCGGACCGTGTCCCCGGCGTCGACGAGCGACTTGGCGGTGGCGCGGGCGGTGTCGTCGCCGTACGCCTCGGGCTTGACGTTCTTGTTCGGGGAGAGGAAGCCGCCCGCTCCGGCCCACACCTCGGCGGCCTCGGGGGTGGCGAGGAACTCCAGGAGCTTCATGCCGCCCGCGCCGTTCTTGGCGTCCTTGAGGACCACGGCGGCGTCGCCGCCGCTGACGACGGGCGGGGTGCCGGTGCCGACGGCGGGGAACGGGAAGAACTTGGCGTCGACACCGGGCTTCTTGCCGAACTCGTCCTTGGCGACGCCGCCGACGAAGTCGCCCTCGTAGACCATGCCGGCCTCGGGCTTGGGGCCGAAGACCTTCTCGACGGAGCCGGGGAAGTCGGTCTGGAGGGCGCCCTGGGCGCCGCCCGCGACGAGCTGCTTGTCCTTGAAGACCTCGGCGAGGGTGGTGAGGGCGGTGACGACGCTCGGGTCGGTCCACTTGAGCTTGTGCTGGGCGAGCTGGTCGTATTTCTCGGGGCCCGCCTGGGACAGGTAGACGTTCTCGAACCAGTCGGTGAGGGTCCAGCCGTCCTCGCCGGCGACGGCGAAGGCGGGGCGTCCGGAGTCGGCGAGGGCGCGGCCCGCGGCGAGGAGTTCGGCCCAGGTCTTGGGCTCGTTGACACCCGCCTGGCTGAGGGCGTCGGGGGCGTACCAGACGGTGGACTTGTGGGCGGCCTTGAAGTACAGCCCGTAGTAGGTGCCGTCGACGGTGCCGTAGTTCTTCCAGACGGGGGCGAGGCCCGCGGTGGCGGTGTCGGTGGCGGTCTTGGACAGCGGGCTGAGCCAGCCCGCCTTGGCGAACTGCTGGAGGACGCCGACCTGGGGGACGAGGACGACGTCGGGGGCGTTGCCGCCCTCGATCTTGCTCCCGACGAAGGTGGAGACGTTGTCGCCGGAGGGCACGAAGACGGTCTTGGCGCCGGTCTTGGCGCTGAAGGCGTCGAGGACCTTCTTGAAGTTCTTCTGCTCGCCGCCGGTCCAGACCCCGGCGACGGTGACGGTCTTGCCGCTGAGCTCGCCGCCGCCGCCCGCGGGCGCGGGGTCGCCGCCGCAGGCGGTGGCGGTGAGCGCGAGGGCGAGCACGCCGGAGGCGGCGGCGGTGGTACGGAGGGCGGTCGCTGCGGTTCGTCGCATGACGGTGCTTCCTTCCGGGGGAACGGGACGGGGCGGGGCAGGCGGTGGGTCGGGGTGCGGATCGGGGGGCTGGTCAGGGGGCGGACGTGTCGGTGGACCACCAGGCGGCGGTGCCGCCGGGGAGTTCGCCGTCGGGGCAGGGGCCGCTGGCGAGCAGCGGCGCGCCGGGCACGGGGGCGGGGACGGTCGCGTCGCCGAAGTTGACGGCGCAGACCAGGCCGTCGCCGCGGGCGAGGGCGAGGACCTGGGGCGGGGCGTCGAGCCAGCGCAGGGTGCCCTCGCCGAGCTGGGGCAGGCTGCGGCGCAGTTGCAGGCCCTCGCGGTAGAGGTGCCAGAAGGAGCGGGTGTCGGCGAGGGCGCGGTCGGTGGCGTACTCGGCGAACCACTCGGGCTGCGGGAGCCAGGTGCGGGCCCCGGCGGCGCCGCTGAAGCCGAACGGGGAGGCGTGGCCGGACCACGGGAGGGGGACGCGGCAGCCGTCCCTGATCCGGGCGCGGCTGCCGGTGCGGTGGTAGATGGGGTCGGTGAGGACGTCGTCGGGGAGGTCGAGCACCTCGGGCAGGCCGAGCTCCTCGCCCTGGTAGACGTAGGCGGCGCCGGGGAGGGCGAGCATGAGGAGGGCGGCGGCGCGGGCGCGGGCGGCGCCGGCGTGCTCGGTGCCGGGGCCGCCCGCGTAGCGGGTGACGGTGCGGACCTGGTCGTGGTTGTTGAGGACCCAGGTGACGGTGGAGCCGGTGCCGGCGATGTCGCGCAGGGCCTCGTCGATGGCGGCGCGGAAGGCGTCGGCGCCCCAGGGGGCGCCGAGCAGGTCGAAGAAGAACGCCTGGTGGAGCTCGTCGGGGCGTACGTAGAGGGCGTGTTCGCGCGCGTTGGGTACGGACACCTCGCCGACGAGGAGGCGTTCGGCGCCGTCGCGGGCGGTGTACTCCTCGCAGACGGCCCGCCAGCGCCGCCACACGTCGTGGACCTCGGGCTGGTTCCAGGCGAGCGGGTTGACGGAGTCGCGGGTGCGTTCGTCGGCGGCCGGGTCGTCGGAGTCGGGCAGCTCGGGGTGTTTGAACAGGCCGGCGGCGACGTCGATGCGGAAGCCGTCCACGCCGCGGTCCAGCCAGAAGCGGAGGACCTTCTCGAACTGCTCGCCGACGCGCGGGTCGCGCCAGTTGAGGTCGGGCTGTTCGGGGGTGAAGAGGTGGAGGTACCACTCGCCGGGGGTGCCGTCGGCCTCGGTGACGCGGGTCCAGGCAGGGCCGCCGAACATGGCGCGCCAGTTGTTCGGCGGCTCGGCGCCGTCGGGGCCTCGGCCGGGGGCGAAGTGGAAGCGGGAGCGGGCGCGGCTGCCGGGCCCGGCGGCGAGCGCCTCGCGGAACCAACGGTGCTCGCTGGAGTAGTGGTTGGGCACGATGTCGATGAGCAGCTTGAGGCCGAGCCGGTGGGCCTGGGCGACCAGGCGCTCGAATTCGGCGAGGTCGCCGTAAACGGGGTCCACGTCGCGGTAGTCGGCGACGTCGTAGCCGTGGTCGTGCTGCGGCGAGGGGTAGAAGGGGCTCAGCCAGATGCCGTCGACGCCGAGTTTCCTCAGGTAGGGCAGTCCGGCGCGGACACCCGCGAGGTCGCCGACGCCGTCCCCCGTGCTGTCGAGGAAGCTGCGGACGTAGACCTGGTAGATCACCGCGTCCCGCCACCAGGGGGTGTGCGTGCGGGTGCGGGGAGGGCAGCCGGCCTGGGCCGGAAGAGTGCTGAGCATCTCGCGTCGACCTGTCTGGAGTGAATGCGGGAGCGCCCGAACGGGAGCCTCTGCTATGCATTCATGTTAAGTAGGTGTGACGGCGGGGTGTCAACGATGCTGCCGAACTTGCCCGCCCCGTTGCCCTGTTGGGCGGAACGGGTGGGCGAAGGGGCAGCCGTTGTGACGCAACGGGCGCGTGGGGCTGGGGAGTCGGGGCCGGGGGCGGCTCGGGGGTCAGCGTCCGCCGGAGATCGCGGTCAGTTCGCGGGCCAGCCGCCGGACGCCGTCCTCGGGGGTCTCGCGCCGGGCCAGCACGTCCTGGCCGACGGCCTGGACGGCGAGGCTCACCTGCTCGTAGCGCGCGCTCTTGGGGCGTGGCACGGCCGCCAGCACGCTGCGGCGCAGGATCGGGAGGTAGGGGTGGGAGGCGACGAGCTCCGGGTCGTCGTACAGGGAGGCCCGCACCGGCGGCAGGGAGCCGCGGACGAGGACGTCCCGCTGGACCGGCTCGCTGGTCAGGTACGCGATGAAGTCGGCGGCGGTGGCGGCGTGCCGGGAGCGGGCGGACACGGCCAGGTTGGAGCCGCCGAGCACGCTGGTGCCGGGGCCGTCCAGCCCCGGCAGCGGCACGGCGCCGACGCGCCCGGCGACCCGGGAGCCGGGCCCGTTGGCGTCGGTGTACACGTACGGCCAGTTGCGCAGGAAGAGCAGCCGGCCCGCCTCGAACGCGGCCCGGGACGCCTCCTCGTCGTACCGCAGCGCCGCCTCGGGGATCCAGCCCTCGCGCAGCCCGTCGGCGAGGAAGGCGAGGCCCGCGCGGGCGGCGTCGGAGTCGACGCCGACGCGGGTGCCGTCGTCGCGCAGCACGGTGCCGCCCGCGGACTGGACGGCCTCGGTGACGTTCACCGTCAGCCCCTCGTAGGGCAGGAACTGGCCCGCGTACCCGTCCAGTCCGTGCCGGGGGGCGAGGGTGCGGGCCTGCCGGGCGAGCTCGGCCCAGGTCCGGGGCGGCCGCTCGCCGGCCGCCGCGAGCACGTCCGTGCGGTAGTAGAGCAGCCCGGCGTTGGTGACGTACGGGACGGCGTAGAGCCGCCCGTCGAAGGTGGCCGTGTCCACCACGGGCGGCAGCAGGGCGCCGAGTTCGAAGCGGCCCGGGTCCAGCGGGCGGATCAGGCCCGCGGCGGCGAACTCGGAGGTCCAGGCCACGTCGATGTTGAGGACGTCGAAGCGGCGGCTGCCGGAGCGCAGTTCGCTGAGCATCTGGGCGCGGGTCTCGTCCGCGGTGTCGGGCAGCTCGACCAGGGTGACCGGCTCGTCGCGGTGCGCCCGGTTCCACTCGGCCACCAGCGGGGCGAGGTAGCGGGTGAGGTCCCCGGCGGTGACGAAGGTGAGCGGGCCCCGCTCCCAGGCGGCCGGTCCGGGGCGGGGCGCGGCGCCGGAGCAGCCGGCCAGCAGCACCGCCGCCGCGAGGATCCCCCGCGCCATGGCCCGTATCCACCCCATGGGCTCCTCCTGGACGTGGTCCCGGACGTGAACGGGGACCATCGTGGCATAGGTCGGCCGGGGGGAATCGGTGATACTGGACCGCCGGACGGCCCCGTGGTCGGCCGGTGCGCCGGGCTCGGGTCCGGGCTACCGGAACGACACAGAAGGGGGAGCGTGTGCGGCAGCAGTTGCTGGCACTCCTCACCCGGGGCCCCGCCCACGGCTACGAGCTCAAGCAGGGCCTTGAACAGATGCTGGGCGCGGCCTACCCTCAGCCGAACGTCGGCCAGGTCTACGTGACGCTCGGGCGGCTGGAGAAGAGCGGTCTGATCGAGGGCGAGGACGTCGAGCAGACCGGCCGCCCCAACAAGCGGACGTACCGGCTGACGGAGGCGGGGCGGGCGGCCGTCACCGCCTGGTTCGAGGAGACCGCCGACGAGCCGAGGGTCCGCGACGAGTTCTTCATGAAGCTGGCGCTGGCCCCGCTCTCGGGTCTCGCCGACCCGATCGCCCTGATCCACCGGCAGCGGCGGCACCACCTGAACACGATGCGGACGCTGTCCCGGCTGGCCGCGGCGGAGGACCGCGACAACAAGATCGCCCGACTCCTGATCGAGGGGGCCATGCTGCACCTGCAGGCCGATCTCGACTGGCTGGAGCGCTGCCAGGAGGAACTGGAATGACCGGAGTTCCGGACGCGTCCCCCGCCGAGGGGACGATCGTGCACGCCGAGGGCCTGACCAAGACCCATCGCGGGGACAGCGCCCCCGTCCAGGCCGTGCGCGGGGTCGACCTGACCGTGCGTCCGGGCGAGTTCGTCGCCGTCACCGGGCCCTCCGGCGCCGGGAAGTCGACCCTGCTGCACCTGGTGGGCGGGCTCGAACGGCCGGACGGCGGGCGGCTGTGGCTGGGCGGGGAGCGGGTGGACGGCTACTCCGAGGCCCGCTGGGCGGTGCTGCGGCGGCGCCGGGTCGGCGTCGTCTTCCAGTTCTTCAACCTGGTCTCCGACCTCACCGTCGCCGACAACGTCGAGCTGCCCGCGCTGCTCGCCGGGGCCTCGCCCCGCGCCGCCCGCCGCGCGCGGGCCGAACTCCTGGAGGAGCTGGGCCTCTCGGCCCGGCACCGGGCGATGCCGGGCGAGCTGTCCGGCGGCGAGCAGCAGCGGGTGGCGCTCGCCCGCGCGCTGGTCAACGAGCCGGCGCTGCTGCTGGCCGACGAGCCGGCCGGCAGCCTCGACGGCAAGGGGACCCGGGACGTGCTGCGGCTGCTGTCCCGCTTCCACGGGCGGGGCCAGAGCATCCTGATGGTGACCCACGACGCCCGGATGGCGAGCGCCGCCGACCGCGTCATCAGCTTCTTCGACGGGCAGGTCACCGACGACGCGCGGCTCGGCGCCGCCGGGCCCGCCGCCCGGCCCGGGGTGTCCGGCGTGCTCGAACTGCGAGACTGAGGCGGTACGCCGTGCGGGCCATTCTGCGCTGGGCGCACTCCGGCCTGCGGGCCCGTCGGGGCGAGGCGCTGTTCGCGGTCCTCGCGAGCGCCGGGGTGATCGCCTCGCTGCTGCTGTCCGGGGCGCTCCTCGGCTACGCGGTGAACCCCTGGCAGCGGGTCTTCAACCAGTCCCAGGGCGCCCACGTCTGGCTGCACACCCGGGGCGGCCTGGACGCCTCGGCGCTGGCCTCGCTGGACGAGGTCGCGGCGCTCTCCGGGCCGTTCCGCACCGCCGACGCGACCGTCGCGGCGGGCGGCGCGCGGGCCCGGGTCACGCTGCGCGGCGCCGGGGCCCGCCCGCCGGAGGTGGCCCGGCCGCTGCTCACCGGGGGCGGCTGGCTCGCGGCGGGCGGCGAGGGGGTGGAGGACGCCCGGGACGGCGGCGGCAAGGGCGGGGTCGGCTCCGGCGGCGACGGCGAGGTCGTGCTGGAGAGCGGGCTCGCGCGGGCCCTGTGGGCCGGTCCCGGCGACCGGGTGACCGTCACCGGCGCGGCCGGGACGCCGCTGACGCTGCGGGTCGCGGGGGTCGCGGAGACCGCCGAGCCGCGCTACCGGGCCGGTCAGGACCCGGGCCTCGGCTGGGTGCTGCCGGGGACGCTGGACCGGCTGGGTCCGGCCGGGCAGAGCGTGGGGCTGCGGCTCAAGGACCCGGACGACACCGAGTACGTGGTGCAGCGGGCCGTGACGCTGCTGGGCGCCGCGCGGGTGGACCGGGTGACGAACTGGCAGGAGGCCAGGGCCGCCGCCGGAGACGCCGACCGGCTGCTCGGGCAGATGTTCGCCGCCTTCGGGGTCGCGGCGCTCGGCGCGGCGGCGGTCGCCGTCTCGGGCGCGGTCGGCGCGCGGGTCCGGGGCCAGCTGCGGGACATCGCGGTCCTCAAGGCCGTCGGCTTCACACCGGGGCAGGTGATCAGGGGCTTCCTCGTCCAGCACCTGGGCTTCGCGGTGCTCGGCGCCGGGCTCGGCACCGCGGCGACGCTGACGCTCGGCCGCTGGATCCCGGGCCGGATCGGGGAGGCGGTGGTCCTGTGGCCGCAACTGCCCGGCCACCGGGCGGTCGTCGTCGGCCTGCCCGTCGCCGCCGTGCTGCTGATCGGCGCCGCCACCGGGCTCGCCGCCTGGCGCGCCGGGCGGGTGCCGCCGGTGCCCGGCGCCCGGTCGGCGCTGCCCGCCGCGCACCCGCTGACCCGCCTGGGCCGCCGCGCCATCGGGCTGCGCCTCTCCCCCGCGCTGGTCCTCGGCTGGCGCTCGGCGTTCACCGGGCGCGGCCCGGGGCTGCTGTCGATCGCGCGGCTCGCGCTGCCGGTGGCGCTGATGACGGTGGCGCTGGTGGCCTGGACGACCCTCGACCGGTTCGGCGGCGATCCCGCCGCGATGGGCCGCGCCGCCGCCCTCACCGTACGGGCCGAGCAGCCGGGACCGGGCGACGATCCGGCGCTGGAGCGCGCCCTGGCGGCGGTGCCGGGCGTCCAGGACGCCTATCCGGGCGCGGAGTTCGCGGCGCTGGCGCCGGGCCAGACCGGCACGATCACGCTGCGCGGGCTGGGCGGGGCGGCCCGCCCCTATCCGCACACCGTGGTGGCGGGGCGCGCCCCGAGCGGCCCGGACGAGGCGGTCGCCGGGCAGGGGCTGCTCGACCTGCTGGGGGTGCGGGTCGGCGAGTGGGTCCGGCTGACGGTCGAGGGCCGCCCGCAGATCCTGCACATCGTGGGGCGCAGCCTGGAGCCCGACCAGAACGGGCGGGTGATCTCCACGGGCCTGGACGTGCTGCGCGACGGCGATCCGGCGCTGCGGGCGCAGTTCCACGCGCTGGTGCTGCGGCCGGGGGCCGATCCCGGGCGGGTCGCGGCGGCGGTGCCGAGGGCGGCGGGCGCGGCGCTGGAGGTGCGCCAGACGCCGACACCGGCGGACCGGCTCGACGCCCCGCGCGGGGTGGTGGCCGCGCTCATCGCGGTGCTGGCCTTCATCGCCCTGGTCGAGCTGCTCACCCTGATCGGCACGGGGGTACGGGCCCGGGCGCGCGACCTTCTGGCGCTGCGGGCGATCGGGCTGACCCCGCGCCAGATCGGGGCGGTGATCGTCACGGCGGCGGCGCTCGGCGCCCTGGTCGCCGCGCTGCTCGGCACGGCGGCGGGGGCGCTGCTGGGCCGGTGGCTGGTGGACCGGGAGGGCCGGGCCGGCGGCATCGGCGCGGGCATCGCGCAGGTCCCCTCGCCCGCGCTGCTGGCGGCGCTGGTGGCCGCGGTGACGGCGGTCGGCGCGGTGGCGGCGCTGGCCCCGGCCGCGCGCACGGCCCGCCGGCGGCTCATCGACTCGGCGCACGAGCTCCTGTAGGGACCGGGTGCCCGGGGTCGATCGGGGACCCGGGGGCTGTCCCGGCGGTCGTCCGCGCGGACATCGGCAGGAGTAGTTATCCGTTAGGTAGGTGAGACCGCCCTCCCGCGCCCTCCCCGCGTGCGCCCGCCCTCCGTCACTCCTCGGAGAGCAGCTCCCACACCCTGAGGTGGGGGCGCCCGTCCCGGCGGGCGCCCCCGCCGTCCGCGTACACCTCGTGCCGGTAGACGGGGCCCACGGCCGGGACGGGGGTGTGCGCGGTGGTGCGGACCCGGCAGGCGTCGAAGACGAAGAGCGGCCGGTGGAAGACGGCGACGAGCGCGCGCAGCGGCAGCCGTACGGCGTCGAGCGCGGCCGGCGGGGGCGGCGTGTCCGGCGGGGCGCCGGGCGGGCCGACGGTGTAGAGGCGCTCGCGGGCCTGCGCGGCCAGCTCCGTCATCTCGACGAACGACCACTGGTCGGCGACCTCGCAGTGCCCCCGGTGCAGCGAGGTGCGCCAGTCCCGGGCGAGCACGGCGGGGGTGGCGTCCGCGCCGAACGGGTCGGGGCGCAGGTCCGGGGAGCGGAGCCCGGCGGCGGGCCCGAGGCCGTCGGCGCTCAGCAGGCTCCGCAGCTCCGGCGGCAGGGTGCCGGGGAGCGCGGACATGCTCGCGGCGTCCTGGAGTTCCAGGATCCGCGCGATCAGCCGGGCGCGGACGGCCTCCCTCCCCGTGTGCCGTCCCGCGCCCGGCCCTTCGCCGTCCCGGCCCGGGCAGCCGCCCTCGTCTCCCGGCCCGTCCCGCCAGCCCCGCCCGCCCGGGGCCGCGCAGCTCAGCTCGACGGCCGCGAAGCCGCCGCAGTCGCTGAAGGTGACCGAGGTGCGGGCGGTGAGCCGGGGGCGATCGGTGTAGTCGGCGAAGACGGGGTCGGGGGCCCGGTAGTCGATCCGGAGGCTCTGGACGGCCAGCGCCCGGTGGTGGGCGTGCAGGAGCCTCGGGAAGGGGACCAGGTGGGCCTCCATCCAGCGGGCGAAGCCGTTGAAGGCGAGGTCCAGCACGGCCCGGGGGCGTAACTGCCGGGGGCTGAACTGGGTGGTGCGCACGGGGTCGGTGAAGGTGATCGGGCGCGGCACCTCAGCCCCCCGCCACGGCGGTGAGCACCTCGACGCGGTCCCCGGCGGCGAGCGGCTGGTCCGGGGACGGGTCGGGGAGCCGCAGGTCGTTGAGGAAGAGCTGGTGGGTGCGGCGGATCCCGCCCGCCGCGTCCAGCATCAGTTCGGCGGCGCGCGGATGGAGCCGGGCCAGCTCGGCCATCGCGTGCCCGAGGGTCGCCGCGTCGAGGTCGACGGTCCGCCGGTAGTCCACGTACTGGAGCATGAACCCGCTGAACACCAGCCTCATCCCGCGCCTCCCGGGGTGTGCGCCGCGTGGACGCCGAGGTTGATCTCCAGGTGCTCCTGGGTGCCGGAGCCCGCGACGAGGCCGTGGAACTCCCGTACCGCCATCGCGAAGTGCGGGTCCCCGTAGTAGGCGTGGCCGCCGAGCACCCGGAACGCCTCCTCGACCAGGGCCAGCGCGGCGGCCGTGACCTGGTGCTTCGCGGTGGCGACGACCGGGTCGAAGCCGGGCTGGAGGCGCCCGCTCTCGATGTGGCGCAGCGCGTGCCCGGTCACCGCGTGGGCGGTGACCACGCCCATCGACATCCGGCCGAGGGCGGCCTGGACGTTGGGCAGGTCGATGAGCAGGCGGCCGTGCCGCTCCGTCACGCGCAGCCGCTCCACGGCCCGGTCCAGGAGGGTCCGCATCTGGCCGGCGACGGTGCAGGCGATGTCGATGCGCCGGGTGTTGAGGAAGCGCTGGGCGTGGCTCAGCCCGTCCACCGGCGCGACGATCCGGTCGGCGGCGATCGGCACGTCGGCCATCAGCAGCCGCGCCGAAGCCCCGGTCGCGAAGCCGAGGCCGGTCACCGGCTCGACGCGCACCCCCGGGTCCCCGGCGTCGACGAGACACGCCACCAGGTCGCCGCCGGGCGCCGCCGCGTAGACCAGGAAGACGTCGGCCGTCAGTCCCCCGCCGACGAACTCCTTGCGCCCGTCAAGGCGGAAGCCCGCGCCGTCGGGCCTGATCCGGGTGCGCATCGAGAAGAGGTCGGCGTCCTCGGAGAAGGCCAGCGCCGGTACGCACGCGCCCGCGACGATCGGCCGCACCCACCGCTCGTCCAGCCCGTCGTCCCCGGCGGCGGCCAGGACGCCCGCGATGCCCGCCTGGACGCCGACCAGCATGGGGAAGACCGGGTCGGCGCACAGCCGGCCGAGCTCCTGCTGGGTGCGGCCCCAGGCGCCGGGGCCCGCCCCGCCGCCGCCGACCCGGGGCGGCAGCGCGTAGCCGGTCAGGCCCTCCTCGGCCGCGCGCCGGAACGCCTCCCGGGGCAGCGCGGTCCCTTCGGCGTACCGTCGCGGCGCGTCCTTCCCCACGTCGTCGAGGAGTCCGCCCCAGCGGCGGCGCGCCTCCGCCGCCGCGTCCTCGTACCCGCGTCCCTCGCCTGTCACCAACGCTGCGGTCACCGCGCTCCTGCCCACACCTCACGACTGTCCGAACGCCCCCGACCCTGCCCCGCGCGCGTCTCGGCATGCGGACGGCGGTGCCCCGTCACCACAACGGATGACGGGAGAACGGGCGGTCTACGCGCGTCCGTTGCCGTGTTTGCATATCGGAAAGCACCAGCCGGAACCGGCCCGCTTGGATCTATGACCACAACCCGCCGGTAGGGGGCGAAAAACCGTCTGGACACGGGAGAGAATCCCGGACGCACTGTCCAAAAGAGCAAGAGGAAATCCCGTGCGACCACGACTCCCCGGCCTCGCCGCCTCCCTGGCCGCGTTCGGACTGCTGGGCTCCCTCGTCACCGGCTGCGGTACGGAGGGGAGCTCGGGGACGACGGTCCGGCTGGTCGTCCCCGAATACGGCGACGGCCCGGCGACCTCCTCCAAGGCGTACTGGGACAAGCTGGCCGCCGCCTTCACCGCCGCGCACCCGGGCAAGACCGTCGAGGTGACGCTGCTGCCCTGGGCGGACGTCGACCGCGAGGTCACCCGCATGGTCGACGAGGACCGGGCCCCGGACGTGGCCCTGATGGGCGCCTACTCCGACTTCGCCGCGCAGGGGCGCCTGTACTCCGCCGACGAGGTGCTGTCGATCCGCGCCGAGGCCAACTTCCTGGCCCCGCTGAAGGAGGCGGGCACGGTCGACTACACCCTCTACGGCCTGCCCTTCGTCGCCAGCAGCCGGCTGCTCTTCTACAACAAGGACCTGTTCCACAAGGCCGGGGCCGAGCCGCCCCGCACCTGGTCGGAGCTGAAGACCGCCGCCAAGGCGCTGAAGCGGGAGGGCGTGAGCTACCCGTACGCCCTGCCGCTCGGCCCGGAGGAGGCGCACGCGGAGGCGCTGATCTGGGAGCTGAGCAACGGCGGCGGCTACACGGACAACACCGGCGCCTACAGCATCGCGTCCGCGCAGAACACCCAGACCTTCCGCTGGATCCGGGACAACCTCGTCGCCCCCGGCCTCACCGGCCCCGTCGCGCCCGCCCGGCTCAACCGGCAGGACGCCTTCGCCGCGTTCCTGCGCGGCGAGGTCGGCATGGTCAACGGCTACCCGTCCCTGCTCCACCAGGCCGAGGCCAAGGGGATGAAGGTCGGCACCCTGACCATGCCGGTCGCCGACGCGCTGCGCGGCAAGGAGGCCCCGCCCTCGGCGGGTGTCGCCGACTGGATGATGGCCTTCAAGCACGACGGCAACCGCGAACTGGTCGGCAGCTTCCTGGACTTCGTCTACGAGGACAAGAACCTCAACGAGTTCGCCGGGCGCTACCACCTGCTCCCCTCCACCGTCTCCGCGACCCAGACCTCCCGCGACGCCGCGTCGGACCCCGACGCCGAGCAGTTCCTCACCGCGCTGCGCACCGCCAGCCTCTACCCGGTCAACGACCCCTCGTGGCTGAGCGTCAGCGACACCATCAAGCGGAACATAGGCAAGGCCGTCGACCCCGCCGCCGACCCGAAGCAGGTCCTGGAGGGCATCGCCCAGAAGGTCCGGGACACCACGCAGGAGGACTGACCGGCCGCGTTGCCGGGAGGAGCAGGGGCGGTCAGCGGGCCAGCGCGTACAGGTAGCCGTCCGTCGCGGCGACGTACACCGCGTCGGCGCCGACCGCCACCGAGCCGGTCGCCCCGCCCGCCTCGAAGTGCCAGCGCTCCGTGCCCGTCGCCGCGTCGACGGCGTGCACGAAGCGCGTGCCCCGGTTCTTCTCCCGGTACTCGGCCTTGTCCGGCAGGCTCTGGTAGGCGAGGCTGCCCAGGTAGAGGGTCCCGCCGTCGAGTACGGGGCTGGAGCCGCCGTAGAGCGCGTACTGTCCCCAGCTCGCGAACCGCTCGCCGTACCGGACGGGGAAGCGCCAGCGCACCGAACCCGTCCACGGGTCCCGGGCGGTGAGCTGCCCGTCCACGGTCGTCGTGTACAGCACCCCGCCCGCCAGCGTGAACGGCTGGAGGTCGGTGGCCGCCTCCATGGAGACCGACGGCTGGGACCAGCGGTTCTCGCGGGTCGCCAGGTCCACGGCGGTGATCTTGCTCAGGTAGTGGCTGTAGAAGCACTGGGAGTCCACGGCCAGGAAGTCGCTCGGGTTCGACACGTCGCGCCACCGCTCGCGCCCGGTGCGCCGGTCCACCACGCTCACGTCGTTACTGGTATCGCTGTAGGTGCCGACGCACACCAGGCCGTCGCTCACCGCCGGGCCGCTGTTGGTGCCGTCCGGCGGCGCGTACCCCCAGCGCTTGCGGCCCGTCGCCACGTCGAGGGCGACCAGGGGCGCGCCCGGGTGCGACGCGTACACGATGCCGTCCCGCACCAGCGGAGCGAACGCGCGCAGGGCGAGGGTGTCGGTCCCCAGCCGGTACGCCCACTTCTTCACGCCCCGGCGCACGTCGACGCCCCGCAGATACCCGTCCTCGTCCTCGACGCACAGGACATCCGAGTCCACCGCCGTACCGCGCAGCTGCTGGGTGAAGAGCGCCGAGTGGGCCAGCGTCCACACCCGCTCCCCCGACGTCCGCGCGTAGCCGCGCAGCACGCCGTCCAGGTTCAGCACCAGCACCTCGCCGACGAGCAGCACATCGGACGCCTCCCCGGCGACCGGGATCTTCGCCCGCCACAGCACCGAGCCCGGCGTCGGCGGGGCCTTCGGTTTCGGGGGGCTCGCCGCGGTCGTCGTCGGCGGGGCCGTCGGGGTGGCCGAGGTGGAGGCGGAGGCGGACGGGGCGGACGGTGTCCCCGTGGTGGAGGGCGGCGGCGCGGCGGCCGGACCGGTGCCGCCCGCTTCGCCTTCGCCGCCGAGGAGCAGCCGCCGTACGCCGAGCCCCGCCCCGCCCAGGCCCGCCGTGCCGACGGCGGCGCCGACGAGGAGCGTGCGCCGGGAGATCCGGCGCAGCAGCGGGACGGGCTTCGGGGCGAGTCCGGCGAGTGCCCGGTCCGCCGCCGCGGTCGTGGCCCGGGCGCTCGGGTGCGCCTGGTTGCGGGCCACGACGATCAGCCCGCCCGCGTTCCTGTTGCGCTGCTGCGGCAGGGGGCGCCCCTTGGCGGCGAGCCGCGCGTGGACCTCCCGGTAGACGGTGTGCATGTCGAGGAGTTCGGGCCCGTCGGGCACGCCGGCGGCGAGGACGCCGATCAGCTCGCCGGTGAACGCGGTGTACCGCTCGCCGGGGAAGGAGAGCGCCTTGCGGGTCTCCGCCGTGGACGTGAGCAGGCAGGTGCCGTCGATCAGCGTCTGCGCGGCGACGTGGTCCCCGGCGCCCATCTCGCCGATCAGCGCGCGCCCGCTGTAGCAGCAGTCGAGGATGACGATCTTGCGGCGGGCCGTGACGGCCGGGTCGAGCACCGCCCTGCGCACGTACTCGTACCGCAGGGCGCCGTCCGGGCGGCCCTGTTCGGAGCCGGGCAGCGCCAGGTACAGCTCGTCCGTGTAAGGGTCGACCAGGCCGTGGCCCGCGTAGTACACGAGCAGCGTGTCCAGGGCCTCCGGCGCCTGCGCGTGCAGGGCGTCGAGGGCCTGCCCGGCGTTCTCCGGCTGGGCGAGCACGGTGCAGTGCGATTCCGGCAGGCCCCAGACGGAGGGGTGCCGCAGGGCGGCGGCGAGTCCGGTGAGGTTCCCCGCCACGGCGGGCAGGCCGGGGAGCCGCCGGTAGGTGTGGGTCCCGATCAGGACCGCGCGCGAGGCCCTCGGGTCCGGCAGGGACGCGCGCACGGCTACGGCTGCCGCGCCGGACGGTCCCCGGACGGGGCGGGCGGCTCGGGCGGCTGGGCCGCTCCCGTCGCGCCGCCCAGCGCCGTGACGATTCTGCGTACGTTCTCGGCGTCGGCCGCGTCCCCGGTCAGCTCCACGGCGGTGCCGTCGCGTTCGATGCGGACGGACGGGGGCGTGGGCCGCGAGTCGCGCCAGGCCAGCACGGCGACCACCAGGCTGCCGAGGGCCAGGGCGTTGCTGACGACCGCGCTGACCGACTCGAAGTCCGCGCCCATGTCGCCGTCCCGCAGCGGCGCGGCGGACAGGGTGACCCGGGTCTCGCGGACGACCTCCCGGTCCTGCGCGATCCAGCGGTGCAGCGAGGTCAGCTCGCGCCCCGGGCCCGCCACGACCACACGAAACTCCACCGTGCCTCCCCCGCCCCACCCGACCCCGTGGTCCCGGAGCCGCCCGCATCCTAACCTCAACATCCTTACGCCGAACGGCCGTTCACCGAATCCCGCCGGTCACGCGGGCCCCGGTCGGCGCGCGTATGTGAAGAGGTGCTGTTCCGGGGTGGCGAGGGGGCCGTCCGGGGTGAAGACGGAGAGGGCGTGGTGGAGGACCTCCAGGCCGCACTCCTCGCGCTGGAGGCGCAGGTACTCCTCGGGGGCGAAGCTGGAGACGCGGACCGGGTGGCCCATCCAGACGATGGCGGCGTCCGCCACGTCCGCGGGCACGGTCGCCGTCACCAGGTGGCCGCCCGGCGCGAGCCAGCCCGCCATGCGCTTCAGGACGTCCGTCGCCTCGGCCCGGGTCATCATCAGCAGCGGGAAGAACGCGCAGACCGCGTCGTAGCCGCCCGCCGGCGCCTCGAAGGTCCGCGCGTCGGCCTGGACGAAGCGGGCCCCGGGGACCTGGGCGCGCGCGAGGGCGACCATCTCGCCGGAGACGTCGATGCCGGTCACCTCGCAGCCCGCGCGGGCCAGCAGCTCGGCCACCGGGCGGCCGGTGCCGCTGCCGACGTCGAGGACGCGGGCGCCGGGGCGCAGGCGGGCGGTGA
Organism: Streptomyces sp. NPDC048659; assembly: GCF_040650575.1. Lineage (NCBI taxonomy): Bacteria > Bacillati > Actinomycetota > Actinomycetes > Kitasatosporales > Streptomycetaceae > Streptomyces > Streptomyces sp. NPDC048659. The sequence goes on along the minus strand of NZ_JBEZHM010000052.1, from coordinate 20,828 downwards.
GCCACTCGACCGCCGCCCGCTGGGCCGGCAGCCGGCCGAAGGCGTGCTCGTAGGCGATGCCCAGCCCGTCGAACAGCTCCGCCGCCGTCTCCGGCGGTCCCTCCGTACCGTTCTCGTCCGCCATGCCTGTGCCCTCCGGTCGTCGCGCGCGTGCGTACGTACACCGCTCTACCCCGGCCCGGCCGTCCGGCAACGCCCGGGAATCCCGGCGGTCCGGGACACCCGGCCCATGCGGGCGGGACACCGGGCGCGCGACCGTGGTCCGGGCGGGGGAAGGGCCCCCGCGCGGTGGAACGGGGGACGGCATGGCCGGTACGGGGGAAGAGGGGCGCGCGTGGGGGTGGGGCGGGATCGTGACCGCCCTCGCGGGGGCCGGGGTGGTCGTCGCGGCGGGGCCGCTGTGGCCCTTCCAGGAGGCCGATGTCGCGGACAACGCGGCGATGGTGGCCCGGTTCGACGGCTCGACCATGTGGTGGGCGTTCGTGACCCAGCTGTCGTTCACGGTGGCGGCCTTCGGGTCGGTGCTGTTCGGGGCGGGGCTCAAGCGGCGGCTGGAGCGGCAGTGCCCGGTGGGGAGCCTGGTGCCGAGGGCGGCGTTCCTGGGGATGGTGCTGACGGGGGCGATGAGCCTGGCGGGGTGCGGGATGGGCACCGAGGCGTTCCATCTGATCCGCAAGCGGGCCGCGAGCGACCCGGACACGGTGATGGCGGCGGTCGGGCAGCTCGGCACGTACGGCTGGCTGTGGTCGGGGCTGCTGCTGACGGCGGCGGCGCTGGTGGTGGCGGCGTTCCGGCAGGGGGCGGTGGCGCGCTGGATCGGGGTGCTGAGCGCGGTCTTCGGGCTGCTGCTGGCGGTGACGCAGCTGACGCCGTTCCAGTACATGGCGCTGTTCGTCGGGGTGCCGTATCTCTTCGTCCTCGGCGCCGCTTTCGCCTGGGGTCGGCGCGTCCCCGCCTGACCCTGTGACAGGGGCCGGGCGCCTTGGGATCCTTCCCCCATGGGGGACGGGGACGGGGAGGGGTGGGGGACGTGGGCGACGCGGCGGACGCGGACGATTCTGCGGACAGGGGCGGGGAGAGCGTGCCGGAGGGGCGCGGCGGCGGGCATCGGAGGGTGGCCGCCGCCGTCCTCGTGACGGCCTGGGGGCTCGCGCTCGCCGGGATCGCCCTCGCGGTGGCGGCGGGCGCGCCCTGGGACAGCGACCAGGGCTTCTTCCTCGTCGACACCGCCGACGCGCTGGTGTACGGGCTGGTGGCCGCCGTGGTGCTGAGCCGGCGGCTGCACCCGGTGGGCTGGCTCGTCGCGCTGACGGCGCTCGGCACGGGAGTCTCGGCCGTCGTCGCCCAGCTCGGCGAACTGGCCATGGGCGGGGCGCCGGACGGGCCGCCGCCGCCCTGGCTCGTGCTCCAGGGGACGGCGTGGGTGCCGGGCACCCTGGCGCTGATGCTGGTGGTGCCGTACCTGCTGGCCGGGGAGCGCCCGTCGCGGGGCGGGCGTGCCGCCGTCGGCGCGGGGGTCGCGGTGATCGCCGCCTCCCTCGCCGTACGGCTGCTGGATCCGTGGCCGTGGCCGGAGGCGGACCTGTCCTTCTCGCCGCTCGGGGTGCGCGGCGAGGCGTGGGCGCGACTCGCGGAGCCGCTGGCGTGGTGGCTGCAACTGGCGGTCGTGGTGCTGGGGTTCGGCGGGGCGGGGTACGCGGCGTGGACGCGGTGGCGGGACCGGGAGGCCCGGGGGCTCGGCTGGCTGGCGATCGGCGTGGCGCTGATCTCGGCGACGTTCGTGCCGCTGCTGGCCTGGCCGGAGGGCGAACCGGGGCGTGCCGTCGCGCTGTTCACGCCGCTCGCGCATCTCGCCTCGCAGGCGTTCTTCCCGGCGGCGATCCTGGTGACGGTGTTGCGCAGGCGTCTGTTCGGCATCGATCTGGCGGTCAGCCGGACCCTGGTGTGGACGCTGCTGACGGGGCTGCTGGTGGCCGGGCACCTGGCCTCGGTGGCGCTGCTGGGCCTGCTGCTGCCCGGCGAGGGCACGGTGGCGCGGGTGCTGGCGACGGCGGGCACGGCGGCGGCGATCCAGCCGGTGCGCGGCTGGTTGCAGCGGCGGGTGGACCGGCTGGTGTACGGGGAGGCCCCGGCGCCCGCACTGACCCGGGTCGGGCGGCATCTGGGCAGCGCCGGTCCGCCGGAGGAGGCGCTGGCCGGGATGGCGGAGTCGATCGCGGGCTCCTTCCGGCTGGGCGCGGTGCGGATCCTCGGCCCGGGCGCGACCGGGCGGTCCCCGGACGACGTGGCGGTGCCGCTGTCGGTGCGGGGCGAGCCCGCGGGGGTGCTGCTGGTGACCCCGCGGCCCGGGGAGCGGCTGGACCGGCGGGCGCGGGCGGCGCTGGACGAGGTGGCGCCGGTGGTCGCGACGGCGGTGCGGCTGGCGGCGGTGACGCGGGCGCTGCGGGAGTCGCGCGGGCGGCTCGCGGCGGCCCGGGACGACGAACGCCGTTTGCTGCGGCGGGAGTTGCACGACGAGATCGGCCCGGCGCTGGCGGGTGTGGGGCTGGGCCTGGCGGCGGTGCGCAATCTGCTGCCGCCGGGGGCGGAGCGGGCGGACGAGCTGCTGGCCCGGCTGCGGGAGGAGGTGGACGCGCGGGTGGAGGAGGTCCGGGTGCTCGCGCGCGGCCTGGTGCCGCCGGTGCTGGCGGAGCTGGGCCTGGTGGCGGCGCTGCGGGAGCTGGTGATGCGCTACGAGGCGGACGGCCTGACGGTGCTGGTGCGGGCGGCGGGCGGGGCGGGCGACCGTACGCCGCCGGAGGTGGCGGGCGCGGTGTACGCGATCGTCGCGGAGGCGATCCGCAATGTGGCCCGGCATGCGCGGGCAGGGCTGTGCGTGGTCGAACTCGGCGTGTCCGAGGGGCTGTTGAAGGTGGCGGTGCAGGACGACGGGGCGGGGATGGCCGCGGGGGCCCGGCAGGGGGTGGGGACGGTGTCGATCCGGGAGCGGGCCGAGGGCGTCGGCGGCACGGCGCTCTGGTCTCCGGGCGAGGGCGGACGGGGCACCCGCCTGGAGCTGAGGCTGCCGTGCTGAGGGTGCTGGTGGTGGACGACCATCCGGTGTTCCGGCTGGGGATGTCGGCGCTGCTGGGCTCGCTGGCGGGGATCGAGGTGGTGGGCGAGGCGGCCTCGGTCGCGGCGGCGGTGGCGGCGGCCGGGGCGCTGGTCCCGGACGTGGTGGTGATGGACCTGCACCTGGGCGAGGCGGCCGCGTCGGGGGTGGACGCGACGCGGGAGATCCTGCGGATCCTGCCGGGGGCGGGGGTGCTGGTGGTGACGATGCTGGACGACGACGACTCGGTGTTCGCGTCGATGCGGGCCGGGGCGCGCGGCTACCTCCTGAAGGGCGCCGCGGCGGCGGAGATCGAGCGGGCGGTGCGGGCGGTCGCCAACGGGGAGGTGATCCTGGGGCCCGCGGTGGCCGGGCGGGCGGTGGCGTACCTGACGGGCCGCGCGGAGGCGGCGGGCGGGCCGGTGCCGCTGCCCGAGCTGACCTCGCGGGAGCGGGAGGTGCTGGACCTGGTGGCGCGCGGGCTGGACAACCTGGCCGTGTCGCGGCGCCTGACGCTGAGTCCGAAGACGGTGCGCAACCACCTGTCCAACATCCTGGCGAAGCTCCAGGCGGCGACCCGCGCGGAGGCCATCGTGCGGGCCCGCCGCTCGGGGCTGGGCGGCGGGCCGTGACCGGCGCGCGGGGGCCGCGCACGGGGCCGCCGCCCGAAGGCCGCCGCTTACGCGCAGGGCCGCCGCGTACGCGCAGAGGCGCCGCGTACGCGCAGGGCCGCCCCGCACGCGCAGGGGCGCCGCCCGGAGACCTCCCGGACGGCGCCCCCGGCACCGCTCACTTCCTCGCCGGCTACTTCTTGGCGAAGCCGTAGTCGAGCAGCTTCTTCACGTCGGCCGCCCGGTTGGTCTCGTTGGGTGCGCCGAGCACCGCGCCGACGACCGTCTTGTTGCCGCGGGTGGCGGCGAAGACCAGGCAGTACTTGGCCTGCGGGCCGGAGCCGGTCTTCAGGCCGATCGCGCCGCTGTAGGTGCTCAGCAGCTTGTTCGTGTTGGTCCACGCCATGTTCCGGTAGCCACCGTTCTTGGTGGTCACCCGCTGGGTCGTGGACTTCGTCTTGACGACGGTGCGGAAGGTGGCGTCCTTCATCGCGCTGCTCGCCAGCTTCGTCAGGTCGCGCGGGGTCGAGTAGTTCGTCCCGTTGCTGATCCCGTCGAAGGAGTCGAAGCGGGTGTTCGTCATGCCCAGCTTGCGCGCCTCGTCGTTCATCTTGCCGATGAAGGACTTGACGCGCGCGGCACGGGTGGTGCCGGTGCCGAACTTGTCCGCCAGCGCGTACGCGGCGTCGCACCCCGACGGCAGCATCAGGCCGTAGAGGAGCTGCCGGACCGTCACCTTGTCGCCGACGATGAGCCGGGCCGAGGAGGCGCCCTTGGCGACGATGTAGTCGCTGTACGCCTTGTCGATCGTGACCTTCGCGTCGAGGTTGAGGCCGCGCTGGGCCAGCACCACCTTCGCGGTCATGATCTTCGTGGTGGAGCCGGTCGAGCGGCGGGTGTCCGCGGCCTTCCCGTAGAGCGCGGCGCCCGTCCCGTTGTTCATCACGAAGCCGCCCGGGGCGGTGATGGACGGGGCGGGCGGCGTCGCGGCGTGCGCCTGGCCGGCGAACAGGCCGCCGGTCAGCACGGCCGACGCGGTGACCGCGACGGTCATGGCACGACGCACGCCCAAAGTGGTAGATATCAAAATGTTCTGCCCTTGGTAGAAGTCGGTCTCGCGCGAGACCCACGCGGACCTCGCGCACACAAGATGCATGAAGGGATCGCATGGATGCGCTGCGGGGGACGTGACCTGCCTCACCCGCCCGTTTTCCGGCGGAACGTGCGGACCGAGCACAATCCGGGCGGCGTTGGCCGCACCGACATCTCACGGCCGCGACCCGGACACCGGCCGTCCCTAGCCTCACAGCGCCTGGGGACCCGGGTGCGCCCGCGGACCGGTGGGGAAGGTCCGCGCGCGGTCGACGGAATGCCCGAGGAGGCATCGCACATGCGCAGAGGTACGAGGACCCTGTTGGTGCTCGGAGTGACGGGGGCGGTGACGGCCGCAGCCGCCGTGACCGCGAGCTCGGCGCCGCGGCACGAGGACCGGCACCCGGAGATCCGCAACGTCGTCTACCTGCTCGGCGACGGCATGGGCCGCACCCATGTCACCGCCGCCCGCGAGCGGTACTACGGGGCGGCGGGCCGGCTGAACATGGAGCGGCTGCCGGAGTACGGCGCCGTCTCCACGTACGCCGTCGAGAAGGGCACCGACCGGCCGGCGCTGGTCACCGACTCGGCGAGCTCCGCCACCGCCTGGTCGTCGGGTGTCAAGACGTACAACGCCGCGCTCGGCGTCGACGCGTACGAGAAGCGGGTCGCGACCCTGATGGAGCAGGCCCACCGGGCGGGCTTCGCCACCGGCAACGTCTCCACCGCCGAGATCACCGACGCCACCCCGGCCGCCCAGTTCAGCCACGCGCTGCTGCGCGGCTGCCAGGGCCCGGTCTACTCGGACGCGGCCTGCCTGCCCAAGAAGGCCGACGGCACGTACGAGGACAGGCCCGCCGACCCGACCCTGATCACCCCGATCGCCGAGCAGATCGCCCGCAACGGCACCGCCGACGTCATCCTCGGCGGCGGCCTGGCCCGCTTCGAGCCGGACGACCAGCGGGCGCTGCGGGCCCAGGGCTACCAGGTCCTCGGCAGCTTCGGCGACCCGGCGCTGCCCGCGCAGACCGCCGCCAGCCAGCGGGTCGCCACCCGCGCCGACCTCGCCGGTGTCACACGCGGCAAGGTCGTCGGCCTGTTCAACCGCGGCAATCTGACGGTGGAGCAGGCGAAGGCGGGCCTGCCGGCCGACGCGCCGCAGCGCCAGGAGCCGACGCTGGCCGAGATGACGCGGAAGTCGCTGTCCCTGCTCGACGGGCGGTCGAAGAAGGGCTTCCTGCTCCAGGTCGAGGGCGCCCAGATCGACAAGCGCTCGCACGCCAACGACGCGGCGCAGACGCTCGCCGAGATCAAGGCGTTCGACGACGCCGTGAAGGCGGCCGTCGACTTCGCCCGGAAGGACGGGCACACCCTGGTGGTCGTGACGGCCGACCACGAGTGCGCGGGCTTCAACATCGTCGAGAAGGGCTCGTACACCAACGCCGAGGCCCTCGCCCCGCCGGCCAACACCGACGCGGGCAACCCGGCGAACGACTCGCGGCCGTCGCGCGCCGCCTCCGGCGCCAAGGACCCGGCCCGCTCCACCGGCCCCGTCAACGGCACCGGCGCGGCCGACCCGAGGAACTTCGCCCCGGCCACCTTCCGCACCCCGGACGACCCGGCCGGTGTCCAGGACGGCAGCCCCGAGGCGAGCCTGTGGCTGTCGTACCTGTCCGGCAACCACACCGGCGCCGACGTGCCGATCTACGCCTACGGCCCGGGCGGGCGGCAGTTCGCCACCAGCCAGGACAACGTCGAGCTGTACGGCAAGATGTACCGCTCGCTCTTCGGCACCGCGCCCCGCGGCCGCTGACCCCGACCGCCCGCGCGGGGGGCCGGAGCCGCCTCCGGCCCCCCGCGCGGCCCGCCCCCTTTGGGAGAACCGCCCGATGAGACCGCGCACCCCGGCCGTGACCCTCGCCCTGATCGCCGCGCTCGCCGCCCTCGGCCCGCTCACCGGCTGCGCCCGCTCCGGGGACGCGGACCCGGCCGCGGGCCCGGCCGCCGGGCCGGAAGCCGCCGCGGCGGCGACCGCGCCGCCGGTCACGGCCTTCCCCGCCCCGCGCGGGGCCCCGGCGCCCGCGCCGAGCCTCGCCGCCGCGCCCCGCGCCGGTGACGTGCGGGTGGAGGACGGCCCGTTCACCGACCGGGTGCGCTTCGACCGGCTCACCCTCACCGACCGGCGCACCGTGACCGGCCGTCTCACCGTGACCTCGGACGTCAGCGACGTCGTCGCCCTGGAGCTGCGCGCCGCCTTCTACGACACGAGGGGGCGGCTCGCCGGGACCGGGACGTTCACGTACAGCGAGGAGCACGGGGCCGAGCGGGGCGGGAGCCACGGGGAGCGGAGGGCGGAGGGCGCGGGCATCGACTTCTCCGTGTCCCTGCCCGCGTCGGCCCCGGCGCCCGCCGCGGCGGTGCTGTCCGTGCCCGTGCTCGTCAACGAGTAGGGCCGGTCCCGGCCGCCGGTCCGGTCCCGGCGGCCGGTGCCGCGCCGGGCTCCTCGGGGGCCCCTTCGCCCTCGGCGCGCATGGCGCGCGTCTCGCTCTTGAGGATGCGCAGGGACTTGCCGAGGGACCTCGCGGTGTCCGGCAGCCGCTTCGATCCGAAGAGCACGATGAACGCGATCGCCACGAGCAGCAGATGCCACGGTTCCAGTGCGTTGCGGAGCACGGGTCACTCTCCCTCTAGGACTGACGTTTGCCTTGTTGCGCAACTGTACAACTGGCTGGATCGGCACGCACCGCCCCCCGGCCCTCGACGCGTGATGGAGCTCACGACGCTTAAAGAGTTGCGCAACCTTTAAAGTTGCCTCATGGGGACGACGAGTGACATGACGGCGGCTCTGCGGAGCGCGGTGCTTCAGGGCGGTCCCGCCGACGGGACCCGTCTGACGGTGTCCGACCGGCCGGCCGTGCTCCAGGTGACCTTCCCGTGCGCGGTCGAGGACGCGGCCCCCGGGGTCCGGGTCGAGGCCCTGCACGTCTACCGGCTGGACAGCGGCGGCTCCGGGGACGGGATCCTGCGGTACGGGTACGACCCGGCCAGCCCGTAACGGCCGCCCCGCCCCGGCTCAGCCGTCCTTCCGGGGCCCGCCCAGGCTCTCGCGCAGGACGGCCGCCTCCTCGTCGAGGTGGTGCAGCAGCGCCTGGAGCGCGGGACTGCGGGTGCGGTGGGCGACCTCCGTGGTGCCCACGGTGCGGCCCACCGAGGGGAGTTCGACCGGGAGCGCGGCGAGCCGCTCGTCGTCGCGCAGCACCAGCTCGGGGAGGAGCGCGACCATGTCGGTCTGGAGCAGCAGGGCCCGCATGGTGAGGATGGACGTGCACTCGACCCGGTCGCCGGGGAGCGCGAGCCCCAGGTCGGCGAAGTGCGCGCCGAGTTCCTGGCGCAGCGCCGTCTGCTCCACGGGCAGGATCCACGGGTGGCCGAGGGTGTCGGTCAGGGTGACGCGGGCCGCGTCGAGCAGCGGGTGGCCGGAGCGCACGGCGAGCCGGATGCGCTCGCGGTAGAGCCGCCGCTGGCGCAGCCCGTCGCCCTCCTTCGGGGCCGGGCCCACCCGGCCGACGATGACGTCGAGTTCGCCCGCGAGGAGCGCCCGGTGGAGGACGTCGGGGGTGCCCTCGCGGACGACGACGGTGAGCCGGGGCCGCTCCCGCTTCAGCCGCGCGACCGCCCGGGGCAGCAGCACGTTCGTCCCGGCGAGGAGCGCGCCCACGGTGACCGTGCCGTCCTGGCCCTCGCGCAGTCCGGTGAGGTGCTCGGCGGCGCGGCGCAGTTCGGCGAGGACGGTGCGGGCGTGTTCGGTGAGGGCGTGCCCGTAGACCGTGGGGCGCATCCCCCGGGGGATCCGGACGAAGAGCGGCAGCTCGGCGATGCCCTCCAGTTCGCGCAGGGTGCGGGTGGCGGCGGGCTGGGTCAGGTGCAGGGTCTCGGCGGCCCGCGCCACGCTGCCGTGGTCGACGATCGCGACCAGCAGGGTCAGGTGACGGAACTTCAGTCGGCCGTCCAGGAGGTCCATCGGCGGGGCTCCTCGCGGGAGGGTCCGGGGCCCGCTCCCCCGCCATACCGAAATCGGTAGGGGAAGCGTGCCTTTTGGCATTGGCTCGGCATAGCTCGGTGGGCGCATGATACCGGCACACGCCGGGACAACAGTTCCGAGAGCCCGGCCTGGTCACGCAACGGAGGTCTGCAAGGTGCGCTCACCTGTGCGGCATTACGTAGGGGGCGGCTTCGACGCCACGGGCGAGCTGCTCCCCCTCGTCGACCCGGTCCTGGGCACCGTCGCGGGTGCGCTGCCCTCGGCCCCCCGCGAGCTGGTGGACCGCGCGGTCGGCGCCGCCCGGTCCGCCCTGCGCGGGCCCTGGGCCCGCTGGAGCCCGGCCGAGCGGGCCCGGGTGCTGCACCGGATCGCGGACGGGATCGAGGCGCGGTTCGAGGAGTTCGTCGACGCCGAGTGCGCCGACACGGGCAAGCCCCGGGAGCTGGCCTCGACGGTCGACATCCCGCGCGCCGTCGCCAACTTCCGCGCCTACGCCGAGCTGCTGGCGGGCCGCGCCGAGCGGTCCTGGCACACCCCCACGCCGGACGGGCGCGGCGCCCTCAACTACACGGTGCACAAGCCGCTGGGCGTGGTCGCGGTGATCTCGCCGTGGAACCTGCCGCTGCTCCTGCTGACGTGGAAGGTGGCCCCGGCGCTCGCCACCGGCAACACGGTCGTCGCCAAGCCCTCCGAGCTGACCCCCGGCACCGCCTGCCTGCTGGCCGAGGTGATCGCCGGGACGGACCTGCCGCCCGGTGCCTTCAACCTCGTGCACGGCGCGGGCGCGGACGCCGCAGGTCAGTGGCTCACCGAGCACCCGGACGTGGACGCCGTCGCGTTCACCGGGGAGTCCCGCACCGGTTCGACGATCATGCGGGCCGCCGCCGGACGGCTGGCCCCGGTCTCCTTCGAGCTGGGCGGCAAGAACGCCGGTCTCGTCTTCGCCGACGCGGACCTGGAGCGGGCGGTGGAGGGCACCCTGCGCTCGGCGTTCACCCACAGCGGGCAGGTCTGCCTGTGCACCGAGCGGGTGTACGTGGAGCGGCCGGTGTTCGACGCGTTCGCCGAGGCCCTGGCGGCCGGGGCGCGGCGGCTCGAAGGCTACGGCCCGATGGTCTCCGCCGCCCACCGCGACAAGGTGCTCGGCTACCTCGGGAAGGCGGCGGCCGACGGCCGGGTCCTGGCGGGCGGCGGGGTGCCGCGCTTCGGGGACGACCGGGACGGCGGCTTCTGGGTCGAGCCGACGGTGCTGACCGGACTGCCCGAGGACCACCCGGCGGTACGGGAGGAGATCTTCGGTCCCGTCGTGCACCTGGCCCCCTTCGACACCGAGGAGGAGGCGCTGGACCTCGCCAACGCGGGGCCCTACGGCCTGGCCGCCACGGTGTGGACCGGCGACGTGAGCCGGGCGCACCGGGTCGCCCCGGCCCTCGACGTCGGCATCGCCTGGGTCAACACGTGGAACCTGCGCGATCTGCGCACCCCCTTCGGCGGCGTCAAGGCGTCCGGCATCGGCCGCGAGGGCGGCGACCACTCCCTCGACTTCTTCTCCGAACCCATGAATGTGTGCGTGAAGCTGTGAACACCGCCGCCGCGAACACCCGCGAGGCACCCCCGGCCGGCCAGGCCGTCGACCCGGCCGTCGAGCGGGCCGCCGGACTCCTCGCCGCCGCCCGCCGCACCGGCGTGCCCTGCGCCCCGGTCCGCGAGCTGCTGCCGGCCGGGGACCTGGACGCGGCCTACGCCGTCCAGAGCCTGCTGGCCGACCGGCAGCTCGCGGAGGGCCGCCGGATCACCGGCTGGAAGATCGGGCTGACCTCACCGGCGGTGCAGGCGCAGCTCGGCGTCGACACCCCGGACTTCGGCCCGCTGTTCGACGACACGGCCGTCCCGGACGGCGCCGAGATCCCGTGGGGCGCCGTCCTCCAGCCCCGGGCCGAGGCCGAGGTCGCCCTGGTCCTCGACCGCGACCTCCCGCACGAGCGGCACACCGTGGCCGACGTGATCCGGGCGACGGCCTTCGCGCTGCCCGCCGTCGAGGTCGTCGGCAGCCGGATCCGCGACTGGGACATCACGGCCGTGGACACCATCGCGGACAACGCCTCCAGCGGCGTGTACGTCCTGGGCACCCGCCCCGTGCCGCTGCGGGAACTCGACCTGCGGACCGCCGGGATGGTCCTCGAACGGCGCGGCGAGCCGGTCTCCACCGGGGCGGGCGCGGCCTGCCTGGGCAACCCGCTGAACGCGGCCGTCTGGCTCGCCGACACCCTCGCCCGGCTCGGCCGCCCGCTGCGGGCCGGGGACACCGTGCTCACCGGCGCGCTCGGCCCCATGGTCGCCGTCGCGCCCGGGGACGTCCTCGAAGCCCGTATCGACGGTCTCGGCTCGGTCCGCGCGGCCTTCGGCCGCCCCACCACGGAAGGGGACGCCCGATGAACCCCGGCGCACTGGCCGAGGCCCTCGACGGCGCGGCACGGGACGGGCGCGCGCTCGCGGGCGGCGGCAGCGGGCTGACGGACCCGGCCGAGGCGTACGCGGTCCAGGACGCCCTGGTGGCCCGGCGGCTGGCCCGGGGCGAGCGGCTCACCGGCTTCAAGCTCGGCTTCACCAGCGTCGCCAAGATGCGGCAGATGGGCGTCGCCGACCTGATCCACGGGCGGCTCACGGACCGGATGGAGGTCCCGGACGGCGGGCGGCTCGACGTCTCCGGCCTCATCCACCCCCGGGTCGAGCCCGAGGTCGCCTTCCTGCTCGGCGGCGTCCTGCGGCCCGGCGGGGACCCGATGGCGGCGGTCGCGGCCGTGGCCCCGGCCCTGGAGGTCATCGACTCCCGCTACGACGGCTTCCGCTTCTCGCTGCCCGAGGTCATCGCCGACAACACCTCGGCCGCCCACTACGCCGTGGGCGCCTGGCGCTCGCCGCGCGAACTCGGCGGCCTCGGGGTCCTCCTGGAGCTCGACGGGCGCACCGTCGAGACCGGCTCGACCGCCGCGATCCTCGGCCACCCGCTGCGCGCCCTGGCCGCCGCCGCCCGGCTCGGCGGCCCGCTGGAGCCCGGCACGGTGATCCTCGCGGGCGCGGCCACGGCCGCCGTGCCGCTGCCGCCGGGGACCCACGTCCGGGCCACCGTCGCCGGTCTCGGCACGGTCGCCCTCACGACGGAAGCCGCCGGGACCGAGGGGGGAACCGCGTGATCGTGCCCGGCGCCGCGCCCCCGCGCGGCCGGTTCCCGCACCTCCGGCGCGCCGGCGACCTGGTGTACGTCTCCGGCACCAGCTCCCGGCTGCCCGACGGCAGCTTCGTGGGCGCGAGCGCCGACCCGATGGGGGTCACCGACCTCGACATCCGGGCCCAGACCCGGGCCGTGATCGAGACCATCGGCCGCCTCCTCGGCGCCGCCGGCGGGGGCCTCGGCGACCTGGTCTCCGTCACGACGTACCTGGTCAGCATGAACGACTTCGGCGGCTACAACGAGGTCTACGCCGAGTACTTCGACGAGACCGGACCGGCCCGCACCACCGTCGCCGTCCACCAGCTCCCCCACCCCCACCTGCTGATCGAGATCAGCGCCGTCGCCCACATACCGCAGGACCAGGACAAGGAACCACCCCGATGACCATGAGACCGTTCAACCTCCAGGCGTGGATCGAGGAGCACCGCCACCTCCTCAAGCCCCCGGTCGGCAACGTCCAGATCTGGCAGGACGCCGATCTGATGGTGACGGTCGTCGGCGGCCCCAACCGCCGCACCGACTTCCACGACGACCCGATCGAGGAGTTCTTCTACCAGCTCAAGGGCGACATGGTGCTCCGCGTCATGGACGCCGAGGGGCAGCCGCCGCGCGACATCCACATCCGCGAGGGCGACGTCTTCCTGCTCCCGCCGCACGTCCGGCACTCCCCGCAGCGCCCGGAGGAGGACAGCGTCGGCCTGGTCGTCGAGTTCGCCCGGCCCGAGGGGCAGCGCGACGCCTTCGAGTGGTACTGCGTCGACTGCCACCATCTGGTGCACCGCAGCGAGGTCCAGCTCACCTCGATCGTCGAGGACCTGCCGCCGGTGTTCGAGGCGTTCTACGGCGACGAGGCCGCCCGCACCTGCCGCCACTGCGGCGCCGTGCACCCGGGCAAGGACTGGCCCGAGGAGCTGCGGCCGCGCACCCGCCGCGACGAGGCGGGCCCGGCATGACCGTCGTCGACATCCACGCGCACGTCTTCCCCGAGCTCGGCCGCGCCGAGGCCGAGCGGCTCACCGGCTCCGCGGACGCCCCCTGGCTGCGCACCACGGACGGCCCGGACGCCGGGATGATGATGGCCGGGTCCACCGAGTACCGGCCGGTCCGGCGCACCTTGTGGGACCCGGCGGAGCGGGTCGCCGACCTGGACCGGCTCGGCGTCGACGTCCAGGTGGTGTCCAGCACCCCGCTGCTCTTCGGCTACGAGCTGGAGGCGCGGCGGGCCGTCGACTGGTGCCGCACCGTCAACTCCCACCTCCTCGCGTACGGCGCGCACGCCCCGCACCGGCTGGCCCCGCTGTGCCAGGTGCCGCTCCAGGACACCGAGGCGGCCTGCGCGATGGTCACCGAGGCCATGGCGCAGGGCTTCCACGGCGTCCACATCGGCAACCACCTCGGCGACCGGGACCTCGACGACGGGGCGCTCGTCGAGTTCCTGGCGCACTGCGCCGAGCAGGACGCCGCCGTCCTGGTCCACCCCTGGGACCTGCCGGCCGGGCCCCGCTACCGCCGCTACATGCTGGCCTGGCTCGCGGGCATGGCCGGCGAGACCCACCTGACGATCCTGTCGCTCATCCTCTCCGGCGCCTTCGAGCGGCTCCCCGCCTCGCTGCGGCTGCTCTTCGCGCACGGCGGCGGCAGCTTCCCGTACCTCCTGGGCCGCGCCGACAACGCCTGGCACCGCCGCGACCTGGTCCGCGCGGACAGCCCGCACCCGCCCTCGCACTACACCGACCGCTTCGCCGTCGACTCCGCGGTCTTCGACCCGGGCGCGCTGCGGCTGCTCGTCGACGTGATGGGCGCCGAGAGGGTGCTGCTCGGCTCCGACCACCCCTTCCCGCTGGGCGAGGAGGAGATCGGCAGGCTGGTCCGCGAGAGCGGGCTCACCCCGGCCGAGCGGGACGCGGTCCTCGGCGGCAACGCCGTCCGCTTCTTCAACCTCGAACCCGCCCACGCCACGAAGGAGGCCGTCCGATGAGGGCCGCCGTGATCGGGTCGGGCAACATCGGCACCGACCTCCTCATCAAGATGATCCGGGGCTCCGGCGCGGTCACCGCCGCCGCGATGATCGGCATCGACCCGGAGTCCGACGGGCTGGCCCGCGCCCGCAGGCTGTCCGTCGCGACCAGCGCCGGAGGGGTCGAAGGGCTCATCGCCCTCGACGAGTTCGACTCGATCGACCTCGTCTTCGACGCCACCTCCGCCGCCGCCCACCACCGCAACGCCGCCGCGCTCGCGCCGTACGGCAAGCGGATCGTCGACCTGACCCCGGCGGCCATCGGCCCCTACGTGGTCCCGCCCGTCAACCTCGACGAGCACCTCGACGCCCCCAACCTCAACATGGTCACCTGCGGCGGCCAGGCCACCGTCCCGATCGTCGCCGCCGTCTCCGCGGTGGCCCCCGTGCACTACGCGGAGATCGTCGCCTCGATCGCCTCCCGCTCGGCGGGCCCCGGCACCCGGGCCAACATCGACGAGTTCACCGAGACCACCTCCCGCGCCCTGGAGCGGGTCGGCGGCGCCGCCCGGGGCAAGGCGATCATCATCCTCAACCCGGCGGAGCCCGCGCTGCTCATGCGGGACACCGTGCACTGCGTCGTCGACGACTGCGACACCGATCGGGTGGCCGCCTCCGTGCACGCGATGGCCGCGTCCGTCGCCGCGTACGTCCCCGGCTACCGGCTCAAGCAGGAACCGCAGTTCCGCCGCCTCGCCGCCGACGACCCGCTCGCCCGGCTCGCCGGGGGCGCGCCGCCCGCCGGCGGGTCCCGGCTCCTCGTCTCCGTGTACCTGGAGGTCGAGGGCGCCGCCCACTACCTCCCCGCCTACGCCGGGAACCTCGACATCATGACCTCCGCCGCGCTGCGCACCGCCGAGCGCCTGGCCGAACGGAGCCCGGCCCGATGACCTCCGTCTACGTCCAGGACGTCACCCTGCGCGACGGGATGCACGCCGTCTCGCACCGCTACACCCTCGACCAGGTCCGGGCCATCGCCGCCGCCCTGGAGGCGGCCGGTGTCGACGCCGTCGAGGTCGCCCACGGCGACGGCCTCTCCGGCTCCTCCGTCACCTACGGCCCCGGCGCGCACACCGACTGGGAGTGGCTGGAGGCGGCGGCCGAGGTGCTCGACCGCGCCCGGCTCACCACCCTGCTGCTGCCCGGCGTCGGCACCGCCGAGGACCTGCGCCGCGCGCACTCCCTCGGCGTCACCTCGATCCGGATCGCGACGCACTGCACCGAGGCCGACATCGCCGCCCAGCACATCGGCCTGGCCCGCGAGCTCGGCATGGACGTGTCCGGCTTCCTGATGATGTCCCACATGGCCCCGCCGGCCGAACTCGCCGCCCAGGCCAAGCTCATGGAGTCGTACGGCGCGCACTGCGTGTACGTCACCGACTCCGGCGGCCGGCTCACCATGGACGGCGTACGGGACCGGGTGCGCGCCTACCGGGACGTGCTCGACCCGGCCACCGAGATCGGCATCCACGCCCACCACAACCTCGGCCTCGGCGTCGCCAACAGCGTCACCGCCGTCGAGGCGGGCGCCCGCCGCGTCGACGCCTCCCTCGCGGGCCAGGGCGCGGGGGCGGGCAACGCCCCGCTGGAACCGACCATCGCCGTCTTCGACCTGATGGGCTGGGAGCACGGCTGCGCGCTGTTCCCCCTGATGGACGCGGCCGAGGAGCTCGTACGCCCCACCCAGGACCGGCCCGTGCGGGTCGACCGGGAGACGCTCACGCTCGGCTACGCCGGGGTGTACTCCAGCTTCCTGCGGCACGCCGAGGCCACCGCCGGGCGCTACGGCCTCGACACCCGCGACCTGCTGGTCGAGGCCGGCCGGCGCGGGCTCGTCGGCGGGCAGGAGGACCTGCTCGCGGACATCGCCCTGGACCTCACGGGGAAGTCCCCGGCCACCGCGCCCTCCGCAGCCGCCGCTTACGCTTCGCCCGCCACATCTGCCACATCCGCCACCCCCGTCACAACGGAGTGACCGCAATGCCGACCACAGACACGCCCGCGACCCCGGTGACCGGCCCGGACGCCACGCTCGCCGACCGCGCCGCCGCCCTCGACGCGGCCGACGCCCTCGCCCACGTCCGGGACCGCTTCCTGCTCCCCGAGGGGGTCGTCTACCTCGACGGCAACTCCCTCGGCGTCCTCCCCGCCGCCGTGCCCGCCGCCGTCGAGGACGCCGTGCACCGCCAGTGGGGCACCGACCTGATCCGCTCCTGGAACGCCAACGGCTGGTGGGAGGCGCCCACCCGGACCGGCGACGCGATCGGCCGGCTCGTCGGCGCCGCCCCCGGGCAGGTCGTCGCCGGGGACTCCACCAGCGTCCAGCTCTTCAACACCCTGCTCGCCGCCGCCCGGCTGCGCCCCGGCCGCCGGGTGCTGCTGACCGACCCCGACCACTTCCCCACCGACCAGTACATCGCCGACTCGGTGGGCCGCCTCCTCGGGCTCGACGTGCGCCGGGTGCCCGCCCGCGAGGCCGCCGCCGTGCTCGCCGCCGAGGGCGCGGACGTCGCCGTCGCCGCGTACGCCCCGGTGGACTACCGCACCGGCGAGCTGTACGACATGGCCGCGCTCACCGCCGCCGCGCACGAGGCCGGGGCCCTGATCCACTGGGACCTGTGCCACGCGGCGGGCGCCCTGCCCGTCCGACTGGACGAGATCGGCGCGGACTTCGCGATCGGCTGCGGCTACAAGTACCTCTCCGGCGGCCCCGGCGCCCCCGCCTTCGGCTACGTCGCCCACCGCCACCAGGAGGGCTTCGACCACCCGCTGACCGGCTGGCACGGGCACGCCGAGCCGTTCGCGATGTCCGGCACGTACACCCCCGCCCCGGGGGTCGCCCGCGCCCGCATCGGCACCCCGCCGCTGCTCTCCCTGATCGCCCTGGAGGCCGCGCTGACGGCGTACGAAGGTGTCGACATGGAGGCGCTGCGGGCCAAGAGCCTGTCCCTGACCGGCTTCTTCCAGGAGTGCGCCGACTCCCTCCTCGACGGCCTGGGCTTCACCATGGCCACCCCGCGCGAGGCCGCCCGCCGGGGCAGCCAGGTCGCGCTGCGCCACCCGGAGGCGTACCCGCTGATCGCCGCGCTCACCGCGCGCGGCGTCATCGGCGACATGCGCGCCCCCGACCTGCTGCGCTTCGGCTTCAACGCGCTCTACCTCAGCCACGCGGACGTCCTGGCGGCGGTGACCGAGCTGCGGTCCGTCGTGACCTCCGGCGCCCACCTGGCCGCCGAGTACCAGCAGCGCCCGACCGTCACCTGAGGTCCCGGCACACCCACCCACGGCCGGTCCGCGCGATCCCCCAGCCGCCGCCCCCCTCGGGGCCGTCGGCCGCCGCGCGGACCGGACCCCTCGCACGTCCCTCGCACGTCCCTCCCACCGTCTCCACCGCCGAGCACCCCGAGGACCCCCATGCGATCACTGCGTACGAAGACGGCCCTGGCCACGGCGGTCGCCGCCGCCACCGCCGCCACCCTGCTCGTGCCCGGCGGCTCCGGCGCGGGCTCCGCGTCCGCCGCCCCCCGCGCGACCGACCCGGACATCCCGGAGGTCTGCGCCGACCGGCGTCCCGGCCCGGCGGACCCCGGCGCGTACGGGATGCAGCTGGACGGCACGTTCCGGCACCCCGCGCTCACCCCGCTCGACGAGGAGAACGAGCACGCGTTCCCCGGCCGCAACGCGGAGTACGACACCCGCTCGTACATCAAGAACATGAAGGTCGAAGCCGCCTACGAGGGACCGGACTTCACCCCCGACTACTTCCACACCTGGCAGAACATCGTCGACTTCGACGGCCGGCGGTACATGTTCCAGTACGACCGCTCCGAGGGCCGCGTCTACGACATCACCGACGTGAAGAAGGTGAAGGTCGTCGAGCGGGTCAGCCGCGAGGACGTCGGCGGCGACGAGACGAAGGCCAACGGCGACTGGGCGGCCAACGACTACTGGGGCGCCTCAACCATCCAGTGGAACAAGAAGCTCGGCGCCTACGTCATGGTGCAGAGCTTCGAGAACAAGCGGCAGATCCACGAGCTCACCGACGACCCGGCCGAGGACAAGTACGGCAACCCGGAGGGCGTCCGCAAGCTGCGCGCCAAGCCGGGCCTGAAGGGCTTCAAGGTCTTCCGGCTGGACGGCCCCCGCAAGAAGGACTGGAAGCTGCTCGCGACGGTCTCCACCGACGCCACCCAGAAGGACCCGCTGCGCAGCGACCCGAACAGCGCGCAGCAGGGCTCCGGTTCGCTCGACACCCCGTACTGGACGGGCGACCGGTACATGTTCCTCGCGACGGCGCCGGACGACACGTACTCCCGCACCGAGTACCCGACCAACCTCCACTCGGCCGGCTACCAGTCCTGGGACATGGCCGACCCGGCCCACCCGAAGCTCCTCGACACCTGGCACCTGCCCGGCCAGCGGACCGGTGAGGACGCGGCGTACCGCGAGAACCCGCGCTGCGGCAACCGCACCAGCTGGATGGGCGCGCGGATGCCGCTCTTCGTGCCCAAGCCGGTGGAGAAGGGCGGGCGTTACGCCTTCGCCGCGATGGGCGGCTACGGGCTGACCGTGCTCGACATCTCGGACCCGGCGAACCTGCGGACCGTCAGCCACCTGGACCTGCCGCCGTCCGTGGCGGGCACCGAGGGCGACAACATCGACGTGTCCCAGTACGAGCGGACCGGCATCATCTACTACTCGGGCTACCCGCTGACCGAGGACTGTTACGAGCCCTACAAGGACGTCTACCAGATCGACGCCAAGGACCCGAAGAACCCCCGCGTCGTCGGCGCCCTGCCCCGCCCGGTGCCGCCGAAGGCGTCCGGCATGACGGACTTCTGCCAGCGGCGCGGCAGCTTCGGCCCCAAGCGCACCGGCTCCTACACCAACCCGGGCCGGCACACCCCCGGCGTGCTGGGCTACGGCTTCTACAACGCGGGCGTGCAGTTCTTCGACGTCTCGAACCCGGCCGCGCCGGAGATCGACGCCTACTTCGTTCCCAAGGCGTACGGCAAGGGGACCCCGGACTACGCCTACGGCAACCAGACCCACGGCGTGTACGTGGAGTGGGACCGGAACATCGCCTGGGTGCTGACCAACCACGGCATCTACGCGCTGTCCTCGCCGAAGGTGCTCGGCAAGCCGGACCTCGACCGTCCGGCCAGGCCGTTCCGCACCAGCGAGTTCTGACCCTCCCTCCCCTCCCCGCCCCCGCTCGTAGACAAGGACACCCGCCATGGCCACTCAGGAAAGACCCGTCCCGGTCGCCGACTCCGGCACCGAAGGCGGCGGCCTCGTCCGCTCCCTGACCCCTCGTCAGACCACCATGATCGGACTGGGTTCCGCGCTCGGCACCGGCCTGTTCCTCGGCTCCGGCTCGGCGATATCCGCCGCCGGGCCCGCGGTGATCGTCTCGTACGCGATCGGGGCCGTGCTGGTCGCGATCATCGCGGTCCTGCTCGGCGAGATGTCCGCCGCGCACCCCGTCCAGGGCTCGTTCGGCGCCATCGCGCAGACGTACCTCGGGCCGTGGGCCGGCTTCGTGACCCGCTGGATGTACTGGTTCAGCGCCGTCGTCGTCATCGGCACCGAGGTCGTCGCCTCGGCGCTGTACATCCGGTGGTGGTGGCCCGGTGTGCCGATGTCGGCGGCGATCCTCGCCGTCGCGGCGGTGGTCCTCGCGGTCAACGTCATCAACGTGAAGTCCTTCGGGACCACGGAGTTCTGGCTCTCCACGATCAAGGTGACCGCGCTGTGCGCGTTCATCCTGTGCGCGGCGCTGCTGGTCTTCTTCGGCCTCCCGGACACCGAGGCCACCGGCTTCGCCCACCTCACCGACGACGGCGGCTTCATGCCGCACGGCGCCAAGTCCGTCTGGATCGCGATGTCGGTGGTGATGTTCGCGTACGCCGGGTTCGAGGTCGTCGCGATCGCCTCGGCCGAGGCCACCGACCCGCAGCGCTCGATCCGGACCGCGATGCGCCAGCTCGCCTGGCGGCTCAGCGTCTTCTACGTCCTCGCCATCACGCTGGTCGTGGCGCTCATCCCGTGGCAGCGGCTCGCGAAGAGCGACGGCAGCGTCGAGGCCAGCCCCTTCGTGCGGGTCTTCTCCGACGTCGGCGTCCCGGCGGCGGCGACCCTCACCAACCTGGTGGTGCTGATCGCGGCCGTCTCCGCCGCCAACGCCCACCTGTACGGCGCCTCCCGCCTGCTGCACTCCCTCGGCCACGACCGGCTCGCCCCGGCGCCGCTGGCCCGGCTCACCGCGCGCGGCGTCCCGGCGGCGGCCCTGGCCGCCTCCACCCTGGGCATCGCGGCGGCGGCGCTGCTCGCCTTCTACGACGTCGGCGGCATCTTCGGGATCCTGATGTCGATCGCGCTCTTCGCGGTGCTGCTCGTCTGGCTGCTGATCCTCGCCTCGTACGTGGCCTTCCGCCGCCACCGCGACGCGCACCCCGCGGACTTCACCGGCTTCAGCATCCCGGGCGGCAGCAAGCTGGCGGTGCTGGCCGGGGCCGGGGTGCTGGCCGTCGCGGCCACCGCGATCGAGGTCCCGGACATGCGGCAGGCGGCGGGCATCGGCCTCGCCTTCACCGCCGTGCTCCTCGTCTGCTACGCCCTGACGGCGCTGCGCCGCAGGAGCAGGATCTTCGTCCTCGCCCCGCGCCCCGGACACTTCGCCGCCGTCGTCGGCGGCAGCGGCATCACCCCGGTCCTGTCCATGGCCGCCACCCTGCTCGCCC
>NZ_JBEZHM010000051.1:0-62864 GCF_040650575.1 Streptomyces sp. NPDC048659 | reverse complement strand
GTCCCGATCGTCGCCCCGGTGTTCCTCGCCATCGGCGCCGGCACCGGCAACTACGGGGCGGCGGCGGGCGGCGGAGCCCGTGGCGGTCGGCTCGGGACCGGGGGTCCTGGCCGGTGCGGAGGTGGTGCTCACGGGACTCACCGTTCGGTCAGTTCTGCTCGAGGAGCTTGTTCATCTGCTCGGCGGCGCTGTCCAGGGCCGCCTTCGGGCTGAGCTTGCCCGTGAAGCACTTGGCGATCTCGTTGCGGAGGATCGTCTTCATCTCGTCGCTGAACAGGACGGGCGTGTAGTTCACCGCGCTCGGCAGCATCTTGGCCGAGGCGACCCGGATCTTGCCCTCTTCGGTGCCGTCCGGCTTCGTCCAGTACTCCTTCTCCAGCGAGCCCTTCGTGGACGGGAAGACGGCGACCTTGTGGCCGAACTCCTCCTGGTTCTTCGCGTTGGTGAGGAAGTGCGCGAAGGCGACGGCGGTGGCGGTGTTCTTGCTCTGGGAGTTCACCGACAGGCCCTGGAGATACATGTTCTGCTTGCCGGTGTTCGTCGGCACTTCGGTGATGCCGATGTTCTCGTACAGCGACGGCGCGTTCTGCTTGAAGTTGTCGAGGTCGTGCGCGCTGCCGGGGTTCATGGCGATTTCCTGCTGGAGGAACTTCTGACCCGTGGAATCGTCCTTGAGGGTCAGGGTCTGCTTGTGCAGTCCGCCGTTGTCGTACAGCTCCTTGAACTTGGTGAGGAGTTCCACGCCCTTGTCGCTGTTGAGCGTGATCTTCTTCCCCTCCGTGTCCATCGCCTCGACTCCGTAGCGGCCGAAGTCCTCGACGGTCGGGGGCTGTCCGAGGGTCGCCTCGCCCTTCTTCGCGAGTTCGCCGGCCACGGCGAACAGCTCGTCGAAGGTCTTGGGCGGCTTGTTCGCGTCGACACCCGCCTTCTCGAACATCGTCTTGTTGTAGAAGAGCGGCCCGCTGTTGAGGTACCAGGGGAAGGAGTACGTACCGTCCATGCCCGGCATCTCGAAGCCCTTCCAGGCTCCTTCGAGGTACTCGGGCTTGAACTTCTTGGCGACCTCGTCCTTGTCCAGGTTGAGCAGCAGACCCGCCTTGGCCAGCGGGTACGCGAGGTCGGGCGAGAGGTTGACCACGTCCGGGAGCGAGCCGGCGGAGGCGTCGGCGCTCAGCTTGTCGGGGTAGCCGTCGGCGGGCTGGTCCACCCACTTGACCTTCGCCCCGGGATGCTCCTTCTCGAAGTCCGCGATGACGCCTTCGAAATAGTCCTTGAAGTTCGCCCGCAGGTTCCAGGTCTGGAACTTGATGGTCCCTTCGACCTTTCCGTCGGTGGACGATCCGGCCTTCGAGGATCCGCCGCCACCGCCACAGGCGGTGATGGTGGCGAGACAGAGGACCGTACCGATACCGACGGTTGTCCTGATCGCGACGCTGCGAGAAATGGACATCTGGGCTGACTCCTTGCTGCAGATCAATGCGGGGTGGGTCGAGCTGCCCTCACCTTGGATCCGAATCAGCTTTAGGTCAAAGCCCGTTGAACGGCCTCTGGGGACGAAATCCCAGGTCAGCGCCACTAAAGAGGACTAAAGTTTCTAAACCTGTGGTCGTTGGTCGCTACACCCGGTCCACCCGGGGAGTTTTACTGAGCACAGCAGCCAAGACCAGGAGGTATTCCCGCGGCCATGTGTGCGCAGAAGAACGGGAACGAAGGCCCGTACCGCCCCGGAAGGCCGCTGACGCCGCCCCGTGGCCCCGCGGCCCGCCGGTCCCCCGCCGCCGCGCGCCGCCCGTCCTGGGAGGACGTCCCGCCGCCGGGCCCCCGCACCCCCACGCTCAAGGAGATCGCCGACGAGGCCGGGGTCTCGCCGACGGCGGTCTCCTTCGCCCTCAACAACCGGGCCGGCGTCTCGGACGAGACCCGCCGCCGGATCCTCTCCCTCGCCTCCCAGATGGGCCGCCGCGTCCCCGCCGCCGGACCGGCCGCCGACCGGGACCGCTCCCGCGCCATCGGCCTCGTCCTCGCCCGCCCGGCCGGCAGCCTCGGCGTCGAGGCGTTCTTCCTCCAGGTGGTCTCCGGCATCCAGGCGGCGCTCGCCCCGCACGACCACGCGCTGGTCTTCCAGATGGTCGACGACATCGACGCCGAGTGCGAGCTGTACCGGCGCTGGTGGACCGAGCGCCGCGTCGACGGCGTCATCGTGGTCGACCCCCGGGTCAGCGACCCGCGCCCGGAGACCCTCGCCGTGCTCGGGCTGCCCGCCGTCGTCATCGGCGCCCTCGACAGCGCGGGCCCCGACGGCCCGGACTCCGGGCCGCACCGGCGCCGCGCCGCCCTCTCCACCCTCTGGGCGGACGACGCGGGCGCGATGGACCTGATCGTGCACCACCTCCACGAGCTCGGGCACCGGCGCATCGCCCACATGGCGGGGCCGCCCGGACTCGCCCACACCGCCCGCCGGATCGCCGCCCTCCGCTCCGCCGCCCGTCGGCTGGGCCTCGACCACATCGTCTCGGTCACCACCGACTTCTCCGACCGGCAGGGTGTCAAGGCGGCCCGGCGCCTCCTCGGCGCCTCGCTGCGCCCCACGGCCCTCATCTGCCACAACGAGGTGATGGCGGTGACGGCGGCGGGCGTCGCCACGGAGCGCGGGCTGCGCATCCCCGAGGACGTGTCGATCGTGTCGTGGGAGGACTCGGCGATCTGCCGCACCTTCCACCCCCCGCTCAGCGCCCTCACCCGCGAACCCGGCTCCTTCGGCCGCCGCGCCGCCGCCGAGGTCCTGCACCTCCTCGCGGGCGCCGAGTCCCGCCGCCTCCAGGACCCGCTGCCGAGCCTGGAGATCCGCGAGAGCTGCGGGCCGGCGCCGCTGGACGGCCGGGCACCGCTGGACGAACCGGCACCGGTCGACGGCGGGGGCCCGGGCGCCGACCAAGCCCCGGGCGCCGGACGCCGAGGCGCGTGAGGGACGGGCGGGCGGGGGCCCGTCCCGCAGCGCTTCCCCTTTCTCTTAGTCCCCCTGATCCCTCTGATCCCCCTGGTCCTTCTGGTCCCTCTCGTCCCCTCTTCCTTCCCCTCCCCTTCCACCCACGACAGCGAGCGAGTACGAGCCCCATGTCCGAGACCTCCCAGACCCGAACCCCTCTGCCGTCCGCCCCGCCCGCCGACGCGGTGGTCGCCGCGATCGACATCGGCGGCACCAAGATCGCCGGTGCGCTGGTCGACGGCGGCGGCGCGCTGCTGACGCGCGTCCAGCTCCCGACGCCCGCCACCCAGGGCGCCGACACGCTCATGCGCCAGGTCGAGCTCGTGCTCGCGGAGCTGCGCGCGCACGCGGACTGGTCGCGCGTGCGGGCGCTGGGCGTGGGCTGCGCGGGACCGGTCGACACGGTCGCGGGGACCGTCAGCCCGGTCAACATCCCCGGCTGGCGCGAGTTCCCCCTGGTGGACCGGCTGCGCGCCGCCGTCGCGGAGTTCGCGGACGGTGCGGAGCTGCCGGTGCGGATGATCGCGGACGGGCCGGCGATGGCCGCCGCCGAGTTCTGGAACGGCGCCGCCCGCGGTACGGCCAACGCCCTCTGCATGGTGGTCTCCACCGGCGTCGGCGGCGGGCTGATCCTCGACGGCAAGCCGTACATGGGACTCAGCGGCAACGCGGGCCACATCGGTCACATCAGCGTCGACCTGGACGGGGAGGAGTGCCCCTGCGGCGGCCGTGGCTGCGTGGAGCGGCTGGCCAGCGGCCCGAGCATCGTGCGCTACGCGCTGGCGGAGGGCTGGACCCCGCCGGCCGGGGAGGAGGCGACGGCCCGTACGGTCGCCGACGCCGCGCGGCGCGGCGAGCCGGTGCCGCTCGCGGCGTTCGCCCGCGCGGCCCGCGCGGTGGCCGCCTCGGTGGCGGCGACGGCGGCGCTGGTGGAGCTGGAGGTCGTGGTGATCGGCGGCGGGGTCGCGGCCTCGGGGGATCTGCTCTTCGACGGCGTACGCGCCGAGTTGAAGCGGTACGCGACCCTGACCTTCACCCGTGACCTGCGGGTCCTCCCGGCGAAGGCGGGCACCGACGCGGGCCTGGTCGGCGCGGCGGCGGTGGCGTTCGGCTTCTGACACCTGGTGACACCTCGGGCCGGAGGGGCCGGGACGCGCGAGGAGCGCGCCCCGGCCCCTCCGGCGTGCCGCGTGCGTGCGACGGCGGACACACGAAAGGCCCGGGAGCGGCGCGTGCCTCCCGGACCTTCCACGGATGAGTTCTTCGGTTTGGAGCTACGGATGGGTCTTACGAGGGGAGGCGGTCCCCCGTGACGGCGGAGAACAGGTGGATCTCGTCCTCCCGGGGCAGGACCCGCACGGTCTGGCCCCGCAGGCCCTCCTCGCGCCCGAAGGTGCGCACGGTCATGGGGGCGTCCTCCCCGTTGCCGAGGTCGAGGCGGCCGTACGCGAAGCCCTCCGAGCCGAGCTCCTCCACGGTGTAGAAGGTGACCGGGAGGCCCTTGTCGCTGTGCCGGGCGTGGAAGTCGAGGTGCTCGGGCCGGATGCCCATGGTGATCTTGTCGCTGTCCGTGGCCTTGCGGGCCGCGTCGCTGATCCGGATGAGGCTGCCGCCGAAGTGGATGCCCTCGTCGGTGAGCGGGAGGGTGAAGAGGTTCATGGCGGGCGAGCCGATGAACCCGGCGACGAAGACGTTGGCCGGCTCGTCGTACATCTTGCGCGGCGGGTCGCACTGCTGGAGCACGCCGTCCTTGAGTACGGCGACCCGGTCGCCCATGGTCATGGCCTCGACCTGGTCGTGGGTGACGTACACGGTGGTCGTGCCGAGGCGGCGCTGGAGGGAGGCGATCTCGGCGCGGGTCTGGACGCGGAGCTTGGCGTCGAGGTTGGACAGCGGCTCGTCCATGAGGAAGACCTGGGGCTCGCGCACGATGGCGCGGCCCATGGCGACGCGCTGGCGCTGGCCGCCGGAGAGCGCCTTCGGCTTGCGCTGGAGGTACTCGGTCAGGTCGAGGATGCGGGCCGCCTCGTCGACGCGCCGCTGGATCTCCGCCTTGTCCACCTTGGCGATCTTCAGGGCGAAGCCCATGTTCTGGGCGACCGTCATGTGCGGGTAGAGGGCGTAGTTCTGGAACACCATCGAGATGTCCCGGTCCTTCGGCGGGAGGTAGGTGACGTCGCGGTCACCGATGCTGATCGAGCCCTCGGTGACGTCCTCCAGGCCCGCCAGCATGCGCAGCGTGGTGGACTTGCCGCAGCCGGACGGGCCGACGAGGACGAGGAACTCGCCGTCGCGGATGTCGAGGTCGAGGTTCTTGACGGTGGGCGCGTCGGCCCCCGGGTAGGTCAGCGACACGTTGTCGAAGACGATGCCTGCCACGGTGGTTCCTTCCCATCACCGGCGGTACGTGCCGGACGATCCAAGTGGAATGAGAGCAACTGGTGTAGACCAATTGCCTTCACCCTCCTCAGCGGCGGCACGGCTGGTCAAGCCCTCCGCGCCCCGAGCCGCCCGCTCCGACGAGAAGGGGCCGAACGACCCTGCCTCCGGCGGACCGAAAGGCCCGCCGGGCCCCGGAATCCCCCTCCGAAGGACCCGGCCTTCCGGCCCTCCCCGGCCTCGGCGCGGAGGGCCGTTGTCAGTGGTGGATGAGAAGGTATGTATATCGAGTTCGAGGAGGGGGAGCCTTCATGGCCGGAAACCAGAACTACATCAATCATGTCGCCCTTGTGCTGGACGCGAGTTCGTCGATGTCGCGCCTGAGCCGAAAGGTCGTCGAGGTCGCCGATCAGCAGATCTCCTATCTGGCGCGCCGTTCGCAGGAACTCGACCAGGAAACGCGGGTCACGGTCTATGTGTTCGCCGACAAGGTGGAATGCGTGATCTACGACAAGGACGTGCTCCGGATGCCGTCCCTGAAGTCGCTCTACCGGGTCGGCGGCATGACCGCCCTGCTCGCCGCGACGCTCAAGTCGCAGCGGGAGCTGGCCCAGACGGCGCAGCTGTACGGCGACCACAGCTTCCTGACCTTCGTGCTGACGGACGGCCAGGAGAACGCGAGCCACCGCTGCGACGACGCCCCGAGCAAGGACCCGCGCGGCCTGATGCAGGCCGTGGCGGAGCTCGTCGAGAAGCAGGAGGACAACTGGACGCTGGCCGTCCTCGTGCCGGACCAGATGGGCAAGCGCGAGGCCATGCAGTGCGGTTTCCCGAAGGACAACATCGCGGTCTGGGACGCCACGAGCACGCAGGGCCTGGAAGAGGCCGGAGTCGTCATCCGCGAGGCCACCGAGAAATTCATGGTGGGCCGCACGAAGGGAATCCGCGGCTCCCGCGCGGTTTTCTCCACCGGGGCCGACGCGGTCAACACGCAAACCATCAAGGCGGCCGGTCTGACCCCGCTGGACGCGTCCGCCTATGAGCTGATTCCGGTGGCCCGTGACATAGCGATCCGGGAATGGGTCACCGAAAGCGGACACACCTACCGTACGGGCTGCGCTTTCTACCAGTTGAGCAAGTCGGAGAAGGTCCAGGCGCGTAAGCAGATCGCCGTCCTGGAGAAGAAGACGGACCGGATCTTCACGGGCCCCGAGGCCCGCGCCCTGCTCGGCCTGCCGGACGCGGAGGTCCGCCTGAAGCCCGACCACAACGACGACTTCACGATCTTCGTGCAGAGCACGAGCGTGAACCGCAAGCTCGTGGCCCAGACCCGCCTCCTCCTCATGACCTGACCGGACCTGACCGGACGGGACGGCAGCCCCGTCCCGTCCCCGCACACTTACGCGCCCCCTCCCCCAGCAGGCCGGTGAGGGGGCGCGTCGGCGTGGGGGGCGGGACCGGTCACACATCCGGGGGTGACGTCGCTCCGCCGGACTCGTTGGCCCGTGTATGCAGTCCCCTCAGACGAACACCGCGCTCACCCGTTCGGCCTCGATACCCGCCCCCCGGCCGCCCTCCCGCGACCAGGCGGAGGCGGCGCTGATCGAGCACTATCCCGCGCTCGTACGCCTCGCCTACCTGATCCTCCCGCCCCGCCTCGGCCGGCACCGCAAGGTCCTCGCCGCCCACGCCCTGGTCCAACGCACCCTCACCCGCACGAGCGGCCTGACGCACCGGGGGCCGTCCACGGGAGGACCAGATGGGAAGGGGGACGGGGACCGGCACGGAGATCGGCACGGAGTCCGAGGCGGGGACCGCGAGCAGCGGGAGCGCATGGGGGAGGAAGCGCGGGGCCCGGCGGCTACCGGCGCCGCCGCGCACGGAACGGGCGACGGCGGGCCCGGCGAGGGCATGCTGGCTGAGAGCGGGCCGATCCAGAGCGGATCGGTCGAGACCGGATCGGTCGACGGCAGGACCGGCGACGAAGGACCGGGCGACGGCGGGGCGGGCGGCGCGGTCACCGGCGAGCAGCAATCCCGGCCCGACGCCCCGGGCATCCCCCCGCTTCCGAGGCCCCGCACCGAGGAGACGCCCGCGCGGGCGGCGCGGGACTGGCTCCGCGCCCGGGTCGTACGGGACGCCCTGCGCCCGCCGCTCCGTGTGGCGACCGGCGCGGCCCTGCCCAAGGCGCTCGGCCTGCGGATGTTCCCCCGGGCGGGCGGCACGGACGAACTCGCGCTGGACCGGGCCCTCGCCGCCGCAGAGCCCGCGACCCGCGCGGCCCTGGCGCTGACGGCCCTGGAGGGCCTCGCCCCCGCCGCCACGCTCGCGCTGCTGCGCGGGGCAGGTGTCACCGAGCCTGAGCGGGCGGTACGGGAGGCGGAGCGGCTGCGCACGCTCGGCGGCCTTGACGTGGCGGAGCTGCTGCGCCGCCCTGAGTTCGACCCCTGCACGGTCCACCTGCGCCCGACCGATCTGCTGCGCCGGAGCCGGCGCGTCCGCTCGGCCGCCCTCGTCGCCGCCGTCGCCCTCGTCACCGGGGCCGCCGTCGGCGTCCTCGGCGACACCCCCTCGGCTCCCGCTCCCCCGCGTACGGCGGTGGTCTCGCTCCCGGAGACCTGGACGCCGTCGCGCGTACCGTCCGAGCAGTGGGCCGACACCGCGCGCGTCGACTTCACCGCCTGGCCGGCGCGTGGCGACCGGACCGGCGACCGGGCCCTGATCCGGCGGGCCATGACGGCGTGGACGGGCGGCGGCCCCGGCCCTGGGGCGGGCTCCGAGCGGCCGTCCCTGCTGTACGCGGGCACGGTGGACGGCTCGGCCGTCGTCCTCCTGCACACCGGCCGCACACTCATCCGCTACACCGACCCCGGCTCCGCCGCCCCCCGCTCCGGCCCCGGGGGCGACGGCCCCGCTCTGGTGCGTACGCGGGCCGACAACAGCGACGTGACGACCGCGGCGGCCGTCGTGCTCACCCGGACGGGAGAGCGCACCCGCTATCTGCTCGCGCCCTGGATCGCCGAGGCGGGGACGCGGGACCTGCGCGCGCCCGCCTCGGCCCCCCGCCCCCTCCGCGTATCGGCGGACGGGACCACGGAACCGGTGCCCTCCCCCGCGGCGGCCGGCCCCTGCGACGCGGTGCCGGTGCTCCAGCTCCGCTCGTCCAGAAGGATCGTGGAGGACCACGCCTTCCTCGTCGCCGATCTGGGCGACCTCGTCCCCGCCCATCTGACCTGGACCCCCCTCCCTGTCCCCGGCGAGGCGGCACGGCGGCCACGGGAGGCTGCGGGTCCTCTCGGGCTCGCCGCCTGGTCGCACTCGGCCTGCTCGCTCTCCCCGCTCCGGGGCGAGGGCATCCGCTCGGTCAACCGCTGGGAGTTCGCGGCGCAGTCCCTCCCCGAGAAGGCGGGACGCGCGCTCTGGATCTGTTCCCGCGCCGACACCTGGGAGGGGCCGGGGCAGGCTCAGGTCACGCTGGAGGTCCCCGGCCGCTCCCTCCCCGTGACGACCGTGCGCCCCACCGCCGCCTGCGGGCGCTTCGGGCAGGACGTCCTCGCGGGCGCCTACTGGTCGGCGAAGCCCGGAGGGCCGCGCTATCTCCTCGCGGCGGGCAGCCGCCGGGTCGTCGGCGTCGCCACGCGGGGCCCGGTCAGCGCCCGCGCCCCGGGACCGGTGCTGGCGGTACGCGCCGACGGTCCCGCCCCGGTCCGCCTCACCGGCCGCCTCCCCGACGGCTCGTCCCTGCCCGGGTGGACGACCCCCGCGATGGAAGCGGGCGGGTGAGAGTGAGGGGGCGGGGGCGGGAGCGGGGGCAGGATCACGGTCCCGCCCCCTCTCCCCCTCCTCCGTCGCGGGTCAGGACACCAGCAGGCCCTCCACCTCGGTCAGCTTGACGGTGGACAGCCCGCCCCGCTCGGTCGTCACGTCCGTCACCTCCAGCCGCGTACCCGGGGCGAGGATGTACTCCTCCTCGCCGGTGAAGGCCGAGAAGCTGCGGATGCCGACCGCGCGGGCGGGCGTCACCTCGAACAGCGTCCGCTTGCCCCGGCTGCCGAGGAAGGACCGGGCCACGCTCAGCTGCGAGGTGCAGGACGAGACGCCCCACCAGGTGACCGTGGAGCCGAGCGGGTACTGCCGCCGCAGGTCCAGGCCGACACCACGCCACAGCGGCTTCTTGTGGGCGGGCAGGTCCCCGACCGCGGCGAACAGCAGGCGCAGGTACGGCAGGTAGGGGACGACGCGGCTGCGGTCCGGGGAGCGCAGGACGGCGTTGATGTTCCGGTAGAAGCCGGACTCGCAGGTGTAGAGGAACAGCGCGGCGATGGCGTCGGCCGACAGCCCCGCCCCGGCCTGCTCGTCCGCCCGCCGCTTGCCGAACTCGCGCGAGCGGTCGATGTGCCGGGCGAGCCCGGCCAGCACCCCTGTGACCGGCGCGACGGCGTCCTCGAACGGCATCAGGCGCGTGTCGAAGACGCCGGTGACCGGGGGCAGGACGTGTCCCTCGTCCTGGACGCTGGTGAGCCGCTCCAGATAGAGCTGGTGGAGCTCCATGGTGGAGGCGATGAAGGCGCCCATCCGCGCGGCGACCCCGGCGTCCGCGCCTCCCCCTCCGGTGCCCGCGGTGGCCGCGCCGGCGGGCGGCGCGTCCCAGCCCTTGCTCGGCAGCCAGTCGACCGCCTCGGAGCCGAGCGAGAGCAGGGCGTCGTTCACCGTGGCGAAGTGGTCGCCCTCGCAGAACAGGTCGCCCTGGGCGGCCGGATTCGCGTGGTCGATGTGCCGCACCTCCACGCCCGGGTACTTCTTCTGGAGCCGCAGGACCGTCCGCTTCAGGCTGCGGGCGTGGGCGCCCCACCAGGTGAAGACGACTCCGCGGTCCTGCTCGTCCACGGCCTCCTGCTTGGCGCGGAGGATCTCCTCGACGATCGCCTCGGCCACCGGACGCCAGAAGCCGGTGTGCTGGTCGGTGGCCATCGCCCCGTCGGCGCTGGCGGTCAGCGAGGCGTTGAGCAGCAGCACGCCCTGCGTGAGCATCGCCTGGAACCACTCGGGCGGCTGGACGGTGTCGCGCTCCTTCAGCAGGGCGCGGACCTCTCCGACGGGCGTCTTCTTGGCGATGCCGTACTTCCACATCGCCGCAGCCTTGATCAGGCAGCGGATGCTGACGACCCTGCCGAACTGGCTGTCCTTCCAGTCGTTGAAGGTGTTGTCGAACATCGCGATGCCGGTGGCGCTCTCCGGCCGCGGATACGGGTTCTGCCCGAAGGCGACCACCCTCCACTTGTGCGGCGGGTGCGGCTTCAGCGCCTGGAAGGTGAGCTCCCGTACGGGCACGACCTGCGGGCTGCGGTCGGGTCCGATGAACGCGGCGGCGTCCGGGCGGGCCTCGATGACCGGCTTGAGGACCGGAAGCCAGGGCTCTCCCCCGCCCGCGAACAGACCGGCGAGCCCGAGCGGGTCGTCGGCGGCGGGCGCGTCCGCGGCCACGGCGGCCTGCACTGGTGCGGGAGCCGCCACGGGCGCGGGAGTCGGCAGCGGCGCGGGGAGCTGCTCCTTCGGAGGTGTGATCCGCACCCGTGTCGTCACCGGCACCTGTTCGATGCCCGCGAGCTGAGTGGTGATCGTGGCGCGCAGCTCGTCGTCGTTCTCGAACCAGTGGTCGTGGAAGAGGGTGTAGCCGGTCCACATGAGGTTCGCGCAGACGCGGGCCGGCACCTTGCCCGTCCTGGCGCCCATCCCGACCAGGGCCACCGAACGGATGCTGCCCGGGACCAGCCGGTTCTGGCGGTGCACGGCCTGGAAGGCCGCCGCGCAGGCCATCGCCACGTTCAGCGTCTCGCTCACGTTCTGCGAGGAGTCCACCATCGTCGGCGTCGAGATCACGAAGCGCGGCACGGCTGCCCCGGACGGGACGCAGACGGCGCTGCCCACCGGCATCCCCCCGGCGAACCGGTCCCGGATCGCCCGGCGCACCTTCAGCTGGATGCCCGCCCCGAGGTGCCGCTTGATCACGGCGTCGACGCCGCCGTCCATCCGGCCCGCCGAGTTCGTCGGCGTGACCCAGGCGTCCACGTCCTCGTCGAGGATCGAACCTCGGCGGATCTCCAGGCCCGGCGTGTCGGCGAACGCGGCCCGCCACGCCTTCACCACGCTCTCGTTGACGTCCGTCAGAACGACCCGGAGCGGCGTCTCGGCACAGCCTTCGGTCATCACAAATCCCCCCTGTCAGAAGCTCTTTCCTCCAGCGCTTCCGACGTTACGGGACACCACTGACAACGCCGGTGGGGGCGCCGGGCACCGGCTCTCGCCAGGCACGACGCCCCCTTCGGTCCTGTCCTCGGCTCAGCAGGTCACGGTGCCCCTGCGGATCGCGTGCCCGCCGGTGTTGCTGTCGTCGGACCAGTAGACGGGCTTGGTCCCGCCCACGCACTCGTCGGCCGCGGCGAGCGCCAAGCCCTCGTTGTTCAGGTTGGCCATGCCGGCCGGGCGGTTGTAGGTGCCGGCCAGGGCGAAGCCGCCGTCGGCGCCGACCTTGAAGGTCCGGTGCCGGCCGGAGCAGGTGTCGTCGCAGACGGCCCACAGGCGTGCCGCCTGCGGCTCCCACTGGAGCTCCATCACTCCGGCCATGCCGCTGGCGAGCGTGGCGACGCGCGTGGCGGCGCCGCCGTCCTCCAGCACGTACCCGTAGATCGATCCGGTGCCCTCCACGCCGACGAAGAAGACGCCGCCGGTGTGCGCGCCGAAGCGGGCGGGGTCGTAGGCGGCGCCGGTCGACTGGTCCTTGAATCCGGCGGCGGTGAGGGTGGTGTCGGGGATCCAGGTGATGGCCTCGAAACCGGCGTTGGAGCCCACGGCCGGCAGCCCGGCGGTCAGGTTCCACTCCTTGGTGGCGGTGAGGCTCGTGCCGGTCCCGGTGGCCACGTCGTAGCGAAGGACGGACAGGCGGCTGGTGCCGGAGGCGTCGCCGTTGCGCTCGCTCGCGACGTACGCGCCGCCCGCGGCGCCCGCCCCGGTCAGGGTGACAGCCTCGCTGTCGGGCGCGCCGGAGCCGCCGGGGAAGCGCAGGGTCTTGCCGGAGGTCCAGCCGTTCGCCGTGTCGGGGCGCCAGCCGCCGGAGCCGTCGCGGACCAGCCGCCACAGCTTGCCGGAGTTCTGGGCGCCCCACAGCACGGAGCCCTCCTCGTACAGGCCGCTGAGGTCGGAGCCGAAGACGTTGGAGCCGTCGGCGGTGGCGACGGTGCTGCCGCCGGGCCACGCCTGGGGGCTCGTACCGCCGCCGGAGCCGCAGTCGTTCGGCGCGCCGAGCGTGAGGGCCGCCTGCCCGAAGGCGCCGGTGCCGTCGGGGCAGCGCGACCAGGAGGGCGCGGAGTGGCTGGTCCAGGTGTAGCTGTCGACCAGGGTGCTGCCGCCGGGGAGGTAGAGGCGGGCCTTGTCGCTGGAGCCGAGGCCGAAGGCCGCGGAGACGTCGAACGCGCGGGCGGCGCCGGCGGCGAGGGTCGTGCCGCTCGGGACGGTGAACGCGGAGCTGTTGTTGTCGTCCTTGAGGATCCACCCGGAGATGTCCACGGCGGCGGTGCCCTTGTTGAACAGCTCCACGGAGTCGTTGACGCTGCCGGTCGTCACCACCTCGTTGATGCGGATGTCGTCCGCCGGGGCCGCCTGGGCGGCGGGGGTGGGCATCGCGAGGGCGGCGGCCATGAGGGAGCCGGCGACTGCGAGCCGGAGCCGGCCGCGCGGGGAGGGGGCGAGGCGACGAGGTCCACGGGGAGCACGCACTTCGGGCACGGTGTCCGTCCTGGTTGGGGGTGGGTGAGGCGGAGTGGAGTGGAAGGGAGTGGCGGGGCTGAGCAGGAAGAGGTTCGCGGCCACCGCCGAACGGCGCCCGGCATCGGACCGCTCGCCAGGTGAACGCGTGCCGAACGACAGGTCGTGGGCGCGGGCGGGCTCGGGCGGGCGCAATCAAGGCATACAGGACCGCGATACGGGCGGAGGCCGGTCGCGCCGGTCCGGTTCGCGACACCGGGGACGGGGTAGCGCTTCCCTCGCCCGGGTCGCGGACCATACTGGTCGGGCCCCGATCACCCACTGAACGGTTCCATGGTCAACAACAGCGACAGCACCTCATCGAGCACCCTCCCCGGCACCGCCTGGCTCGCGCGCGGCCGTCACCTCGGGCCCGAGCCCGAGCGGGACGTCCGCCGCAATCTGATCGCCCTCAAGGCCGCCGGCGTCATCGACGACTTCCTGGACCTCGATCCCGTCGAGGCGGCCCGTTCCACCGATCTGTACCCACGGGGCGAGTCCGCCGACCCCGGTCCGCTGGCGCGCCGCCTGTTCGAGGCGCGGTGGCGGGTGGCGGACGAGGTCACGGTGCGCGCGCAGCTGACCACGTACGACCCGGCGTCGCGCCGCGCGGAGGGCGAGGGCGTCCTCTGGGTGCTGGCGGCCGAGGCGGAGCGGTCGTGGGCGGCCGACTGGCCGTCGCCCGCGACCGTGTTCTGGCCGGACACCGATCAGGTCGCCTGGGACCACGACACGGTGGCGGAGCTGCGCCTGCGCACGCCGAACCATCTGCCCCAGGACGACGGCGAGCTGCGCCGGCTGCTGCGGGAGTGCGCCAGGCAGAGCTGGTTCGTCCACGTCGTGGTGCACGAGGCGATGACGCCGGACGCGCTGGGACGCCGGCCGCTGACGGCGTTCCTGCCGCCGAGCCTGCGGCATCGCGTGGTCGAGCACCGGGCGACCCCGGAGCAGGCGCTGATCGCCGACTTCGCGATCAAGCGCGAGCTGGGCGTGGGAATACCGCGCGGCGGAGCCGTCGTCCTGCCCGGCGATCCGAGGGCGGACGGCTACGAGGCCGAGCGGTTCACGGTCCGGAACGTCTTCCTGGACGGTACGGAACCCTCCGAGCTCATCGCCGCGATCGTCGCCTGCGCCGCGCTGCCGCGCCCGCTGTCCGCCGAGGCGGAGCGGGCCCTGGCCCGGCTGCGGGAGGGCTGGCACCTGTACACGCAGGAGGAGGAGCTGGTCCACGCGCGCGCCATGGTGACGCATTACGCCACCGCCCTCGCGTCGATGACGGCCTCCTGCGACCTGTACCGGGAGGCGGCGGAGTCCGCGCTGGCGGCGCTGGCGGACGTCAACGGAAGCGCTGCCGGCACCGGCGTACCGGTGAGGCCGGGCGCACTGTCCGAGCCCGGGGAGGCCGGAGTGCCCGGCACTCCCGGACGGCCGGGAGTGCCGGGAGCGTCCGGGCTGCCTGGGGCGCCGACGACGGCACCGACGACGGGGCCGAAGCAGGACTCGTCGCCTCTGAAGGCGCTGTCGAGAACATTCGCCCGCTTCCGGAGCCCGAACGAGTAACGCCGTAGAAGTCACAGAAGCTGTAGAAGCTGTAGAAGCCCATGAAGATGCCGAATTCCTCTCCCCTTTCCCCCACCCGCGCGGGGCGTCCGGTGCTCGCGGCCGCCATGGTGCTCGCCCTACTGCCCCTCGCGGCCTGCGGCGGCCGGGTCGAGCCGATGGACGAGGTGCGGGACGCGCCCGCGCGCGCGTCCGCGACGGCGCCGCCGTCCGAGCCGTCGGCGACGGACGCGACGGCCGCCACGGCGGGCTTCGCGAAGCTGGAGCGCGCGTACGGTGCGCGGCTCGGGGTGTACGCGATCGACACGGGCAGCGGGCGGGAGGTGGCGCACAACGCCACCGAACGCTTCGCCTACGCCTCGACGTTCAAGGCGCTGGCAGCAGCCGCTGTGCTCCGCACCCACACCGTGAGCGGCATGGACAGGGTGATCGACTACACGCGGAAGGACGTGGTCGACCACTCACCCGTGACGGAGAAGCGCTTGGAGTCCGGGACGGGTGGCGGGGTGGCGCGGATGACGCTGCGCGAACTGTGCGACGCCGCCGTCCGCTTCAGCGACAACACGGCGGCAAACCTCCTCTTCGACGCGCTCGGCGGTCCCGAGGGCCTCGCCGCCGCGCTGCGCCGGGCGGGCGACACCACGACCCTGGTGGAGCGCCGCGAACCCGAACTGAACCGCTGGTCCCCGGGCGAGACCCGGGACACCACGACACCCCGCGCGTTCGCCCACGCCCTCCGCGACTTCGCTCTGGGAGACCTCCTCGGCCCCGCCGAGCGCGCCCAGCTGACGACGTGGCTGCGCACGAACACCACGGGCGACGAGCTGATCCGGGCGGGAGTCCCGGCGGGCTGGGTGGTCGGCGACAAATCGGGCGGGGGCGGCGTCTACGGCGTCCGCAACGACATCGCCGTGGTCTGGCCGCCGGACGCCGCGCCCATCGTGATCGCGATCATGTCGAACCGGAGCACGAAGAACGCCCCCTACGACAACAAGCTGATCGCACAGGCGGCGTCCCTGGCCGTCGGGGCGCTGGAAAAGGGACAGGGAGCTCAGGGGCAGGGGGCGGCACGTTCGGCGCCTTGACGGCTCATGGACCGTGGAGGCACGGGTCCTCCCCGCCGCACGTGGGGGGGGGGCGGCCCCTCACTCGATGCCGAGCGGGCCCACGCCCAGGTCCTCGCGCATGAGGCGGCGCATCTGTGCCATGGCCTTACGGCGCCGCTCTATCAAGGGGTCGACCTCGGGTGAGCCGACCGCCGTTCCGCGCGCGTAGGCGTCGCGGAGGGCGCGCAGGCAGTGGAAAGCCTCGTTCCCCGCCTCCACGACCTGGGGCGGGCCGACGAGCCACAGGCGCTCGCCGGCGGTGTAGATGCCGGTGCCGCGCACGGCCTCCCGTACCGCCGCGTCGCGTGCCGAATCCGACCTGTGGTCGCCGAGGGCGACGGCCCGTATCTCCTCGCCCGCGGCCTTGAGCGCGGAGACGTACTCCGTGTACACCTCCCGCCGTACGTCCAGGGCGTGCCGGTTCTGCTCGCGGCGCCAGCGGCTGCGGTCGGCGATCATGGTGGCCGCGATACCGATGACGGCACCGGTCAACGTCGAGAGCAGGGGCGTCCAGTCCATGCTCCGCAGCTTGCCGAAGCCACCGCGCGCGCACCAGCGACTTTCACCCGTCGCCGGGTCCGCGTGCGTCCCGGGCGGGCCCGAGGCGTCATCCGCCCTGGCGGGCGGCGGTCGGCATCCCCCCGTGCGGGCTGTTGACGACCAGGGGGATCGAGCCGTCCGCGAGGTAGAAGTGCCCGGGGAAGTAGTCGAGGTGGAGGTGGCCGCCGTCATCGGCGGAGGCCATGGCGCGGAGGTTGTCCGCGAGCGCCTCCCGCCCGGCGGCGTCGCCGCTGACGACGAGGGTCCGCCGTCCGGGGCCGAGCCGGATGAGGACCCCGGGGCCGGGGCTCGTCCGAACCTCGATCTCGGCCAGGGTGTTCGGCGCGAACTCGCTGCCCGGCGATGTCGTGCAGCCGAGCCTCCCCTCGCCCGCCTCGACCGCGTCCGCCAGGCGGTGCAGTTCGTCGGCCGACGCCGCGAGGTCCGCTTCGTCGTACGCCGTGTCGCAGGCGACTCTCAACGGGGGCTCACGCCTCCTCGGGCGTCGCCGTGTCGTCGGCGGGGCGACCGGAGCGCCTGCGGCGGTGGTAGAGGACCGCGCCGCACACCGCGAGGAGGAGCGCGGCCACGGCGGACACGCCGAGGGCCGTCTGCTCGGCGAAGAGCCGCCCCAGTACGGCGAGCACGCCGAGCCCGGCGGTCGCGTAGATCAGCGCCCAGGCGGCGCCGCCCAGGAACAGGGCGGGAAGGTAGCGGGGCAGCGGCATCCGCATGCTGCCCGCGAGGAAGTTCGCGGCGGTCTGGAAGCCGACGGTGAGGAACGAGACGGCGACCACCGGGGCGCCCCAGCGCTGGATGGCGCGCTCGGCCCGGAGGAACTTCGTCGAGGAGATCCGCGCGCCGAACCTGCTGCGGCGGGCTCCGGCCCCGGCGAGCCACCCGACGGCGAAGGTGCCGCCCGCGCGGAGCAGGACGATGACGTACAGGGTGGCGGCGGTGAGCGCGATCTTATCCACGGCGCCTCGTCCCGGACGCCGTGCCGGACGCCATGTCGGACACCGTGCCGGAAGGCCCGTCGCTCGCCACCGGCATCACCGGCATCGCCGGAATCACCAGCGTCGCCGGCCCGTCGAAGCGACGACGCGCGTCAGCCTGGTCACCGTCTTTCACCTGCGCCCTGCCTCTGCACGTCCGTCCGCTGGGTCCACGCCCGCACGACCGGAACCCGAACCGCTTCGCCCGGGTCCGAGCGCCAGGCAAGGCCAGCCTAACCGAACATGCATACGGCGGGTGTAGGGCACCTGACGGCACGGTTCGACCGGCACGGCCGGCGAGTCCGGCCGCCCCACCGACAGCCTAAACCTCTTCCGGGACCGCGCCGAGCCGCGTCACCCCGCCGACCGGCGGGGTCCTGACGGACGCCTGACGAGGGCCTGACGAGGGCCTGACAGGAGCGGAAGCCCGCGTGTAGCGTCGCCCCATGACCGACGAGATCACCGCGCGGGCGGGCAGGGCCTTCTACACCTTCGACGGCCGCATCTTCGAGATCTTCAGCAGCCACCCGTACCGGTTCCACGTCCGGAACATGGAGTTGGAGGTCTCCGGACCCGACCGCAAGGGCAGGCGGACCGTCGTGGTCACCACCGGGTCTCCCGAGGCGCGGTCGACGGTGAGCACCTGGCACTACACGGCCGAGGAGTGGCAGCGGGCACAGGGCCTGGAGGCGCTTCTGGAGGCGGTGCGGGCGGCCATCGCGTCGGCCCGCGCGGGCGGCTCGGGCGACGCCTGAGCGCGGCGCGGGGGCGGTGGAGCCGGGCGCCCGTCGCTCAGTCGTCGAACCAGACGACGAGGCGTACGTTGTCGTCGCCGTGCCGCTCCGCGAGGTCTCCCATGGCCCGCCAGACGGGCTGCCACTCGCCGGTCGCGGTGACGGCGTCCTTGCGGCGGAGGACGACGGACCGGTAGAGGACGTCCCCGACGAGCCACTCGCTCCCCTCGGGCCACTCCCTCTCCTCGCCCTTCGTGAGCCCGACGGCCTTGGCGAACGCCGGGGACCAGCCGGACTTGCCCATCATCCTGCGCCCCTGCGGAGTCTCGTGGTACTGGTGAAGCCGCTTGTCCGGCTTCTCCGCGCGCTCCTCCCAGTCGACGGCCTTGACCTCTCCCCACGTGATCCACGTGTGCCCGTGGAACCCGTCCCCGCCGTACCACTCGGCGAGCTGCGCGAACCTCGCACCGAGGGCCGCGGACACGTCGCCGGGGAGACCCCGATGGGCGGCCAGCGGCCGGAAGTTGGCGTAGTTGCGGACGCCGAAGAGGCAGCCGAACGCGTCATAGTTGCGAGTATCGTTGAGAGAGTCGAGATCGTGAGCGACGTACCAGGCCGCCTCCTTGCCGCCCTCCGATGTTCGGTACTCGATGAATCCGCTGATGTCCGTACCCATGTCGATCATTGTCCGGACGGGGTCAACTGGGTTTGTCCGCGCGGGTTTTCCGCTCGGTCATCGTCCCCGGCGTGGTAATCCGGCCTGCCGCTACCACCGTGGGGGGCAAACGCCGTCGGGGAGTTATTCGGTTGCCTGCGCCGACAGTGCGGGATAGGAACGCCGGATGATGTTGTTCGAGTGCCTGGCATGTGGCGAAGAGCTTACGAATGCGTTGAGGCTGCTTCCCGAAGTCCCCGACGCACCGCTCCGGGACATAGACCGCGAGCTCGCGACGGGAGACCGGAGGGCGCCCGCGACGATGCCCCGGGGCTGCTACGCGATCGAGACGGAGCCGTGGGGGCCGCCGTACGTGCCCGCCCTGACGGACGGGCCGGCCTACCGGCGCGGGCCCTGGAAGGGCGGTGATCACGGGCCCCTCACGTCCGCAGGCCCTCGGGGCAACATCGTCCTGCACCCGGATGACGCCATCGGCCTCACCCTGCGTCCCCAGAGCGGGGGCTGTCACGGACCGTACCTGGATGGCGGGATGAACCAGGAATGCGGGTGCGGCGTCATGGTCGGGACGCTCACGGCCGAATGCTACGGACCGCACGAGCTTCACCTGGCAGCGGACAAGGTGCGAGAAGTCCACGTCCAGCAGGGGGAGGAAACGACGACGGGCGTCGCCTAGAGCGGCCGGTCGGACTGCCGCCGGTTTCGGAGCCTTGGGTCCCGTATCGCCGGCAGGCGGATCAGCGTTTCGGTGAAGGCATGACGGTTGGGGATGAGCTGGTACGAGGGGTGCGGGGGCAGGGGGTAGTCGTCGCGGAGGACTCCGGGCGGGAGGGTGCCCGTCGTGGGGAGCGGGGAGAGTTCGTCGGGGTGGACGAGGTACGCCCAGACCCCGCTGTCCAGCGGGACCACCACGGCCTCCGCGTCGCCGGGCGGACTCCACGGCTCTCCGGTGAGGGGGTGGCGTGGGACGAGGAGGATGTCGGGGCGCGGATCCGGGACGGGTATCCCCGGGCCCGCGAGGTCCAGCGACCGGGTCTCCGGGTCCGGGGCGAGGCACTTGGCGACGGCGAACCCCAGCAACTCCCGGACCGGACCGGGCGGGAGGGTCACCGGGCGATCACCGGTCACCGCGACGAGGTGGGCGAGGACGACCCCGAGCGCGGCCTCCCAGCGGCGGCTCCATCGCCCGTCGGGTTCGACGGGCGGCACCCGGTGCCCGGCCTCCGCCAGGTCGTCCCAGTCGGGCGGCGGCACGGGCGGGAGCCCCGAGTCCCGGCGTACGACCGCGCCCGGTTCGAGCCACACCACCTGCCACAGCCCGCAGTCGTCCATGCGGGTCGCCACCGCCCGCCCGCATTCCTCGCACGCCAGGTTCGGGCCCGCCCTGCCGTCCACGCCCATACAGTAGCCCTCGCACTTGTCGAGGATGAAGGTCATGCTCCGGGTGTCGCCCGGGGCGATCACGATCCTGTCGCGGGCCCCGAACGAGACGCTGTACCGCGGCGCGTACACACCCTGGCGAGCCGCCTCGCCGTCTCCCGTCTCCGCCCAGAGCCGATACGGCGGACCGGTCGGGCTGGGCTCGACGGCGTAGGTCGCCGGAGCCATCAGCGGAGGGTGGAGCTCCTCCCATGCCCCGTAGTGGGTGTGGACGGGGAGAGCGACCCTCGACATCGGGGCCGTCAGCTCTGTTCCGCAATCGGCGCACTCGAAGACATCCACGTACGAACAAGCGTCCCTTCGCTCGGTTTCCTCGCGATTCTGCGACGTCCCCGTCGGCGCGTCCAACCGATTTCCCACGCCTGCCGGCCTTTCCCGTCCGAGGCTCTCGAATCGCTCGGATCCGTGGCCTTCGCAGGGCTCTCAGAGGGCCTGAGAGGGGGTTCGGGCGGGGATTGGACCGTCGTCGGGGACTCGCACCGCCTCAGCCGTCCGGCCGGATCCGAGCAGCGCGGCAGCAGCCCGCACACGCCCCCGCCTCACCGCGTCTGACCTGGCGTTTTCCGCCCAACTCCCTAGGCTGAAGGCTCCGTTCGACCAGCATGGGAGGGTGCTCCATGAATGACCACGCGCATCAGTACACGGCCGCTCACATCCAGGTTCTGGAGGGGGTCGCGGCGGTCCGCAAACGCCCGGGGATGTACGTCGGCTCCACCGGCGTACGCGGGTTGCACAATCTGGTGTTCGAGTCCACCGACTGGGCGGTGAAACAAGTGCTCGCCGGGCACGCCGAAGGCGTCGCGGTCGTGTTGGAGGCCGACGGCGACATACGGGTCACCGCCGAGGGGCGAGGGGGCGCCGACCTGGCCACTTCGCATGCCGAGAACGCCGAGAATGCGGAGAAATCCGAGAATGCCGAGAATGCCGAGGGTCCTGAGAGACCTTCCCTCCATGAGCTGTTGACCCAGTTCGCCCGGGTTGGGCGGATCGGGCGGCGATCCGTGAGTGTCGGTCTCTTCGGTCTCGGGCCGGTCGTCACCAACGCCCTGTCGCGCCACCTGACAGGTGAGACGGATCAGGCGGGAGTGCGCTGGACTCAGCGATTCGAATGCGGTGCGCCCGTCGGCCCGCCATCGCTCGACGGGCCCGCGACGGGCGCCGGAACCGTCCTCGTCTTCCGGCCCGACACGGCGGTCTTCGGCACCGCCACGTGTTCGTTCGACGACCTGGCCGAACGGTTCAGGATGCTCACGTTCCTCAACCGTGGCCTGCGCATCTCGTTGATCGACCGCCGCGAGTCCGCTTCGGGCGGGACGCGGTCCGAGTCGTTCCACTTTCCGGGCGGGCTCAAGGACTTCGTCGCGTTCCTCATGACGCGTGCCGGGGTGCTGGGCGATGCGGGTGTCTTCGGTTTCGAGACCGAGGTCGAAGTCGAGGCCGCAGCCGAGGCCGAGGCCGCCACGAGGGTTGGGGGCGGAGGGCTCCCAAGCGCGGGGAGTCTGGAGGTCGCTCTCGGGTGGAGCGACGCGTGCTCGGGCGGGATACGGAGTTTCGCGAATTCACAGGCCACGCTCCACGGCGACCATATCCTCGGCCTCTGGGACGGCGTCGCCGCTGCCGTCGAGACGTTCGCGCGCGAGAACCGGATGCTCGATTCCGCCGCCCCGGGTCTCGAAGCCGATTCCGTAGCCGACGCGCTGCGCGATGGCCTCACGGTGGTCGTCTCGGTGCGGCTCGACCACCCCCGGCTCGGGGGGAGCACGAGGGAGCGCCTGGACAACCCGGAAGTCCGTGCTCCGATCGCCGCGGCCGTCGCGTACCGCCTGGGCCGCTGGTTCGCCGAGAATCCCGGCGTGGCCTCGGCCGTCGCCGACCGCGTCCTGAGCGGGCGGCGGCGAGCCGAGGGCTGAGCGACGGGTCCCTGTGCGCAGAACGGGGACCCGGATCCGGAAGTGGATCCGGAAGTGGATCCGGAAGTGGATCCGGAGTCAGCTGGACGCGCGCGGCACGCACGGGTCGCAGCAGGCCGGTGCCGGCTCGACGCATACCGACACCGAGTCGGCGTTGTCGGACGGGTCCGGGTCCTTCTCCGCGCCGGTGACCGAGGCGTTGTTCGTGATCAGGCCGGTCCTGGTCGCCTTCGCCCGGAGGACGAGTGTCGCGCGGGCGCCGACCGCCAGGTCCCCGACCGTCCAGCGGCCGGTCGCCGGATCGTACGTGCCTCGGGAGGCGTCGGCGGAGAGGAACGCGAGGCCGGCCGGGATCCGGTCGGTGACGGTGACGCCGGTCGCCGGGCTGGGTCCGGCGTTGTGGACGGTGACCCGGTACGCCACGGTCTGCCCGACGGTCACGGTGGTCTCGTCGGCCGACTTGGTCACGGCCAGGTCCGCCGCCGGCCGGACCACCGTGACGGCCTCGTCCGAGGTGGCCGTGAGCGGTTCCGGCGTGGCGCCCAGGCGGTTCTCGTACGTGGCGGTCGCCGTGTTGGCGACCCGGGTGCCCGCCGTCTCCAGGCCGAGGACGACCCGGTACTCGACGGTCGTCCCGCCGGGCAGGGAGGCGGTGTTGGCCAGGCTCCCGCCCTGGGTGGCGGAGGCGTCGGTGCCGAGCCGGAAGACGACCGCGTCGGCGGCGGCGTCGTAGAACGCCTGGTCGTCCCCGCCCCGGTCGGTCTTCGCCCCGCTGTTCGGGCCGTCGATCACGCGCAACGAGCCGGGCACGTACGTCGTGCCCGGGGGCAGGATGTCGGTGAGGGTGAGGCGCTCCGCCGCGCCGCCGCCCTCGTTCCTCGCGTTGATCCGGTACGTGACGACGTCGCCGACGTCCAGCGGGCCCACCGGGATCGCCGTCTTGGTGAGCACCACGTGCGGGGCGGTGCCGAAGAAGATCCCGTCGAGGAAGTTGCCGATGCCCCGGTTGCCGCCCGCGGCCGATACGGAACGGAAGGCGAAGCGGGTGGTGGTCTGGCCGTCGGGGACGATGTAGGTCCCGGTGTAGTAGCCCCACGCCGTGTTGCCGTCGGTGAAGGTGCGCTGCTCGACCACTCCGCCCGGGGCCCCGATGTCCAGGGCCATCGTGTCCTGTCCCTGGCGGCCCCGGTGGTAGAGGCGCCAGTACAGCTTGGTGCCGGGACTGGTCGGCAGGTCCTGGTACAGCGTGGAGACCTGGTTGGCGTTGAGCTCGGCGAACTGCTCGCCGTCGGCCGAGGGCACGCCGTTGAAGCCGGAGTGCCACAACTCGATCATGTGGTCGGTGGCGGTGGTCAACCAGCCGGGGACGTTCCGCGGCGCCTGTGTCTGGGAGGCGTCCGGCAGGAAGGCCATGTCGGTGACGGACGGCTGCTCGAAACTGCCGTTGACGAGCGCGACCCGCAGCGGGGCCGGCGAAGGTGTGGTCATCTCGCGTCTCCAGTCCAGTCTCTCGGCGATGGAAGCGGTGGAAGTGGTGGAAGCGCCGGAAGGCCGCGGCATGTCACCTGACGTGACGTGACGTCGAAGCACACGCTCGGAGCCCCTGACGCTCTGTAGCTCACCGGCCCGGCACAGGTCACGTACAGTCGCCGCGAAAGAGTCCCAGCCACCCCGGAACTTGAGGTTTGCGCGCAACGGCATCCAGAGTCACGGCCCTGCCGCTCCTCCCCTCACCCCCCGGCTCGCCCCACCCCTCCCCCGCCGCACGGCTCTCCCTCGCGCCCCACTCGTGCTGACCGAATGCCACCGTCGCCTGACGAGCGTGCGCCAACCGAAACGGTGAATCCCCGGGCATGGCGTTGACGAACATGTGTGCGCGCACGGACACGGGCGGGCACGGTCGGGCACGGAAGAGGCGCGAATCGGGCCCGGACCGCTGGAGGGGATGA
Organism: Streptomyces sp. NPDC048659; assembly: GCF_040650575.1. Taxonomy (NCBI): domain Bacteria; kingdom Bacillati; phylum Actinomycetota; class Actinomycetes; order Kitasatosporales; family Streptomycetaceae; genus Streptomyces; species Streptomyces sp. NPDC048659. Next base: position 38,792 of record NZ_JBEZHM010000051.1, on the reverse strand, counting down.
TGGGGAGCGGAACGATGGATCACCAGGTCAGGAGCCTGCACGTGAAGCGGATGCACCAGCCCCGCGAGGACGCCGAGTTCGATTTCATCCTCAAGATGAGCGGGGTTCCGGTCCTCGCGTACTTCATCGGCACCTGGCCCAAGGCGGTCGAGCCCTGCAAGACCATGGACCTCGTCGTGGGCGCCGTCGCCGACGAGTACGCGGGCCGTCTGATGGCCATCCGCGCCGACATCGCCCGCTGCCCGGCCGCGACCAAGCGCTACGGCGTCACGGGAGCCCCTTCGTACGTCCTCCTGAGGGACGGGGAGGCGGTCGCGCGGGGCACCGGGATCCTGAGCAGCGGCGAGTTGCGGGAGCTGCTGGAGGGGCACCTGTGACCTGCGCCGCCGCGCGGGCCGGCGCCGATACACAGCCGACACAATTCCGCGCGCCCGTGGACGCACGGTCCTGATTCCGCGGACGCGGTCGCCTTCCAGGCTTCGGTACGTACGCGGTGATCGCGTATTCGGGGAGCATGGGAGGCAGCGGTCATGGACACGTGCGGGACACGATCCGAAGGGCTCACGGGCGACGGACTCACGGGCGACGGACCCGCGGGCGAGGGGCTTGCGAGTGGGCGGCTTGAGAGTGGGGGGCTTGCGAGTGGGGGGCTTGCGAGTGGGCGGTCGCTCCGGCGGCGGCTCGTCCTGGCCTCCGCCGCCGCGGCGATCGCCGTCGGCGTGGGTGTGGGCGGCTGGGCCGGGGTCTCGGCCCTCACCGTCGCGGATCCGGGCCGCGGCTCCGGCGCCTCGGCCACCGCGCTGGGCGCCACCGAGGCCGCGCTGCGGGCGCGGCTGGACCTGCCGTGGCCCGAGGAGGGCCAGGCCGGCGTCTCCGTCGAGGGCATCGGCAGCCTCGGCGGCAGCGGCGACCGTGAACCGGTGCCGATAGCGAGCGTGGCCAAGGTCATGACCGCGTACCAGATCCTGCGCGACCATCCGCTCCGCGCCGGTGAGGAGGGCCCGGAGATCACGGTCGACGCGACGGCGGCGCAGGAGGCTTTCTCGCTCAGCGAGTCCGCCGCGCCGGTACGGGAGGGCCAGCGGCTCAGCCAGCGCAAGCTCCTGGAGCTCCTGCTGCTCCCCTCCGGCAACAACATCGCCCGGCTGCTGGCCCGTTGGGACGCGGGCAGCGAGCAGGCGTTCGTGGCGAAGATGAACAGGACCGCCGGGTCCCTCGGCATGACCAGGACCCGGTACACGGGGGCCAGCGGCCTTGAGGACACGACCCGCAGCACCGCCGACGACCAGCTCGCGCTCGCCCGCAAGGCCATGGCGGAGCCGGTGCTCCGGGAGGTGGTCGCCATGCGCGAGACGACGGTGCCCGGACATCCCGGCCCCATCGCCAACACCAACCGGCTCCTCGACGAGCCCGGCGTGATCGGCCTGAAGACCGGTTCGAGCACGCCCGCCGGAGGCAACCTCATGTGGGCCGCCGAGGTGAAGTCCGGCGCCACCCGGCACCTGGTCCTCGGGGTGGTCCTGGGCCAGCGCGCCCACACGACGCCCGCCGAGGGGCTGGGGGCGGCCCTGGAGCGCAGCAGCCGTCTCGTCGGCGCCGTCCGGCAGGGCCTCCCGTCCGCCCTGGCCGGGATCGCGGGGGCCCGCCCGTGAGCGACGTGATCGACGTACCCTCCACAGCGGCTCCGCGCCCGGAGGCTCCCCGTACCCCTGCCCGTACCCCTGACCGCGAACCGGGCTGCGGGAGGAGCGGCCGGTGGCGGCGGGGGCGGCTCGCCGCCGCCGGGGCGGTGGTCGTGGCGCTGCTCATGGTCGGGCACGCCGCCGTCCCGAACGTTTTCGGCAATCCCGGGAGCCTCCTGGAGACCTTCCTCCCCTGGCTCGGGCTCGGCGTCCTCTTCTGCGCCGCTCTGGCCGCGCTCCGGCGCAGCGCGAGCGCTGGTGTGGCCGTGCTGCTGGCGGCCGGGGTGTGGTGCGCCTCGTTCGGCGGCGCCCTCCTGGACAAGCGGGCGCCGGGCGGCGGCGACCTCACGGTGGTGTCCCAGAACGTCGGGGCCGAGAACCCCGACCCCGCCGGGACGGCCCGCGTCCTGGCCGCCTCGGGGGCCGGACTGCTCGCCCTGGAGGAGCTGTCGCCCGCGACCACGCCCGCGTACGAGCGCGCGCTGGGCGGCGCGTATCCGCACCACGCGGCGATCGGGACGGTCGGGCTGTGGAGCGCGTATCCGCTGCGGGAGATCGAGGCGCTGCCGATCATGCCGTGGACCCGCGCCCTGCGGGTCGTCGCGGACACCCCCAAGGGACCGGTCGCCGTGTACGTGGCCCATCTGGCCTCGGTGCGGGTGCACCCGACGGCCGGATTCACCACCTTCCACCGCAACGAGGCGGCCGGCAAGCTGGCCGAGATCGTACGGGCGGAAGCCCTCCCGCGCGTGATATTGGCCGGCGATTTCAACGGCACGGTCGAGGACCGTGCGCTGCGGCCGGTGACCGAGGGGTTCCGCTCGGCGCAGGCGGAGGCGGGCGACGGCTTCGGCTTCAGCTGGCCCGCCGCCTTCCCCGTCGCCCGGATCGACCACGTACTGGTACGGGGAGGCACGCCGGTCGCCGCCTGGACCCTGCCCCGGACCGGGAGCGACCACCTGCCCGTCGCGGCGTCGCTCCGCTGGTGAGCGGGCCGGGGGGCGGGGCGGCCCCGGGTCGACCCGGCGTCCCCGTGGTTCGGACAGCCGTTCCCCCGCGCGTACGCTCGCTACACAGAACACAGAAGACAGAACCGTACGTACCACTCCTATCCGACTACTCCTATCCGACTCTCAGGTGACGTGATGCGACAGCGGGACAACGCCGCGACCAGCCCGGCCGGGCAGCAAGGCGGCGGTGACGCCGCCGGTACCCCCCAGGTGCGCGTGCTGCTCGTCGAAGACGACGAGACGATCCGGAAGTCGATCGGCATGGCGCTCGAGCGGTACGGATACCGGTTGTCGGGGGCGCCGGACGGCCTGACGGGCCTGGAGATGTTCCGGGAGGGCGGCCATGACCTGCTGCTGCTCGACGTGATGCTGCCGCACCTGGACGGCATCGGCCTGTGCCGCCGGATCCGGGAGACCAGCCAGGCGCCGGTGCTGATGATGTCGGCCCTGGGCGACGCCCTGAACGTGGTGGCCGGCCTGGAGGCCGGTGCCGACGACTACGTCGTCAAGCCCGTGGACACCGGCGTGCTGGTGGCCCGGATCCGTACCCTGCTGCGCCGGGCCGCCTTCACCGCCCCGGCCTCGACGGACGACGGCTCCGACGCTGGGGGTGGCGGGGGCGGCGGCGAGACGCTCTCCTTCCGGGACCTGACCGTCGACACCCTGGGCCTGGAGGTCCGCGTCGACGGGGACCTGATTGCCCTGACGCCCACCGAACTGCGGCTGCTCCTGGAGTTCGTGGCGTCCCCCGGCATCGCGCAGCAGCGGCAGACCCTGCTGCGCAAGGTGTGGGACTACGGCTGGGACGGGGACATCCGGGTCGTCGACCTGGCGGTGCAGCGGCTCCGGAAGAAGATCGGGGCCGACCACATCGAGACCGTGCGCGGCTTCGGCTACCGGTTCAGGCGCTGACATGGCCGGAACGGACGGCCGGGTGAATCCGGGCGTGGAGGGCATGGAGCGGTTGGAGGGCATGGAGCGGTTGGAGGGCATGGAGGGGATGGAGGGGGTGAAGGGGGTGAAGGGCTCGGACGGTGTGGAGGACGCGGACGGCGCGCGCGGGGCGCTGCGTCGCCTCGCCGATCCGCGTTCCCTGCGGTGGCGGATCGTGGCGGTGGTCGCGGTCGCCGCGTGCGCCATGGCGGTGGGCATCGGCGTCCTCGTGCACCGCACCACCGTGGACCGTTCCCGGCACATCAGCGCCGGTTACGTGCTGCGCGAGCTGGACACGGCCGTGGCGGAGTACCGGGGGACCCGGCCCGTCCCGCCGCGCCCGACCGTCGACCCCGGCTATCTCAGCGGCGACGAGGTGCCGGACCGGCTGCGCTCCCTGTTGGCTGGGCAGCCCGACGCCACGGCCGTGACCTGGTACGACACGGAGTCCCGGCAGGGGCCCTGGATGTGGGCGGCGCAGCGCGTCGACGGCGAGGTGATCGCCGCCAACATGCACATGGGGGCCGAGGAGCGCAGCATCCAGGCGCTCGACCGGCACATCCGGTACGCGACGATGGCCACGCTCGGCGTCGTCGTCCCCTCCACGCTGCTCGCCGCCGAGCTCGTCCTGCGCCGGCTGCGGCGGGTCGCGGGGACCGCGCGGCGGATCAAGCGCGGCGATCTGGACGCCAGGACGCTGAGCCGCCGGCACGACGAGATCGGCGAGATCTCGTCGGCGGTGGACCTGATGGCGGACGCGTTGCAGGAGCGGCTGCGCGCGGAGCAGCGGTTCACCGCGGACGTCGCGCACGAGCTGCGGACGCCGCTCGCGGGCCTCGTCACCTCGGCGTCGCTGCTGCCGGAGGGCGAGGCCACCGATCTGGTACGGGACCGGGTCCAGGTCCTCCACGGGCTGGTCGACGACCTGCTGGAGGTCTCCCGCCTGGACGCGGGCACCGAGGAGGCCGACCTGCGGCCGGTGCCGCTGGACGAGCTGGTGACGGAGTCGGTGCGGCGGGCGGGGCTGGAGCCGGACACGCGGGTCTCGGTCGTCGGCCGTCCGGTCGCCGTGACCGACCCCCGGCGGCTGGACCGGATCGTCACCAACCTGCTCGTCAACGCGCACCGGCACGGCGGAGCGCCGGTGGAGGTCCTGGTCGAGGGGACGTCGATCGTCGTCCGCGACCACGGTCCTGGCTACCCGCCCGAACTCCTGGCCCACGGGCCGCAGCGCTTCCGCACCGGCACGGCGGCTCGCGGCCAGGGCCACGGCCTCGGCCTCACGATCGCCGAGGGCCAGGCGCGTGTCCTTGGTGCCGACCTCACGCTTTCGAACGTGGGCGGGCGGGCGGGGGATGCGGGCGGCGCGGTCGCCACGCTCGTCCTCCCGGCCTCGGCCGAAGCGGCCCGCGCCACCACGGAATGGGGCTGAGGGCGGGGGCTGGGTTGGGTCGGGCTGGGCTGGGCTGGGCTGGGCTGGGCTGGGCTGGGCTGTACAACCGGCCGTCTACGGCGCACTGTTCCCTGTGCGGTGTAGACGACCGCTCGCCCGCTCATTCGCCCGTCCGTCCGTCCGTCCGGTCAGGAGTCCCACGTGTCCTCCCGCACCTCTTCGTCCAAGCCCGCGTCGGAACCCGAGCCGCCGCACGTCGTCGACCCCGCAGGCGGCTGTCCGCACGCGTTGAACGCAGTGTTGCGGGCTCGTGGTCCGGTGGCCGATGTCGTGTTGCCCGGTGGGGTGCCCGCGGCCGTGGTGCTCGGGCACGACGCGCTCAAGGAGTTCCTGTCGCACCCGGACGTGGCCAAGGACGCCCGTAACTGCCCGGCTCTGAGCGATGGTTCGATCCCGGCCGACTGGCCGCTGCGGGTGTTCGCGAACGCCCAGGGGATGCACACGGCCGACGGGGCCGACCACCGCCGCCTGCGGTCGCTGGTCGGCAACGCGTTCACGGCACGCCAGGTGGAGCGACTCAGGCCGCGTGTCGAGGAGCTGGCTTCCGGGCTGCTGGACGACCTGGCGCGAGCCGCCGCCTCGGAGGCGGACGGGGTCGCGGACCTGCGGGCCCGTTTCGCCCTGCCGCTGCCGATGAGCGTCATCTGCGAACTGCTCGGCGTGGGGCCCGAGCACCGGGGGCGGCTGCACGAGCTCTCGTACACGGTCATCGTCGCCACCGACAAGACACCCGCCGAGGTGATGGCCGCCGTGCGCGAGCTGGTCGAACTGCTCGGCACGATCGCCGCCGCCCGCCGCGCCGATCCGGGCGACGACCTGACGAGCGCCCTGATAGCAGCGCGTGAGGACGGCGGCGACCGGCTCAGCGAGGCCGAGCTCATCGGCACCATGCGCCTGATGCTCGTGGCCGGCCACGAGACCACCCTGAACCTCATCAGCAACGCCGTGCGGGCGCTGTGCACCCACCGGGACCAGCTCGCCCTCGTCCTGGAGGGCAAGGCCGACTGGTCGGACGTGGTGGACGAGACGCTGCGCTGGGACGGGCCGGTGAGCTGGTTCCCGTTCCGCTACCCGACCCGCGACCTGGAACTCGCCGGTACCGTCATCCCGCGCGGGACGCCGGTTCTGGCCGGTTACACCGCCGCCGGGCGCGACGCGGCCTTCCACGGCCCGGACGCCGACCGCTTCGACGTGACCCGCACCGGCGCGTCCCGGCACCTGTCGTTCGGCCAGGGCGCCCATTACTGCATGGGCGCCCCGCTGGCGCGCCTTGAGGCGACCATCGCGCTGGAACGGCTCTTCACCCGCTTCCCGGACCTCGACCTCGCCGTCCCCGACACCGAGCTCCCCCGCCAGCGCAGCTTCATCGGCAACAGCGTCGAGTCCCTCCCGGTCCGGCCGGGGCGCCCGGCCCGGCCCGAACGGGGCGCGGCGGAGGAGGGCTGCGGTACCGCGGCCGGCTAGCGCGAGCCCATGTGGGCGTCGAGCGGCCTTCGATTGGCTTGCCTCGAACGATCTGTCGAACGAACTCGCGATACAGTGCCCGCCTCTCTGCCATTCCTCTCTTTGAAACGAAGTACGGGATGCACATCCTGGACGATCCGTACGACTTGTCGGAGCGTGCGCGGGAATTCCTCCACCGCGCGGGACGGCGGGAAGACCCCGGCCGGTTCGAGATTCCGATCGAGATGTGGCGGGTGCGTGACCGGGCGGGGCGGATGGTCCTCGCTCCCCCGGAGCTCATCATCCGGCTCGAAGGCTTCGTGCAGCGCTACGGCGGTCTCCGCTACCACGTACGCAACAGCTGGAATCCGGGCGGGGAACCCTTGGTCTGGGAACGCGGCTGGGAGTACGACCACTACGGGGCCCGCACCGCCGCCTGGCAGGACGCCTCGCGGGACGGGTGGTGCTTCGAGTGGCTGGGCCAGCGGGTGTCGAAGCCCTGTCGGGAACTGATCCACACGAACGGCAGCGTCGGCAGCGACGTGGACGGCAGCGGTCCGTTCGTCGCCACCGCCCCGTCGCTCACCCGGCTCATCGAGTCCCACGCCGTGACCGACTCCGTCGCCGACTGGCGGCCCTGGCCGATGCTCGTCCGGTCCGCCGCGGATCCGATCCTGGGGCCGCTCGACCGGCTCCCCCTGGTGCCAGAAGCCTCGTGGGACACCCAGCGGTGGCTGCTGTCGGATTCCGTCGCCGTTTCCGACTCCGCGTGCCTTGGGCTCGGGGACGACGACGCCCCGCGCCGACGCTTCTGCGTCTGGTCGCGGGGCGAGGACGGGCACCGGCAGGTCCGGGAGGCTCTGGCGGCCGTACGGGAAGCGGAGCGGTAGTCGTCAGCCCTGGGCGCGGCGGCGGCGCGTGACGAGCAGGACCGCTCCGCCCGCCGCCCCCAGCGCGGCGGCCGCGACCAGGTAGGACCCGACCTCGCCGCCGGTCGTGGCGAGGGAGCCGTCACCCGTGCCGCCGCCCGTGGGAGGCGCCTCGGACGTGCCGGGCGTCGCGGGCGGCGTGGTCTCCTCGCCCGGCCGCGTCGTCGTGGGCGCCGGAGCGGGCGGGGCGGTGGACGTCGAGGTCGCGGTGGGGGTGGGGGTCGCGGACGGCTTCGCGCCGCCCGGCGGCGTGGACGGGACCTCGCCCGGAGTTTCGGGCGCCTTCGGCGTCGGCCGGCACGTAAACGTCGACGAACCGGTCCACGGGTAGTTGTGGCTCTCGTTGCCCGTACCGTGCGTGCGGATGTCGCCGCCGACGTACACGCGCCCGTTGGTGCTGGCGGTGAGGTCCGCCGTCGCCTTGGGGGCGAGGATCGAGCCCATGAAGTTGCCCCCGCCGCCGAGGCTGAGCGAGGTGGAACCCTCGAAGTTGTAGAGGATCCGCGACGCCGCCTCGCCGAAGCGCGGCGAGTCGTACGTGTCGGCGCGGTCGCCGTTGAACCCCACGGAGAGCGGGGAGACGGCCACTGCCTGACCACCCGTCACGTTGACCACGACCGCGGCCCCTTCGGGAATCCCCGTGAACAGGAACGTCGACGCCCCGTCGAGCTCCTTCGCCGCGATCTCGAAGACCTGCGGGCCCGCCGCCTTGCCGCCGGCGCCCTTGAAGGTGACCGTTTCGCCCGAACGGGTCGTCGTGCCGGTGCTCTTGAGCGCGCCGAGCGACGCGGACTCGCGGCGGATCGTGTCCCCGAACGAGTCGTACGGGCTCAGGGCCGCACGCGCCCCCATTCCGGCGGTACGGGAACCCCCGTTCGTTTCCAGGGAGCCCTTCTCGTCGATCGCCCCACCGACCGCGACGGAACCCCCGTACCGCGGGCCCGCCGTGAGGCCGTGACCCACGTCCACCGTCGTCCCCTTGGCGATCTTCACGTCACCGCCCACCGCGAGCATCACGGCACCCGACGGGGGCAGGATGCCCGAACCGGCCCCCACTCGGCCGATGTTGAAGACGCCTCCCGAAGTCTTGGCGAAGGTGGCGTTTCCCGCGACGACCAGCAGGCCCTCGGCCTCGGCCGTGCCTCCGTCGGCGGTGTAGTCGCCGCCCGCGTAGAGGGCGACGTTGGAGTCGGTGAAGCGGGGCTCGTGCCCGATGCCCGGCTCCTGCCCGGGAGCCGGGCAGCCGGGAGCCTGACCGCCGGCCGACGGCGCCAGCGGCTGGGCGAGCGCGGCGCACGGGGCGGAGAGACCGAGGACGAAGGCGAGCGCCACGGCGCCGCGCATTCCTGAGCGCATGGCGGCGGTGACTGTGTGCGACATGGTTGTGCCGTTCTCTGTGAGGGGTGAGGGGGCAGGGGTGAGGAGTGAGGGTGGTGGGTGCCGTGGGGGACGTGGGGAGGGCTCAGGGGAGGTCAGCCGCCCCAGCCGTCCCAGTCACCCCAGCCGTTACGGTCGGATCCCGTCTCCCGGTCCGACTCGGCTTGCAGGGCGGCGCGGGTCATCGGGCCGTACACGCCCAGCTCGTCGAAGAGCGCGCGGGAGATCTGGAAGCGGGTCAGTGCGGCCCGGACGGACTCGCCGAACGTTCCGTCCGCCGACCCCAGGTACAGGTGGAGCTGCTGGAGGCGGCGCTGGAGGTCCTTCACCCGGGGGCCCGCGCTGCCGAGCCGCAGGACGTCCGAGTCGGTGCGCTCGGGAGGCCCCGAGGTGCGGGCGGGCGGGCGCGTGGGCGGAGGGTTCGTGCGCGCGGGCGCGGTCGTGCGCGTCGCCGCGTGCGTGGTGCGGGGTGCGGCAGCACCGGTAGCCGTGGCGGTGGCCGTGCCGGCAGGGGGCGTCGTCGTCGCTCGGGCGGCCGGGGAGGTGCCGTGCGGGTGCTGCGGGGTGGCGGCGGACGTTGCCGTCGGCGTCGTGGTGTCCCGCGAGGAACTCGGCAGCGGCAGGTCGGGCACGGTCAGGGACAGGTCGCTGGGCGCCTCCTGGTCCATCCCGGAGGTCAGGCCGACCGTCAGCCCGATCCCTGCGGCGATGGCGCCCGCAATGAGGAGCGGGAGCGAGAGGCCGGCACCGTACTCGCGCCGCCCCGGCTTCCCGGTCGGCTTCGCGTCCGGATGCCATCCCGACCCCGACTCAAGCCCTGGGCCCGGCCCCGGGCCCGCCCCGGGCTCCGACATCGACTCCCACTCCGGCTCCGACGCCGACTCCGGGCTGCGCGCCGCACTCCGGCCCCGGGGCGTCTCGCCCCTCCCGCTCCGCTCCCGGCCGCTCCCCCGGTTCCGGTCCCGCCGACGGCCCTGGCCCGCCCCCGCCTCGGGCTCCGGCGCCCGCTCCAACCCCCGGTCCCGATCCAGCCCCCGACCTCGATCCCGCTCCGGCTCCCCGTCCCCCGCCGCCTCCGCCCTCCAGGGCCTGGACGCCCTTCTCGCGTGGCGGGACCTGCCCGCGCCGTGTCGTGCGCGGGGGCGGCCCTCGCCGGGGGCGCGCGGGGGCGGCGGGGCGGTGTCGAACAGCTCGACGTCCTGCTCTCGGGCGCCGGGACCGGTGGTGTCGGGGCCCGCGACCACCCCGAAGACGGGGTGGTCGCGCCAGGGGCGCGAGGGCGGCTCGGGGGCGCTGGAGGCGACTGCTTCGGTCAGGGCAGTCCTGTTGCGCATACGTGTGCTCCAGAGGTGGCGAAGCTGTGGGCGTTGTGGCGGGAACGCGGAGAATCGCGGGGCGCCGAGGAGACTCTGACCGGCGTTCAAAGTAAGCGTCAACTGCACCCATAGGGGTGCAGAAAGGGGCGCTCGCGACCTTGATTCTTAAACAACCCTTAATAAGTGACACACGTCACTCGCGGGGCATGAGGGGTCCGGCCGAAGGGGCTAAATACCGCCCTCCCGCGCGCAGTTGAACGCCCGGATTCGACCTTCCCTAAAATCGCGCGCCGCGAGACGACTCGTCTTGTTATGGTGGGGGCATGACTTTCTACTTCTTCGTCTGAGTCCGGGCACGGCCCCGCCGCCGTTCACGCCACCCGTTGATTCCTCGTACGCAAGGAAAGTCACCCATGCGCGACAGCGCCCGCCCCACCCTGCCCTCCGGCCCCTCGACGCCTCCCGCGCCCGCCTCCGCCTCCGCCGCCACGCAGCTGGCCGTCAGGGAGGTCACCAAGTCGTACGGCACCCGGACCGTCTTCGATCAGGTCTCCTTCACCGTCCGCCCCGGCGAGCGTGCCGCCGTCATCGGCGAGAACGGTTCCGGCAAGTCCACGCTGCTGCGCCTGCTCGCCGCCGCCGAGGCGCCGGACGCCGGGACGGTCACCGTCCGTTTCCCCGGCGGTGTCGGGCACCTCGCCCAGACGCTCGCGCTCCCGCCGTCCCGCACCGTGCGGGACGCGATCGACCTCGCCCTCGCCGAGCTGCGCGCCATGGAGCGCCGGCTGCGGGCGGCGGAGGAGCGGCTCGGCGAGGCGAGCGAGGCCGAACTCGCCTCGTACGGCGAGCTGTTGATCGCCTACGAGGAGCGCGGCGGCTACGAGGCCGACGTGCGCGTCGACGCCGCCCTGCACGGCCTCGGGCTCGCGGGTGTCACCCGCGACCGGGTGCTCGGCACCCTCTCCGGCGGCGAGCGGTCCCGCCTCGCGCTCGCCTGCGTGCTGGCCGCCGCCCCCGAACTGCTGCTGCTCGACGAGCCGACCAACCACCTCGACGCGGCGGCCGTGCGCTGGCTCGTGGAGCGCCTGCGCGCGCACCGCGGCACCGTCGTCGCCGTCACGCACGACCGCGGGTTCCTGGAGCGCGTCGCGACCACGATCCTGGAGGTCGACCGGGACGCGCGCACCGTGCACCGCCACGGCGACGGCTGGGCCGGGTACCGCGCGGCGAAGGCCGCCGCCCGGCGCGCCGCCGAGCAGCGGTACGAGGAGTGGGCCGAGGAACTCGCCCGCGCGGAGGAGCTGGTCGAGGCCGCCGGGCGGCGGCTGAACGGCACCGGCGGCGACCCGAAGCAGGGCTTCGGGAAGTTCCGCCGCTCCAGCGAGGGCAAGCTCGGCGGGCAGGTGCGGGCGGCGCGGGAGCGGCTCGCCCGGCTGCGCCGCCACCCCGTGCCCGCGCCCGCGCCGCCCCTGCGCTTCACCGCCGCGCTCACGGCGCCCGCGACCGTGACACCCCCGGGAACGCCCACACCCCCGGGAACCCCTACGCCGGTGGGCGAGCCCGCACCGGGGCCGCTGGCCGTACTCGACGGCGTACGGGTCGGACAGCGGCTGCGCCTGGACGGGACCCTCACGATCGGGGCCGGGGCGCGGCTGCTGGTCACCGGCGAGAACGGCGCGGGCAAGACGACGCTGCTGCGCGTGCTCGCCGGAGACCTGGCACCGGACGCGGGCACGGCGCACCGCCCCGCGCGGGTGGGCTATCTGCCGCAGGAACTGCCCGCGCGGGCCACGCACCGCTCGCTGCTCGCCGCGTTCGCCTCGGGACGGCCGGGGCTGCCGGAGGAGTACGCGGAACAGCTCCTGGGTCTCGGCCTCTTCCGCGAGGAAGACCTAAACATCCCCGTCGCCGAGCTGTCCGCGGGCCAGCGGCGGCGCCTCCAGATCGCCCGCCTCGTGACGCACCCCGCCGACCTCCTCGTCCTCGACGAACCGACCAACCACATCGCCCTCGACCTGGTCGAGGACCTCCAGTCCGCGCTCGCCGCGTACCCGGGAGCGGTCGTCGCCGTCTCCCACGACCCCGCCTTCCGGGACCGCTTCGAGGGCGAGCGTCTGGAGGTGCGGGCGGGGTTGGTCGGCGGGCGGGAGTGAGCCGGAGTCGGTGACGGGCGGCATTGTCAGACCCCCGCGCGATGATGCCTGCATGACCGCGATTCCCGCCGTTGAGGCGTGCTCCGCCCTGTCCGTTCGTGCCGACTACGAGGCCGCCCTCACGCGGCTGCGTGAGGCTTCGCGCGCCTATTACGGCGGCGAGAACAGCCCCATGGACGACGCCTCGTTCGACCTGCTGCGCCGCGCCGTGCTGGAGTGGGAGGCGGCGCACCCGGACGACGCCGCCGGTTCGCCGACCGGGATGGTCGCGGACGGCGCGGCGCCCGAGGGCGACGTCCCGCACACCTCGCGGCTGCTCAGCCTCGACAACGTCTTCAGCCCCGAGGGGCTCGTCGGCTGGGAGGCGTCGCTGCGGCGGCGCCTCGGGCGCAAGCCCAAGGGCGGGTTCACGGTCGAGCCCAAGCTGGACGGCGCGGCCGTCGCCGCCCGCTACCGCGCCGGACGGCTCGTACAGATCGTCACCCGCGGCGACGGCACCCACGGCGAGGACGTCAGCCACGTCATCGGCTCCGTCGTCGGACTGCCCGAGCGGCTGGCCGAGCCGCTCACGTTCGAGGTCCGCGGCGAAGTGCTCTTCACCCAGGAGCAGTTCGAGACGGCGAACGAGGTGCGCACCGCGCACGGCGGAGCCCCGTTCGCCAACCCGCGCAACGGGGCGGCCGGCACGCTGCGCGCCAAGGACCGGCCGTACCGGCTGGAGCTGACGTTCTGGGCGTACGGCGTCGTCGACCTGGACGGCGTCTCGTTCCTGCCCCCGGGCGCGGGCCACGCCCGGGCGCTCGCCGCCGTCGCGGACGCCGGGGTGCGGACCACCGCCGACACGCCCGCAGGGTTGCACGTCGTCGACACGCTCGCCCAGGCGCAGCGGCAGGTGGACGCGATCGCCGCGATGCGCGCGGGGCTGCCGTTCGGCATCGACGGCGTCGTCATCAAGACCGACCGCGCCGCCGAGCAGGAGGCGGCGGGCCTCGGCAGCCGCTTCCCGTACTGGGCCATCGCGTACAAGCTGCCCGCCGTGGAGCGGCAGACGGTGCTGGAGGACGTCGTGTGGGAGGTCGGCCGGACGGGGGTGCTGGCGCCGACGGCGATCCTGACGCCGGTCGAGATCGACGGCTCGACGGTCTCCCGGGCCACCCTCCACAACCCCGCCGACATAGCCCGCCGCGGCCTCCACCTCGGCGACACCGTCACCGTGTACAAGGCGGGCGACATCATCCCCCGCGTCCAGGCCCCGGTCGTCGGGCTGCGACCCGCGGGCGCGCTGCCCGTCCCGCTCCCCAAGGCGTGTCCGAACTGCGGCGGCTCGATCGACACGAGCCAGGAGCGGTGGCGGTGCGCCAAGGGCACCGCGTGCGCGCTCGCCCCGTCCATCGAGTACGCCGCCGGGCGCGACATCCTCGACATCGACGGCCTGGGCAGGACGTACGTCAAGGCGCTCATCGACTCCGGGCTCGTCACCGACGTCGCCGACCTGTTCACCCTGACCGAGGAGCAGCTCGCGGTCGCCTCCGGCAGCGAGAAGCGCGGCGCGAAGCTCGCCGAGCAGCTCGGTCTGGCCCGGACGCGCCCGCTCAGCCGCGTGTTCTGCGCGCTCGGCATACCGGGCACGGGGCGCAGCATGTCGCGCCGGATAGCCGGCCACTTCGGGACGATGGACGCCATCCGCGCGGCGACCGTGGAGGAGCTTCAGGCCGTCGAGGGCATCGGCCCGGAGAAGGCGCCGGTCGTCGTCGCGGAGCTCGCCGCGCTCGCCCCCGTCGTCGACAAGCTCGTCGCCGCCGGTGTCAACATGGCCGAGCCGCGGCGGGCCGGGGCCGACGACCCGACCGGCGCCGGCTCCGCCGGGCAGGGCGCGCTCGCCGGGAAGACGGTCGTGGTCACCGGCAGGATGACCGGGCCGCTGGACGGCTTCGGGCGCTCCCAGATGAAGGAGCTGATCGAGCGGGCGGGCGGCCGGGCCGGCAGCGGCGTCAACGCCCGGACCACGTATCTGGTCGCCGCCCCCTCGGCCTCGGGCAAGCCGAGCTCCAAGGCGACGGCCGCGCGGGAGCTCGGCGTCGAGGTGCTCACCCCGGAGGAGTTCGCCGAACTCGTCGCCGAGCACCTCGGGGCCGAAGACCTCGATGCCGAAGACCTCGGGGCCGATGGCCTCGATGCCGATGGCTCGGAGGCCGATGGCTCGGGGGCCGCTGACCTCGGAGCCGAGACCCGCGGCTGATCTCGACCCTCAACCACCACCCCCGGTGGCGGTCACACACAACACTCGTGCCCGCCACCAGGGGAGGTGGCGGGCACGGGTGTCAGCGGCGGCTCAGGTCACGTCTTCTTGGCGTGGCCGGAGCGGGTGGTGTGCGTGGCGCAGCCGCCGTAGCCGGGGTCGCCGTACCCCCCGTCCCCGTAACCGCCGTCGCCGTGGCCCTCGTCCCCGTAGCCGGTCGGCTCGCAGGGGTTCTGCTCGCGGCTGTTGTCCAGTCGCGCGACGACGACCGTGTGCTGGGCGTCGACGACGTACGGGCCCGTGACGGGGTCGGCGGGCAGCACGTAGCCGTCGGGCACGGCGGTCTCACGGAGGTAGTACGTGCCGTTCTCCAGGTTGTCGAAGGAGCACAGGCCGGCCGCGCTGGTCGTGCACGCCGTTCCGACGCGGGTGTCCGGGTCGGCTCCGGTCGCCTGCAGGCCCGCGCGCCCGTTCGTCTCCTCCCACAGCTCGAAGCTCGCGCCGCGCAACGGGTCCTTCGTGTCGGCGTCGGTCTTGAGGAGCGTCACCTTGCCCTTGTCCTGCGGGACCGGGGACTTCCGGTTGGGCGCGGTGACGGAGACTCCGGCGCTGGCGTTCTCGTCCGTCAGGACCAGCGGGCCGAAGACGGCCGGGGAGGGGAGTTCGTAGCCGTCGGGGGCGGCTGTCTCCTGCCAGTAGTACGTGCCGGTCTCCACGGTCCGCGAGCAGACGCCGTCAGCGCCGGTCACGCACGGCGTGCCCACCTGCGTGTCCGGCTGCGCGCCACCCGTCTGGAGGCCCGCCACACCGTTCGTCTCCTCCCACAGACGGAACGTCGCACCCGGCAGCACCGCACCCGACTCCGCGTCCGTCTTCACCACCTTCACCGCGCCCGTCTTCGGCGGGACGGGCGTGGCGGTGTTCTCGGCGGCGACGGAGACTCCGGCGCTCGCGTTCTCCGCCGTCAGGACCAGCGGGCCGAAGACGGCCGGAGAGGGCAGGTCGTAACCGGTCGGCGCGGCCGTCTCCTCCCAGTAGTACGTACCGGTCTCCACGGTCCGCGAGCAGACGCCGTCAGCGCCGGTCACGCACGGCGTGCCCACCTGCGTGTCCGGCTGCGCGCCACCCGTCTGGAGGCCCGCCACACCGTTCGTCTCCTCCCACAGACGGAACGTCGCACCCGGCAGCACCGCACCCGACTCCGCGTCCGTCTTCACCACCTTCACCGCGCCCGTGACCGGCGGGGGCGTCGTGCCGCAGTCGGGCAGGTCGCCGTTGAAGGGGTACGCGTGGAACTCCTGGCCGCCGCCTCCGGTGGCGGAGCTGGTGTGAGTGACGGAGCCCGTGGTGAAGAAGCGCCCGTTGACGCCGGGCAGGGTCACGGTCGTCATGGAGGACTGCTCGCCCATGAGGAAGCTGCCCTGGAACTGGCCGGTGCCGTTGAGGCCGACGGTGGTGGCGTCGGGGAAGTTCCAGAGCAGGCGGTCGCGATAGGCGTTCAGCGGGTCCAGGGAGTCGGTGAGGGCGCCGCTGTACGTGTTGATGACACGGTTGGCGCCGAGGAGGTTGACCAGGATCGTCGCTCCGGCGGGGATCCCGGCGAAGACGACGCCCTGCTGGCCGCCGCTGGTGGAGGCGATGTCGAAGTCGACGTTGAAGACCTGGAGGGCGGAGGTGCCGTCGCCCGTGAAGAGGGTCTGGAAGTTCTGGTTGACCGCGGTGCCGGTCGGCGTCCGGGGCTTCCCGTCGACGCGCGCGTAGCAGCGGCTCGCGGTGGTGAGCTGGTCGCGGAGGCCCACGTACGGGGTGGCGGCGTTCGCGTCCTGGACGAGGGTGCCGGTGACGTTCCCGGTGACCGTGCCCGCGTGGCGCACGGTGCCCGTCTCGGCGGGGAGGCCGCCGGTCGTCTCCAGGCGCTGGCCGGAGGCGATCGTGACGTCGCCGCCGGTGGTGAGGAAGTCCGCGTCCCTCGGCGGCACGACCCGGGAGCCGACGCCGACGATACCGAGGTTGTAGAGGCCGCCTGCGGTGGACTCCTTGTTCTGGTCGAAGTCGTTCAGGACCACGACCCGGCCCTCGGCCTCGGCCGCCCGGCCGCGGACGAGGAAGTCGTTCCCGACGAAGATGTTGATGCCCGCGTCGCGGCCCGCGAGCGGCCCGTTGCCGACCTGCGGGTACGGGTCGGGGCAGCTCCCCGGGACGCAGGGCCCGAGCCCGCCCGGCAGGGGCGCCGCGAACGCGGCCGAGCCGCCCGGGCCCAGGACCAGGGCCGGGACGGCCGCGAGGGTGACGGCGCAGGAGAGCCCGGCCGAGAGCGCCCGCTTCCGGGGGCCCGGTGGGCGCCGGCGGCGCCGCGAGGTGTGAAGTCTCATGGGCCGGAGTCTTCGGCCCCCGGTACCGCTCCACCATTCGCACGGCCCGGGGTTGGGCCGCTCAGGGCGACGGCTCACCGAGAGGCGTGAAGCGGGACCGCCGAAAGGAGTATCGGGGCGGGGGCGGCGGCTGTCGAGGGCCGACACCTGCCGGAGGCCACCGTGCGGCGGAGCCGGTCACCCGGCGGCGGCCGTCGTCCGGCGGCGGTGCCTCCGGGAGCGCACCCGCCGTGCCCCCGAGCGCTCCCCCAGCGTGCCCCCGGGTGCTCACCCGCGCGCCGCGCCCTCGTACGTACGGATCTCCACCGGGACCACCGACGTGCGCGGCGCGGGCGGGGACGCCTGGGTGTCGAGGCGTTCCAGGAGCATCCGCGCCGCGCGGCGGCCCACCTCCTGGGCGTCGTAGGCGGCCACGGTGAGCGGGGCGTCCAGCAGGTCCGCCGTGTCGACGTCGTCGAAGCCCGCCACCGCGACCCGCGCGCCGGACGCCTTGGCGGCGCGCAGGACGGCCAGTGTGTTGCGGTTGTTTGCGGTGACGACGGCCGTCGGCCCGGTCGCGAGCAGTTCGGCGGCGGCCCCGAGCGCCTCGGCGGGGTCCGTCCCGCCGTGCCGTACGAGGGCCGGGTCGTGGCGCAGGCCCGCTTCGTCGTGGGCGGCGAGGAAGCCCCGTAGGCGCTCGGCGGTGGTGTAGACGGCCTCGGCGTTGCCGAGGAAGGCGATCCGGCGGTGCCCTTCGTCGAGGAGGCGGCCGGCGAGGGCCCGGCCGCCGCCGAAGTCGTCGACGAGGACGCAGTCGGCCCCGTGACCGACCGGCGGCCGGGCGACGAGGACGGCGGGGGTGCCCGCGGTGTGCTCGGCGCGCAGGTGCGTGTGGTCCTCGCCGGCGGGGACGACGATCAGCCCCTCGACGCGCCGGCCCACGAAGTCGGTGGTGAGCGCCCGCTCCTTGGTCTCGCTGTCGGCGGTGTTGGCGACGACGGTGAACAGGCCCTGCCGCTCCAGCTCCGACTCGACGCCGAGGGCGAGCCGGGAGTAGAAGGGGTTGGCGAGGTTGGTGACCATGAGCGCCACCAGCCGCGTGCCCTGGCCGAGGCGCAGCGCGCGGGCGTTCTCGTTGATGCGGTAGCCGAGCGCGGCGACGGCGCCCAGCACGTCCCGCCGCGTGCTCTCGCTGATCCGCGGGTCGTCCCGGAGCACCCGGGAGACGGTCATGCTCGACACCCCCGCCCGTGCCGCGACATCGCGCATCGTGGGCTTGCCGTTCTTGCTCCGCGGTGTCATCGCGCCGTCCTGCTCCCGTCCCGTGTCCTGAGCCGTGCCCGACGCGGGTCATGACCCGCGTCATGACCCGCGTCCTGGCCCGCGTCATGACCCGTGTCCTTGCCCGCGTCCGACGACACGTGTCCCGCTCGTCCTGCCGTGACCAGTATCGGCGCATTCGCGAGGGCCCGGAGCGTTCCGGCCGCGCCCCGGGCCTCCGGGGTTCCTTCCGCCCCCGCAAAGGGGCCGAGCGGCCGTGCGGGTAAGGACTTTCGCCTCGCCTCCGGCTCGTCCCCGCCGCCCTATGTTATCGATAACTCGCAATGAGGCGAGGATGAGGAATCGAGATCCGAATGCCTTCTCCCCAGGTCTCCCCGACCGACAGCACGGCCCCCGCCCCCGGGCTCCGGCTCGTCGCGATCACCGCCTGTCCCACCGGCATCGCGCACACCTACATGGCGGCCGAGAAACTGCAGCAGGCCGCCGAAGCGGCCGGCCACACCATCAAGGTCGAGACGCAGGGCTCGATCGGCGCCGAGAACGTCCTGACCGCCGCCGACATCGCCGCCGCCGACGGTGTGATCATCGCCGCCGACAAGGACATCGACCTCGCCCGCTTCGGCGGCAAGCGCATCGTCAGCGCCTCCGTCGCCGACGGCATCCACCGCCCCCTGGAGCTCATGGAGCGGACCCGGAAGGCCCCCGTCCACAACCCGGCGGAGTCCACCGCCGGGCCGCCCGGCGGCGGCGGGCGCGAGCGGAGCGTCGTCTACAAGGCCCTGATGAACGGCGTCAGTTACATGATCCCGTTCGTCGTCGTGGGCGGTCTGCTGATCGCCGTCTCGCTCGCCGCGGGCGGCAACCCGCAGGCCGACGGCGGCCTCGTCATCCCCGACGGCTCGCCGTGGAAGCACGTCTTCGACATCGGTTTCATCGGCTTCCAGCTGATGGTGCCCATCCTGTCCGGCTACATCGCGTACGCCATCGCCGACCGGCCCGCGCTCGTCCCGGGCATGATCGGCGGCTGGATCGCCAACACCGGCGCGCTGTACGACTCCGAGTCCGGTGCCGGCTTCATCGGCGCCATCGTCACCGGCTTCCTCGCGGGTTACCTCGTCCTCGCCATCAAGAAGGTCAAGGTCCCGAAGTTCGCCCAGCCGATCATGCCCATCATCGTGATCCCCATCGTGGCGACCACGACGCTCGGCCTGTTCTTCATCTACGTGCTCGGCAAGCCCATCGCCGGGGTCTTCGGCGCCCTCACCTCCTTCCTCTCCGGCCTCACGGGCGGCAGCGCCGCGCTGCTCGGCGTGGTGATCGGGCTGATGCTCGCCTTCGACATGGGCGGCCCCGTCAACAAGACGGCGTTCCTCTTCGCCACCGGCATGATCGCCGAGAACAACCTGTACGTGATGGGCATGTTCGCGGCCGGCGCCTGCGTCCCCGCCTGCGGCATGGGCCTCGCCACGCTGATGCGCCGCCGGCTCTTCGACGAGCAACAGCGCGAGGCCGGGCTCGCCGCGATGTTCATGGGCTTCTTCGGCATCGCGGAGGGCGCCATCCCGTTCGCCGCGGCCCGGCCCGCGCAGGTCATCCCGGCCAACATGCTCGGCAGCGCGGTCGCCTGCGGTCTCGGCGGCGCCTTCGCCGTCACCGGCTCGGTGCCGCACGGCGGCCCGATCGTCGCCCTCATGGGCGCCATCGGCGGCGTCCCGCTCTTCTTCCTCGCCGCCGCGACCGGCACCGTCGTCACCGCGGTCACCGCCGTCACGCTGCTGGAGCTCAGCGACCGGCGCGCCGCGGGCCGCGCGGAGGCGGAGGCGTTCCTCGCGGGCACGACCGGGTCGGCCGCGACCGCGCCTGCGCCTGCGCCTGCGCCTGCAGGGATGGCACTGGCCGGGGTTCCCGCCGGGGCCGGGGCCGGAGCCGGGGCCGGGGCCATGTCCCTGCACAAGCCCACGCCCACCACGCCCGCCGCGCCCCCGTCCTCCCCCGCCTCTCCCTCCGCGCCGGAGCCCCGTTCCGTGCTCGGCGGTGCGATGACCTGCGACACCGTCACGACCGCGCTCGCCGCCCGGGACAAGTCCGCCGCGCTCCGCGAACTCGCCGACCTCCTCGGCCGCTCCGGCCGCGTCACCGACCCGGCCGCCCTGGTCCGGGCCGCCGAGCGGCGCGAGGAGCTGAGCACCACGGCGCTCGGCGACGGCATCGCGATCCCGCACGCCAAGACCGACGCCGTCGTCCGGCCGGTCGTGGGCTACGCCCGCAGCGAGACCGGCATCGACTGGGGCGCGCCCGACGACGTCCCCGTACGCGACCTCTTCATGATCGCCGTCCCGGAGCGGATGGCCGGGGACGAGCACCTGCGGCTGCTGGCCGCCCTCGCCCGCAAGCTGGCCGATCCGGACTTCCGCACCCTGCTCGCCGCCGCGAAGACGCGGGACCGGACCCTGACCGTACTGGAGGACGTGGCATGACCCCCTCCCCCCGGCCCACAGGCCCGAACTCCCCTGCCCCCTCCCTCACCCCCACCCCTCCCCGGAGCGCATCCATGACCGGCCGCCACACCCCCGAGCTCACCTACGACCGCGAGCCCCGCTACCGCCCCTCCGGCGGCGCCGTCGGCACCGGCTGGGACGGCCTCGTCGCCCCGCTGCCGACGCGCGGCGTGACCGTCGCCGTCGACGGGCCCGCCGTCCTGGACTGGGACCTGCTCGCCAAGGAGGTCCGGCGGGCGCTGGCCGCGCGCGGGGCGGCCGTCCGCGTCGTCGACGTACGGCGCCTGTACGCGCCCTGGGAGAAGATCGTGGAGCGCACGGCGTCCGGGCCGGGCGCCGACGACCCGTTCTACCTGCCGCTCGCGGACAACCCGCTGTCCGACCTGTTCGACAGCGCGCTGGCCGTCGAGGGCGGCAGCGACTGCGTGACCCTGGTGGTCGGGCCGGGCGCCGCCGAGGCGCGGCACGACGTCCTCTGGTACGCCGACCTGCCCAAGCGCTACGCCGAGCGGGCCCACACCGAGCGCCGGGGCGCGCTGCTGGGCCGCGCGGACACGGTGGGCCGCGACTTCCGGCGCCTGTTCCACGTCGACTGGCCCATGATCGACCGCCACCGCGACGCCCTCGCCCCGCGCGTGGAGCGGTGGATCGACACCCAGTCGCCCGAGGGCCCCGCGTGGCTGGACGGGAGCACGCTGCGCGCCACGCTGGCCGAGCTGGCCGGAGCGCCGGTGCGCACGCGCCCGTACTTCAACTCGACTCCCTGGGGCGGCACCTGGGGCCGGGACGAGCTCGGTTTCACGCCGCAGGCCGGCAACACCGCGCTCGGGTACGAGCTGATGGCGCCCGAGAGCGGCGTGCTGCTCGGCGAGGACGCGGGCGCGCAGGTCGAGGTCCCGTTCCAGCTGCTGCCCGTGCTGCACCCGGAGCGGTTCCTCGGGGCCGACGTGCACGGCTGGTTCGGTACGTCGTTCCCCATCCGCTTCGACTACCTGGACACCGCGGACGGCGGGAACCTCTCCCTCCACCTGCACCCGAAGGACGCCTACATGCGGGCGCGCTTCGGCTACCCGTACACCCAGCACGAGACGTACTACATGACGGCGGTCCGCGAGGGCTCGCAGGTGTACCTGGGGCTGCGCGAGGAGTTCGACCCGGCCGCCTTCCGCGCGGACGTGGAGGCGTCCACGCGGGGGGCCGAGATGGACGTGGCCGCGCACGTCAACGCCTTCGACGCCGAGCAGGGCCGGCTCTTCATGATCCCGGCCGGGACCCCGCACGCCAGCGGCGCCGGGAACGTGGTCCTGGAGGTCAGCGCGACCCCGTACCTCTACTCCCTGCGCTTCTACGACTGGCAGCGCATGGACGCGGAGGGCAACCCGCGGCCCCTGGCGTACGAGCACGCCTTCGCCAACCTCGACACCGGCCGCAGGGGCGACGCGGTCGCCCGCGACCTGGTCCAGCGGCCGGCCGTGCTGCGCGGCGGGGAGGGCTGGCGCGAGGTGGTCGTGGGCGCGCTGCCGGAGATGTTCTACGAGGTTCGGCGCGTCGAGCTCGACGCCGCCGCGACCGCCGTCGACGACACCGCGGGGGCGTTCCACATCCTCAACGTGGTGGAGGGCGACGGCGTCCTGATCGAGTCCGCGCACGGCACGCACCCGCTGGCCCGCTTCGAGACCCTGACCGTCCCCGCGGCGACGGGCGCGTACCGCCTGCGCGCGGTGGGCGACGCTCCGGTCAAGGTCGTGAAGTCGCTGGTGGTCCGGGCGCCCGAGAGCCACCGGGAGGCCACGACGAACAGCTGAGTCAATGGGGTGACGGCCCGGGGAGGGGCCACCGGAGTACCACCGGTCCCTCCCCGGGCCGAGCGACGTGCCGAGCCGCCATACCTAGAAAACGGCGTCCCCGTCCCCGTCGAGCTCCGCCAGGACGCGGCGCTCGACCGCCTCCACCTCGTACCGCGCGTCGGGGTCGCCGGCGGCGCGGACGGCCCCGCGGACCAGGGCGAGGTAGAAGAGGGCGGGGGCGCAGGGGGTCCAGGACTCCTCGGGCTCGTCGCGGATGAAGCGCAGGACGCCCTCGGGGCTCGCGTCGACGAAGGCGTGCGCCTCGTGCTCCCACTTGTCGGCGACGCCCCGGCTCCAGCGCAGCCGCAGGTCCTCCTCGGACAGGTCGGTGAGGACGGCGCGGAAGAAGCCCGCCCACTGGTTGTTGCGCACGTCGAAGCCGAAGCCGAGGAGTTCGAGGTCCACCTCGTCGGAGGCGAGGACGGCCAGCTCCTCGCGCAGGGCCCGGCGCGCGGCGGCGTGCAGGCTGACGCGCCCGTCGGAGGAGAGGTCGTGGTTGCGGGCGAGCCCTTCGTTGGCGGAGGAGTTCCACTTCGAGGTGTTCGGCCCCGCCACCCGCGAACTGCGGCGCGAGAACAGCATCTTGCGGTCCTTGCCGGTCTCGACCGCGATGTTGACCCCGAAGCTGCAGAACATGAACGCCTGGACCTCCAGCAGGTCCTTCCCCTCCAGGTACTGCTGACGGAGGGTCAGGCCGTTGCGCTGCTCGCGGCCGAGGTTGAGCGAGGTGGCGAGGAAGTCGTAGTAGTCGGCGTCGCACAGGGTGAGCGTGGCGACGGGGATCTCCGCCGTGTGGGTGCGGGAGACGACCAGGCGGCGCACGGCGAACCGCGGGTTGTTCCAGC
This sequence comes from Streptomyces sp. NPDC048659, assembly GCF_040650575.1. NCBI lineage: Bacteria > Bacillati > Actinomycetota > Actinomycetes > Kitasatosporales > Streptomycetaceae > Streptomyces > Streptomyces sp. NPDC048659. Next base: position 15,435 of record NZ_JBEZHM010000051.1, on the reverse strand, counting down.
GGTACGGTTCGCCCGCGGCCTCCTTGCGGGCCTCCTCCGCCTCGATCTCGCGCCGCCACCCGGCGACCTCGTCGGGCAGCTCCACCCGCGTCGGCACGTACTTCACGCGCATGTTCTCCTCGGCGATCGGGCTGGTCCCGTCCCCTTCGAAGACATGGCAGTCGGTCTGCCGGCCGACCACGGTGAATCTGTCCATGCCCATGGAGGTCCTCAACCCGCCTTTCGCGAAACGCCGTTCGGGAAATCCGTGACACGCGTCACGCCGGTCGATCAGTATAGGCGGGGGGAGGGAATACGGGCTTGGCTGTCGATGTCGATGTCGAGATCAGACGGGACGCGCTCCGGTCGACCGGACTGGTCGGCACGGTCGCCATCGCGGAGTACGGCGAGCGCGGCGGGCTGCGCGACCGCAGGCACGTCCTGCGCGCCCGCTCGCGTTTCCTGGCCCTGTGCGACGGGCTCGGCTTCGCGCGCGCCGAGGCGCTGGAGGGCGACGGCACGCTGGAGCGGGTGGACGAGGGGCTGCGGCGGTTCGTCGCCGCCGACGCGGAGCGGAAGATCCTCTACTGGACCGGCCACGGGCACGCCACGGAGGAGGACGGGTACGTCCTGGCCTGCCGCGGCAGTTACGAGCCCGGACGGCCGCATCCCGTCGCCACCCGGGCCATGCCGTTCACCCGGCTCCTGGACCGCCTGTCCCAGGTGCGCGGCTCGGAGCTGCTGGTCGTCATCGACGCCTGCGAGTCGCAGCAGACCCTCGACGAGGCCGACTGGCTGTCCGCGGCGCTGCGGCGGTACCGGCGGGCGGGCCGGGAGGCGGGCGGGGGCCCGTCCCGACGGGTCGGCCGGGACGGGGGCGGGGCCGCGCGCGGGGACGGCGCCGGGGCCACCGGCCGGGACGGCGCCCGGCCCGGCGCCTTCGCCCGCGACGGGCTCGTGTTCCTCGCCACCGCGGGCGCCGACCGGCCGGTGGCGGAGAGCCTGTGGGTGGACTGGCTCCAGGACACCCTCGCCGACCGGAGCCTCGAACTCGACGGCACTGTCCGCCCGTTCGAGCCGACCGCGCCCTTCCTCCTGGTGCCGGACCTGCTGGAGGCGATCGACCGGCGGGCCGTCGCCGCCGGGTACGAGGACGCGGCGCTGCGGCCCGCGTACGTGGAGGTCCACTCCCTCAGCCGCCGGTTCCTGCACAACCCGCACTACGACTCCACCGACGCCGTCTACCGCACCGCCGCCCTGCCGCCCGACCACGAACCCTGGCTGACACCGGCTCAGTTCGGGCCGGTGAACGACGGGCTGCTGCCGGGCCAGTTCTCCGGCCGGGTGCGCCCGCTCAGCCGGCTGGTGACGTGGACCGCCTCGCAGAGCCGGGGCATGGTGGTGGTCACCGGCCCGGCGGGCACCGGCAAGACGGCGCTCCTCGCGCGGCTGGCCCTGCTGTCGGTGCCCCGCCACGTCCGGGCCCTGGACCCGGCGCCGCCCCCGCAGACCGTGCCCCGGCCCGGCTCGGTCCACGCGGCGGTCTCCTGCCACGGCCAGTCCCTGAACTCGCTCTCCTTGACGCTGCTGCGCGCGCTGGCGCCGTTGGGTGCTTCCGCCCTGCCGGACCCTCTCGCCCCACCAGGCGCTCCCGCCCCGCCGGGCGCCGAGCCGCCGAACGAATCGGGCGTCACCGCGCGGGACGCCGTCGAGCGGATCGGCGCGCTCGTCCCGCGCGCCGGCGGGGTCACCCTGCTCGTGGACGGCCTCGACGAGGCGATGCCGGGGCAGGCCCACGAGATAGCCCGCCGCCTGCTGAACCCGCTCTCCCGCCGCCCCGGCGTCAAGGTCGTCGTCGGCACCCGCGCCCACCCCCGCAGGACCGTCGACGGCGGGGCGTCCGAGTCTCTGGTCGACGCCCTGGACAGCTCCTCGCCCGTCCTCGACCTGGACCGCGACCGGGACACCGAGCGGGACATCGCCGCCCTGGTGGCCGCCCTCCTCGCCGACACCCCAGGCTCCCCGTACGCCGGACCGGACCAGGAGACGGCGCGCCTGGAGGCCGCCGGGCTGGTGGCGCGGCGCTGCGGGCGCCGCTTCCTCGTCGCCCGCCTCGCGGCGCGCGCGCTGGCCCGGCAGCCCGCCCCGCTGCCGGCCGCCGCGCTCGACCTGTTCGTCCAGCGCGGGGGCGGCGAGCTGCGGGCGCGGATGGCCGAGGAGCTGGACGTGCTCGACCCGGGGGACCGCGACCGGTGCGCCGAGCTGCTGCTGCCGCTCGCCGTGGTCCAGGGTCCCGGCCTGGACGACCCGGAGCTCTGGCTCGTCCTGGCCAACACGCTGCGCCGCAGGCGTACCCCGGAGATCCCGCGCGTCCTGCTCGACACGATGCTGCACCGGCTCAAGGGCGTACTGATCACCGTGGAACACCGGCTCGGCCTGCCCCCGCTGCACCGCCTCGACCACGCCGGTTACGGCCCGGCGCTCCTGGAGCGGGCCCGCCTGACGGAGGGGGCGGCGCACCGTCGCGTCTTCGAAGCCCTGCACCGCCCGGCGGGCGACTGGGAGCGGGCGCACCCCTACGCGCTGGCCTATCTCGGGGCGCACGCCGCCCAGGTCCCGGCGGGCGCGGACGGGCAGGCGGACGGGCCGCCCGACGAGCCGCACCCGCTGTCGCAGCTGTTCCTGGACCCCGAGTTCCTGATACGGACGGACCCGGACGTGCTGCTGCCGCTGACCCGGCACCCGGCCGCCGACGGCGAGGGCGCCGCGCTCTACCAGCGGCTGGGGCCCGCGTTCCGGGCCCATCAGGAGCACGGGCCGCGCCGGGCGGTGCTCGCCGCCGAGGCGTTCGCCGGCCACCGGGACCTCCACGAGGCGCTCGACCGGCTGCCGGGGTTCGCGGAACGGGCGTGGCGGGAGGTGTGGACGGACGCGGTCCCCCGGCCCGCCGAGCTGACGCTGCCCGCCCCGCTCGGCGGCGCGCTGGCCCTGGACTGGAGCCGGTCGGGGCTGCTCTCCCTCGCCGGGCGCGGGGAGATAGTCGGCCGCCGCGCCGACACCGGCGCGTACGTCCACACCCGGCGGGCGCCCGGGGACCCGGAGCGGGACGCGCTGTTCGCCGCCGTCCGCGAGACCTCGCTGCGGGGGCGGCGGATCACCGCCTCGCACGACGGCCGCTCGCTGCACCTGTGGTGGGGCGACGAGCGGCTGCCGCGCCGCACGTACGGCTGGGACGGCACGGTCGGCGCGCTGGACGCCGCCGTCTGCGGCGACGGGGTGCAGATCGTGGCGGCGGACGGGCACCGGGTGTGGGCGTGGCGGTGGGCGGTCGCCTCGGGCGGTGCGGGCGGCGCCGGGGACGTACGCCATGACGTGCTGCCCGTGCGCGCCGACCGGGTGGCGCTGCTGGCCCTGCGGGACCGCTGCTTCCTGCTGACCGCGTCCGGCACGCTGACCCTGCACGAACTGCACGTGAAGCGCTACGGCGACCGGCCCCTGGTGCGCGCCCGGCACGAGATACCCGGCGGGCCGGGGGTGCGCCACCTCGCCGCCGCGGCGCTCGCCGAGGACGCCGGGCACGGTCTGCTGGCGGTGGCCGAGGCGGGCGAGGACCGGGACGCGGTCACCGTCTGGCGGGTGTCGGCACCGGGGCACGGGGACCCGGCGATCGACCGCGTGGCCCGCGTCGAGTCGTCCGCGCGGCAGATCGCCCTCGGCAGACGGGGCGCCTTGCCGCTGCTCGCCCTGAACGAGGGCGGTCGGGTCCGGGTGCTCCGGCTCCCCGAGCGGGCGGCGGGCCCGGCGTCCGGCGCGGGCGTCCCCGTCCCCGCCCCCGTACACGCGGCGGAGCGCACGGACCAGCCAGACCCGGCGGATCCTGCGGACCGGACGCACCCGCCAGTCCTGGCGGACCCTGCGGCCCGGCCGGACCGGCCAGACCCGGCGGCCCCGGCGTGCCGGCCAGACCCGGCGGACCGCACGGGCCGAGCGGACCGGCCAGACCCCGCGTACCGAACGGAAGCCGTCCTGCGCCTCTCCGCGCCGGGCAGCGGGCTCGCGTTCGATCCGGCGGGCAGCGGGCGGCTTGCGGTCGGGGACGGCGACGAGGTCCGGGTGGTCGACACCGGGGCGGCGGCCGGCCCGGATCCGGACCCGGGGTCGGCGGACGGTGAGTCCTGGCCGCAGTCGGGCGTGGCGGCCTCGCCCGGCGGGTCGGTGCTGCTGGCGCGGGCCACCGGCGCACGGGTGCTGATCGGCGTGCACTCCGCGTTGCGCGGCCGGACGGGTCCGGGGCTCTCCTTCTCGCGGGGGTCGCGGGTCACGGCGGTGGCCGCGCTGTGGCGGGACGGGGCGTGGCTGGTGGCCGCCGCCGCGGGGCGCCGCGTCCGGGTGTGGCGGCTGTCCGAGGACCTCGCGGAGTGGGCCGAGGAGGAGTCGTTCGAGCTGGCGGGGGACGTCAACGACGTGGTCCCCGGGCTCGCTCTCGTACCGGCTGCCGGGGGCGGCTGCCTGCTGTTCGTCCCGGACGGCGGGCGGGTGCTCCCGTACGCGCGGGAGGACGGGACGTGGACGGCGCGGCCCGCGATCGTGGCCGCCGACGTGAAGGTGTGCCACCTGGCCGCGCACACGGCGGACGGGCTGACCTGGGTCATGGCGGACCGCGGCGACTCGCTGGCCCTGTGGGAGGGCACCGCGAGCGGCTTCGACCGGGTCGCGGTCCTGGCCGCCGCGCCCGACCAGCGCGTCGGGGTCGCGCTGACCAGTCGCGACGACGGCGGGGTACGGGTGCCGCTGCTGACCTGGGCCGAGGCGGGGGCGCTGCGGCTGGCCGAGTACGACGACGGGTGGACGGTCCGCCGCTGCGCCGCCCCGCACGGCCCGCCCACCGCGCTCGCGTTCGCCGGGGCGGCCCGGCGGCCCCTGCTGCTGGCGTTCGGCGGGACCGGGACCGTCACCGTGCGGGACGTGGCGGGGAACGCCACGCTCGGCGAACTGGCGGTCCCCCACCGGGGCGTGGAGGTGCGGGCGGCGGGCGCCGCGTACGGGTCGCGGCACGGGCTGACGCTGTTCGTGCAGGGCCGGGACCGCTGCGACCAGTTGCGGATTCCCCAGGACCGGCTGGCCGCCGCGCTGGGGCGCGGGTGACTCCGGGCCGGGGCGACGGCAGGCGGGCGGGGCCCGCCGGGGACGGAAGAGAGCGGAGAACCCTCACATGGACCATGACCTGGTCGTCTTCGTACCGGGCATCCTCGGCACGCGGCTGACGCGCGACGGCAAGGACGTCTGGAACCAGTCGCTCCAGGCGCTGCTCGGGCTGCGCAGGCCGGGGCGGGCGCTGGAGGGCCTGACGCTGCCGCCGGGCATCGGCGACGAGGCGCCCGAGGAGCCCTGGGCCCTGGGCTCCGACCGGCTGCTGAAGAGCCCGGAGGCGCTGCCCGGCTTCGTCGCCAGCATGGGCTATCCCGATGTCCGGGCGGCCCTCGGCCTGACCGGGCCCGGCGGCGGCGGTGCGCGGCGCGAGCCGCATCCCCGGCAGTACATGGCGTTCCCGTACGACTGGCGCCTGTCGAACCGGCTCACGGCGCGGCGGCTGCGCGACCGGGTCGAGACGGCGCTGGCCGAGTGGCGGGAACTCGCCCCCGGCGTCTACCCGGAGGCCCATGACGACCCTCCGAAGCTGATCCTCATGTGCCACTCCATGGGCGGGCTCGTCGCCCGGTACTACCTGGAGTGCCTGGGCGGGCGCGACCACACCCGCGCGCTGGTGACCCTGGGCACCCCGTTCCGGGGCGCGGCCAAGGCGGTCCGGGTCCTGACCGGTCACGCCCTGGAGCCGGGCCACACCGTCACCCGGGCGTTCGAACGGGCCCTGTCGGTCAACGAGCGGCTGGCCGGGCTCGCCCGCTCGTTCCCGTCGGTCGCCCAGCTCCTGCCCCGGTACGAGGCGGTGCTCCGCGAGGACGGCGACAGGCGGCGGCTGCTGACCCGGGTGCCCGTGCCGGACCTGCCGACGGAGCTGGTGGCGGAGGCGTTCGCGTTCCACCGGGACATCGACGAGGCGTGGGAGCGGAACCAGGCGGGCCGCGCCGCGCCGCCGTACCGGGTGCACTGCTTCGCCGGCCGGGCGCACCCCACCGAGCACGGGGTCGTGGTCCGCGCCGACGGGACGCTGGAGTTCACGACCCGGCTGGACAACGACGGGGACTGGAGCGGCGACGGCACCGTGCCCGCCGGGTCGGCCCTGGCCGCGTGGACGCTGGAGCGGGAGGACGACGCGCTGTGGAACGGCGAGCGGCACTCCGGCATGGCCGGCGCCGAGTCCCTGCGGCACCAGCTCGGCGCCGTCCGGCGCGGCCGGCCCGCCCGGCTGATGCTGGACGGGGACACCGCGTTCGGCCTCCAGGTGCCGGAACTCGCGGCCGCGGGCGTCCCGTTCACGATCCGGGCGACGGGCTCGACGGTCACCGAGCGAACCCTGCGCGCCTGCCTCGCCCCGCCCGCCGGCGACCCTGCCGCCGCACCGGAAGCGGTGCCGCTGCTGCCGGACGGCACGGGCGGCCTGACCGCCGAGCTGACGGCGCCCGCCGGGACCTGGGTGCTACGGGTGGAGGCGGACCGCCCGTACGGCGTCTGCCACGAGGTGGTGACGGTCGCGGAGCTGTGAGCGGGCAGAGGAGCTAGGACTGGGGCCGCTCGGACTGCTGGAGGCGGCGGAGCTCGATGACCTTGCGCACGCCGTCGACGATCAGGCCGGAGCCGACGAGGACGGCGAAGATCGAGTAGGGGGACGGCAGGCTGTCGGCCAGGGACAGAGCGAGCAGGGTCGCCCCCACGACGAGGGAGACGCACGCCTGTCCCAGCTTCACGATCACTTCTCCTGTTTTCCCGGTGCACCGCGGCCACGAATGACTACGAGTACGGCTGCGGCTACGAATACGGCCATGAACATATGAATGGCTATGAAGGGGATGGTACGGGACGCAAATGAGCTACGCGGAGGCCGGCGGGGCCGCCAGGAAGCCGAAGGTCCCGGCCGTCGCCACCTCCTCGGCCGCCGTACGGCCCGCGCCGGGTGTCCGGGCCTCGGCCCTGGCCAGGGAGGAGCCGAGGCTCACGCGGCGGGCGCCGAGCGCGGCCAGTTCCGCGACGCTGCCGACCGCGCGGCCCGCGAGCACGTTCACCGGCCGGCCGACCGCCGCGCACACGGAGCGGATCTCCGCGGCGCCCGGGAGGCCCGGCGCGTAGAGCACGTCGGCGCCCGCCGCCTCGAACGCCTGGAGCCGGGCGATGGTGTCCGCGAGGTCGTCCCGGCCGTACAGGTGGTTCTCCGCGCGGGCGGTGATCACGAACGGGAACGGCAGCGCCCGCGCCGCGGCCACCGCCGCCTCGACCCGCTCGACCGCCTCGCCGAGCGGGCGGACCGGCGCCGCCGGATCCCCGGTCGCGTCCTCGATCGAGCCGCCCGCCAGGCCGACCGCCGCCGCGAGCCGGATCGTCTCGGCCACGTCGTCGGGCGTCGCGCCGTAGCCGCTCTCCAGGTCCGCCGTGACGGGCAGCGTGGTCGCCTCGGCGATGGCCGCCGCGTTGGCGAGGGCCTCGGCGCGGCTGATCAGGTTGCCCGCGTCCGGCCGCCCCAACGCCAGGGCCAGCCCGCCGCTGGTCGTCGCCAGCGCCGGGAACCCGAGGCCCGTCAGCATCGCCGCCGACTCGGCGTCCCAGGCGTTGGCTACGACGAACACGCCCCGCTCGTGCAGCCGCCGCAGCACGGCGCCCTTCTCCGCCTGGCCCGCCCGGCCCACCCCGTCCACCCCGTCCGCCGTGCCCGTCCCGTCCGTCCCGCCCGCCATGCGCCTCTCCGTTCCGCTCGCCGACGATCGTCGCGCGCCCTCGACGCTACCCGCCGGGTCCGACACCCGGCTCCCGACACCCCAGCCCCAGCCGCGCGTTAGGAGGTCCGAAAGGCTTGATCGACACCGGCACAGCACCGGTACGAGGAAAGGTGACGACATGTCGGACGAGGCGAAGCGCCGTATCTTCGCGATGCTCGACGCGGACGGCGACGGGGTGATCACCCACGACGAGTACCTCGCCCGGGTCGACCGCGCTGCCACGGCCTGCGGGCGCGACGCGCGGGACCCGCTGGTCGCGGTGGCGCGCGCGGCGCACGAGGAGGTGTTCCGGCAGATGGACGGCGACGGGGACGGCGGGGTGACCTTCGCCGAGTACCGCGACTGGGCCGGGCACGACGCCTTCGAGGACTCCTGCCGCCCCGCGCTCGGCTCCCTCTTCGACCTCGCCGACCTGGACGGCGACGGGCGGCTGGACGCCGGGGAGTTCACCCGGCTCCGCGCGGCGACCGGGAACAGCGCGGACGGTGCCGCCGCCGCCTTCGCCGTCCTGGACTCGGACGGCGACGGAGCCGTGGACCGGGCCGACTACCTGGCCGCGATCCACGACTTCCTCACCACCGGCTCCTCCCCGATGGCCGACGCCTACCGGCCCGGCGAGCGGGAGCTGTCCCCCGGCTGACGCCTGCGGGTGAGGGCCAGGGCTCCGGCCCCCGCCAGAAGCACGGCGGCGACGGTCAGCGGCGCGGCCCAGGGCGCGCCGCTGTCGGCGAGGTGGCCGGGGCCGGGGCCGCCCGGGTGGTGCGGCGGGGGCACCGGCGGGGAGGCCGCCCCGGTGTGCGACGGCGTCGGGGTGGGCGTGTGGGTGGGGGTGTGCGTCGGGGGCGGGCTCGTCGGGGGCTTCGGCGTCCCGGTGCCGGGGGGCTTGGTGGGGTCCCGGACGACGACGGGGGTCCTGACCGTGTTCGAGGTGTCGGTCAGGGCGTGGCTCGGCAGGTTCCGCGACGCGTAGCCGACCGTGGCGGCGTTGTCCACGGTCCGGCCCGCCGCCGAGTTCGCGACGGTCACCTTGAACGTCACCCGTGCGCTCTGCCCGGGGGCGAGGGCGCCACCCGCGGTGGCGGTGGCGCCGGTGCCGAGGCGGGCGGTGATCCGGCCGCCGGTCACGGTCGCCGTACCGGCGGCGGGCGGCTTCCCGTCGACCCGCAGGCTGCCGGGCACGTACGCGCTGTGCGGCGGGACCACGTCCTCCAGGATCACCGAGGCGGCGCCGACCGGGCCGGTGTCGGTGACGCGGACGGTGTACTCCAGGATGTCTCCCGGGCGGGCGGGCGACGGGCCCTTCACCGTCTTGTCCACGTCGAGATGGGCCGCGTACAGGTCGATCTGGGTGAAGACGACGCCGGGCAGGTAGGCGTCCCCGTGGGTGTTGAGCTCGATGCCCATGGAGGTGTCGCCGTTGTGGACGGCGCTGCTGATGTCGAAGACGTCGGAGTCGTATCCGAGGGTGTTGATGTACGCGGGCCGCCGGGCGAGGTCCTGCGCGCCCAGCGTGGTGATGCTGGAGTTGAAGAGGTCGTCCGGCGGATTGGTCGCGTTGCCGATACGGACGGCGGGGCCCGCGCCGGAGGTGACGGAGGCGCCGTCGCCGTCGGCGGTGACGTCGCCCTCGTACGCGACGATGCCGACCTGCGCGTGCACCCGGCCCCTGGGCGGGGTCTGGTAGCCAGAGAGCCGGATGGTCACGGGCGGGTCGGAGGCGCCCTCGTTGACGAGCCCGTCGAACACGGCGACGTTGCGGAGCGGGGAGGCGTCGTCCTCGTACGCGACGACGAGCGTCCAGCCGTTGCAGTTGGTGCCGCCGTCGCCCCGGGCGCCCTGGACGTCGGCGACCCAGTAGGGGCCGGCGCCGCCCGCCGCGACCAGGGCGGTGACGTCGGCGGACGCCTGGTAGACGGGGAGGCTGCTCGTGGTCGTCTCGTCGACGTCGCGCGGCGCGGCGGTCACGGTGCGGTAGGCGGCGCGGCCCGGGACCTTCAGCTTGACCTTGTTCTTGGCGGCGGCGTCGGGGGCGAGGCGGTTGCCCGGCGGCAGGTCGGGGTTGTCCTGGCTCGCCCGCAGCAGACCGCCCCAGTACAGGCGCGCGTACGTCACGGTGGCCCCGGCGGGGATCTTCAGGTCGGCCCGGCTGGAGTCGAAGGTCGACGGGTCGCCGTCGGCGTCGATGAAGGTCATCCAGAAGCGGTAGTTCTCCGACGGCGTGCCCGCCTGCACGTCCGGGCAACTGTCGCTGTACCGGCCCTTGGAGCACGTGGTCGTGGTGTTGGAGGCCCGGCTCACGCCGCCGTGCAGGTTCTGCGACCAGCGCAGGTCGAACGGCACGTCCGCCGCCCGGGCGAGCGGCGCCGAGAAGCCGGACACGGACAGTGCGGTGAGGACGAGGGCCGCCAGCACGGTGCGGACCGTCAGGCGGGGCGGGCGGCGGCGCGGTGGGCGGGCCGCCGGACGCCCGCGGCGTTCGGAGTCATGGGAGCAGCGCATCGAGCCATCGGGTACCCGCGCGCCCGCCGTACCCGCCGCACCCGCCGGTGATGTCACCTCAACGAGGGACTGGGGCTCGCCCGGGTGCGGACGCGGTGGGGTGTGTGGGTTTCTGTTGATCCGTCAGGTCCGTGTGTCGGCTCGGCACGTCAGGTCGGCGCGTCAGGTCGATGCATCCGGCCGGTGTATCCGGTTGGTGCGTCAGGCCGGCGCGTCCAGATCGACGAGGAGTCGGGCGATGTCGAGTCCCGTGGTCACGTAGTCCACGAACACCTCGTTGTTCAGAGCCGCCTGCGACCGCCCCGCCCGGACCGCTTCGACGGCCGCCGTCGGCGTCCAGCCGAGCTCGACGAGCGTCTGGGCGACGACGAGTCCGGAGCGGTTGTGGCCGGAGTGGCAGCGGACGAGGACCGCGCGCTCGGCCCGTACCGCCTCGGCGGCGGTCGCGGCGAGCCGCTGGACCGTCTGGATCTGACCAGACGTCAGCGAATCTTCTGACATGTCCTCATCCTGGCGCCTCCCTCATGTCCCGGCTCCGCCCTACAAGCGGATCTCCCCACGTTCGCTGGGGTGTCAGTGCGCATGGTTACAGTCGGTGGATGACCAAGACCACTCCCGGCCGGCCCTTCCCCGTGGAGAGCCTGTTCCCCGAGCTCGCGCCCTACCGGGCCCGGACGACCCGGCTCCATCCCCGGCCGGGGCGGCCGGGGATGCGGGACAGTCACGTCGGCGGGCCGATGCTCTGGCCGGACGAGGAGCCGTGGCCCGTCTGCGAGGGGCCGCACGCGCCCGTGACGGAGGGGTACGCGCCCGAGGAGATCCGCCGTGCCCGCGCCTCCGGCGAGCGGCCCAAGGAGCGGACGCGCGCAGCCGGGGACGGCGCGCTTGAGGCCGTGCCGTTCATCGGGCTGGCCCAGTTCTTCCGCCGGGACGTGCCCGGTCTTGCGGCCGGGCCCGGCGGCACGGATCTGGTGCAGCTCTTCCACTGCCCCTTGAGCCATGACCCGCAAGGGGCGCAGCCCTGGCTGCTGCGGTGGCGGCGCGTGGACGAGACCGAGCGGGCGGGCGGCTTCCGGGCGGCCACGGCGCCGCCGGAGGTCCCCCTGCTGCCATGGCCGGACGAGCTGCCCGTGCCGTGCGTCCTGCACCCGGAGGAGGTCGACTCCTATCCGTGGGCCGAGCGCGACACGCTGCCCGCCCCGCTCATGGCCCGCATCGACGCGTGGGACGACGCTCAGACAGCCGCCCACGGCCCGGACACCGTCGGCTACCAGTACGACCTCTCCATCCCGCCCGGCTGGCGGGTCGGCGGCCACCCGACCTGGGCGTCCACGGGGCCACTGCACGTCGTGTGCGAAGCGTGCGCGACTCCGATGCGGCTCCTGCTGACCGCCGACGGCCACGAGACCAACTCCCCCGCGCACACCTGGCTCCCGGCCGAGGACCGCGAGCACGCGGCGCGGCTGGAGACCCGCCGCGCCGTCCTCCAGCCCACCGGGCTGCGCTTCGGCCGCGACCATGACCTGCACGTCTTCGTCTGCCCGGCCGACCCCGGGCATCCCCCCGAGTGGGTGCTCTCCTGACGGTGACTCAGTCGGCCGGCGCGATGTCCGCCCACAGGGCCGCCGCGTCGGGCGAGAGCGGGACGAACGTGGTACCGCCGCCCGTCCCCGCACCCGTATCCGTATCCGTATCCATGTCCGTACCCGCGTCCGGCTCCGCCCCGTCCCACCACACGCCCTGACCTGACGTCAGAACCCCCGCACCGGCCCCCGGGTCCGTCCGCCAGGTGCCGCTCAGCACGTACAACAGGCCCCCATGTCCCGGGGACGGCTCGGCCATGGCCGTGATCCGTGCCACCCGCGCCGCCCAACGGCCCCGCCGGGCCATGACGTTCAGCACACGGCAGGGCCCGCCGGGCAGGCGGGCGTCGAGCGCGAGGTCGCCGGAGAACGCGAACGGTTCGCCCGCGACCGCGATCAGCCGGTCGAACTCCCCCGGGGCGCACAGCCGTACGCCGTCGCCCGCCAGCAGCGTGAGCGTGCGGTCGACTCCGGGAAAGGCCGAGAACGGCCCGTCCGCGTCGATGTCCGCGACGCTCGCCCGCCACCCGAACTCCTCGCCGCCCGCCGGGCGCGCCACGATCTCGCGCGTCGCCCCGCCGCCGTTCCGCCACCGCCCGGCCGCCAGGGCCTCGACGTCGAAGCGGGTCGGGGCACCGTGGTGGCGGGGTGCACGGTCGGTGCGATCGGTGCGGTCGGTACGGTCTGTGCGGTCGGTGTCGTTCATGCGGGCTCCCGGCGATGGCGGATCAGCGACGAATGATCGCAGACGGCCGCCGTCACACGTCCCAGGTGACCGGCAGGCTCTTCACCCCGTGGATGTCCGCCGCCTCCGGGCGCAGCACGACCTCCTCCGCCGGTACGGCCAGCCGCAGGGTCGGGAAGCGGTGGAGCAGCGCGGTGAACGCGACGCGCATCTCGATGCGGGCCAGCTGAGCGCCCAGGCACAGGTGCGCGCCGTGGCCGAAGGCCACGTGGCCGCCCGCCTCGCGCGCCAGGTCGAGCCGGTGCGGGTCCGGGTAGCGCTCGGGGTCGCGGTTGGCCGCCTGGTAGGAGAGGACGACCGTCGTGCCCGCCTCGATGGTCTGGCCCGCGAGCTCGACGTCCACCAGGGCGGTCCGCATGAAGGTCTTGGCGACGGTCAGGTAGCGGAGCAGCTCTTCGACGGCCCGGTCGGCGAGCGCGGGGTCGGCGCGCAGCGCGGCCAGCTGGTCCGGGTTCTGGAAGAGGGCGAAGGTGCCGAGGGACAGCATGTTGGCGGTGGTGTCGAACCCGGCGGCCAGCAGGACCAGGCTCATGCCCTTCAGCTCCTCGTCGCTGAAGTCGCCCTCGGTGAGCTCGCTGAGCACGTCGTCGGTGGGGTGCGCGCGCTTGGCGGCGACGAGCCGGGCCAGGTACTCCTGGGTGGCGGTGTAGGCGGCGATCAGCTCCTCGTCGCTCGTGGCGCCGCCCATGAACAGGTCGACCTGCTCCTGGAAGGAGCCGCGCTCCTCGTACGGCACACCCAGCAGCTCGCAGATGATCTGCGTCGGGATCGGCTTGGCGAAGGCGGTGACGAGGTCCGCGGGCGGGCCCATGCGCTCCATCACGTCCAGGCATTCCTCGGTGATCTGCTCGATGCGCTCGGTCAGCAGCCGCATCCGGCGGGCCGTGAACCGCCCGACCAGCGGCTTGCGGTAGCGGCTGTGCTGGGGTTCGTCGGTGAGGAGGAACTCGCCGGGCGGGGCCGGGGGTATCTCGAAGTCGACGACGTTGAGGAGCTCCTTGCGGGAGCTGAACCTCGGGTCGGCGAGGACCGCCCGGGTCAGCTCGTGGCCGGTGATCATCCAGCCGGGCTTGCCGCCGGGGTGGACGTACCGGCTGATCGGTCCGTGCGCGCGGGCGTCGGTGAGCTCGGCGGGCGGGTCGAAGGGACAGCCGGCCGGGCGCTCCGCCGGAAGCGGCGGGACGGTGTGGACGGACTCGCTCATGGCCATTCCTCATCTCGCGACATGACGTGTTCGGTGCTCTCCAAAAGCTACGTTGCATTCACATACCGAGCAATCAATGAAGTACGTAAGTGCAGCTCAGTGCAGCTAAATTGATGCAATGACGCTGCGGTCGAACGCAATGGGGCGTTGCAATGACATCGAGCGAAGGCAATACTGGCACGATGCCAGGAGGACGGTTGACCCAGCAGGAGCGCCACCGGATCGCGGCCGGTCTGGCGGGCAGGCTCTCGTACGCCGAGATCGCGCGGCGGCTCGGCCGCCCGACGTCCACGATCAGCCGCGAGGTGACGCGGAACGGCGGCCCCGGCGCGTACCGGCCGCAGCAGGCGCAGCAGGTGACGGCGCAGCGGGCCCGGCGGAGCGTCCCCGCGCCCCCGCGCCCGTACGGCGGCGCCGGCATGACGGGGGCCACGACCGGGGCGGGGACCGGTACGGAGACGGAGGCCGAGGCGGATGTCGAGTCGGAGATCGAGGCCGAGATCATCGAACTGGCCGTCCGGTCCGGGATGCCTCGGATGATCGCGCGCGTGCACGTGGACCTGCTGATGTCGGACGACGGCAGGCGCACCGCGGCCGAGCTCACGCGCCGCCTGCGGGTGAGTCCGGCGTCCGTCTCCGTCGCCGTCAGGTTCCTCGCCGAGAACGGCTACGTCCGGCGCGAGCGCGATCCGCAGCGGCGGCGTGACGTGTACGTCGTCGACGAGGACGCCTGGTACCAGTCGGTCGTCATCAGCGCCCGCCAGACGCTGGAGGTCGCCGAGGCGTCGATCGCCGCGGCGGAACGGCTCGGGCCCGGCCGCCCCGCGGCCCTGCGCCTGGCGCGGGCGGGCACGTACCTCCAGCAGGTCGTGCGGGAGATGCTGGTTTCGGCCGACCGCTGGCGCACGCTCCTCTCGTGAACGGAGGATGGGGATCATGACGGATACGCGGGGAGAGATCCCGGCGCTGCTCGGCGCCCTCCGGGCCCAGCGGCGCCATGTGCTCGGCATCCTCGACGGACTGGGCGACGAGGAGCTGCGGCGGCCCGTGCTGCCCTCGGGCTGGCACTGCCTCGGCCTGGTCCGGCATCTCGCGCTGGACGTGGAGCGGTTCTGGTTCCGCGCGGTCGTCGCAGGGGACGCGGAGGTGATCCGGGGGCTGCCGGACGGGGACGAGGCGTGGCGGGTGGCGCCGGAGGTGCCGGCCGCCGAGGTGTTGGAGCTGTACCGGCGGGAGGCGGAGCTGGCCGACGCCATCGTCGCCGGTACGCCGGGGGACGCCGCTCCGGCCTGGTGGCCCGTCGAGCTGTTCGGCGAGCCCCATCTGCACAGCCTGCGGGACGTCCTGCTGCACGTCGTCACGGAGACCGCGTGCCACGCCGGTCACCTCGACGCGGCCCGCGAACTCATCGACGGGCGCCGCTGGCTGACCCTCACCTGAGGCGGGCGGGGGCGGAGCCGGCCGGGGCGGGGCGGGGTCGCCAACGGCGCGTCCAGCGGCGGAGCCACCACGACACCGCCGCCGACCCCGACGGAC
>NZ_JBEZHM010000050.1:0-63814 GCF_040650575.1 Streptomyces sp. NPDC048659 | reverse complement strand
ACGGTGTCGTAACTCCGCCGCACCCGCTCGTGACCGGGCCGCCGGACCCCCGTGCGCGTGTCCGCCATATTCGCTGTATCCGCCGTATCCGTCGTCTCGATCTTGGCGCGGAGGCGCTTCACGTGGACGTCGAGGGTCTTCGTGTCGCCCACGTAGTCCGCGCCCCAGACGCGGTCGATCAGCTGCATCCGGGTGAGGACGCGGCCCGCGTTGCGCAGCAGCATCTCCAGGAGGTCGAACTCCTTCAGCGGCAGGTCGACCTTGCCGCCCGCGACGGTGACCACGTGCCGGTCCACGTCCATGCGGACCGGGCCGGCCTCCAGGGCCGCGGGGGTGACCTCCTCCGGCTCGCCGCGGCGGCGCAGGACCGCGCGGATGCGGGCGACCAGCTCCCGCGAGGAGAAGGGCTTCGTCACGTAGTCGTCGGCTCCTATTTCCAGGCCGACGACCTTGTCGATCTCGCTGTCCTTGGCGGTCACCATGATGACCGGGACGTTCGAGCGGCCGCGCAGCTGGCGGCACACCTCGGTGCCGGGCAGCCCCGGCAGCATCAGGTCGAGGAGGACGAGGTCCGCTCCGTTGCGCTCGAACTCGTCGAGGCCGTCGGGCCCGGTCGCCGCGACGGCGACCTCGAAACCCTCCTTGCGGAGCATGTAGGACAGGGCGTCGCTGAAGGATTCCTCATCCTCGACGACAAGCACTCGGGTCACGGAAGGACCTCCGGGGCGGGGAGCGGTTCGGTCATGAGAGCGGGGGTGTGGGAGAGGCGGAGGCGGAGGTGCCGGGGGCGGTGTCGAACTCCGCGCCGAACTCCGTGTCGAAGTCCGGGTCGAAATCGGTGTCGAGGTCCGGGGCGGCGCCGGCCTCGGCGGCGGACCCGCGGTTCCGCCGCGCGGCGCCCGCCTCGGGCAGCCGCAGGGTGAAGGTGGAGCCCTGGCCTTCGGTGCTCCAGACCGTGACCTCCCCGCCGTGCGAGGCGGCCACGTGCTTGACGATGGCCAGGCCGAGCCCCGTACCTCCGGTGGCGCGGGAGCGGGCCGGGTCGACGCGGTAGAACCGCTCGAAGACCCGCTCGCGGTCCTTCTCCGAGATGCCGATGCCCTGGTCGGTCACGGCTATCTCGATCAGGTCGCCGCCGGGTGCCGCGACGCGGCGGGCGGCGATGCCGACCCGCGTACGGGCCGGCGAGTAGTTGACGGCGTTCTCGACGAGGTTGCCCAGGGCGGCGGCGAGCTGGCCTCGGCTGCCCCAGACGTGCAGGTCGGCGGTGCCGCCGGAGGCCATGGTGATCTGCTTGGTGGACGCGGTGTGGCGGGAGCGGTCGATCGCCTCGGCGACCAGCTCGTCCACCCGCACCGGCTCGGAGTCCTCCAGCGGGTCGTCGTTCTGCACCCGGGAGAGGTCGATGAGCTCCTGTACGAGGTTGGTGAGGCGGGTGGCCTCGATCTGCATCCGGCCGGCGAAGCGGGTGACCGCCTCGGGGTCGTCCGAGGCGTCCATGACGGCCTCGGAGAGCAGCGAGAGGGCGCCTACGGGAGTCTTGAGCTCATGACTCACGTTGGCCACGAAGTCGCGCCGCACCGCCTCGATGCGGCGCGCCTCGGTCAGGTCCTCGACGAGCAGCAGGACCAGGCGGGAACCCAGCGGGGCGACCCGGGCGGAGACGGCGAGGGCCTCGCCGCGTCCCGTGCCGCGCCGCGGCAGGTCGAGCTCGACCTGCCGTATCTCCCCGTCCCTGCGGGTGTCGCGGGCCATGTTGAGCATGGGCTCCACGGCCAGCTTGCCGCCCCGGACCAGGCCGAGGGCGTACGCCGCCGAGCTGGCCTTGACCACCGAGTCGCTCTCGTCGAGGACGACCGCGGAGGAGCGCAGCACGGACAGCACGGTGTCGACGCCGGGCGGGAGCACGGCGTCGGTGTGCAGGGAGGTACGGGTGGGTCTCGTCTGGTCGCGCTCGCTCCAGCGGAACGCCAGCATGGCGATCACGCCGGTGCACACTCCGGCGATAGCGGCCAATGCGGCGACCGCCGCGTTCACGTCCATGGCATCCAGGTTATGCGGGTCCGCCGACACTCTCCCAGCCGTCCGAGTGGCTGCTCGAACAGTCGTCGCCCAGAGTTCACCATGGGGACGGTGCTGGTTCATTTGCTCGGGTGGGCATCGCGCCGCGCGTCGCCCAGAGTTCACCTGGGTGACGGTGCCGGTTCATGTGAGGGGGTGGATCCCGACGCGTACGGGGCCGAACGTGGGAGCGTGGGAGTCCGAGCCCACCCGATCCCGGCCGCGGAGCCGGTCCCGGTCAGAGAGCCGACTCCGGTCGTCGTAGAGGTAGAGAGGGACATCCATGCGTGACGCGTACCACGAGGAACTTGACTCGATCGGCGAGGGCCTGGTCGAGATGGCCCGCCTGGTCGGGTCGGCGATCGGGCGCGCCACGACGGCGATGCTGGACGCGGACCTGAAGCTGGCGGAGAGCGTCATCGCCGCCGACCAGCGGGTCGACGACCTCCAGCACGACCTGGAGGCCCGCGCGATAGCCCTGCTCGCCCGGCAGCAGCCGGTGGCGACGGACCTGCGGATCGTGGTCACCTCGCTGCGGATGAGCGCGGACCTGGAGCGCTCGGGCGACCTGGCCCAGCACGTGGCGAAGCTGGCCCGGCTGCGCTTCCCGGACCGCGCGGTGCCGAACGACCTGCACGCCACGATCCTGGAGATGGGGCAGCTCGCCCAGCGCCTGATGGCGAAGGCGGCGGAGGTCATCATCACCAAGGACGTCGACCTGGCACTCCAGCTGGAGCAGGACGACGACGAGATGGACCTGCTGCACCGGACGCTCTTCCAGCACCTGATCGACGACCGCTGGAGCCACGGCATAGAGACGGCCGTCGACGTGACGCTGCTGGGCCGCTACTACGAGCGCTTCGCCGACCACGCGGTGTCGGTGGCCAAGCGCGTGGTGTACCTGGTGACGGGCGAGCACGCGGACGAGCTCCAGCCGGCGGAGTCGCCGGTCGAGGGCGCGTAAGCCGTACGGAGGCGGGGGTCGCACACCAGTGCGCCGTCGGTGCGCCCCGTGGCGCGGGCATTCCCTGGGCATGCACGGGGAAGAGGCGAGGTACGCCTTCCAGGGAGGGACCCCATGGCCGAATCCGCTCCGACCACCGACCCCCAGCAGGAGATCCCGCGCGACGCGCGGTTCCTGCCCGTCCTCGGCGCCTGCGGCTGCGGCTCGGGCTGCGGCTGCGGCTGCCAGTCCGGCGGGCCCTGCCAGTGCGGGGGCTGCTCCGGCTGACCTGAGGCCGGGCCCCGCCGACCGGGCGGGGCCCGGCCCCGGGCACCGGCCTCAGGCGCCCTGGGCGCCGCCGGGGCCGATGCCGAGGACGCCGACGGTCTGGCCGCCGCTGGTCTCGCCGGTCTCCTCGAAGCCGAGCCGGCGGTAGAAGTCGCCGGGGCCGTGCTCCCCCGGCTCCCAGCTCACGTACATCTCGCGCGCCCCGCGCCGCGCCAGCTCCTCGCGCACGGCGTCCACGGCGAAGCGGCCGTATCCCTTGCCCTGGTGTTCGGCGCCGATGTTCAGGCGCCACAGCCCGCTGCGCCGGTCGGCCGGGTCCTTCGCCGGGTTCCACTGGATGTCGACGAACGCCATCAGGAACCCGACGAGCTCCTCCCCGTCGAACACCAGCCGGGGCCAGGCGGTCTCGCCGTGCGCGTACGCCTCGGCGAGGGAGTGGGCGACGGGGGCGACGTTCTCGGTCTGGTGCGGGTGGACGCGCAGGGCGAGGGCTGCGTCGACGTTGGCGGGGGTGACGGCTTCGAGGCGCGGTGACGTGCTGTTCATGGGCCGGACGGTAGCCAAGGGGCGGCCGGACCGCATCGGAATAAGGGCCCCCGTCCCCGGGGGCCCTTCCCTTACGGGCTTCCCTCACGTGCCGAGGAAGGCGACCGAGCGGAGCTTCAGGCGGTCGGAGGCGGGGCGCCCGTGCGGGCTCAGGGTCCAGTGGTCGCCGCCGCAGTCCGGTCCCGTGAAGACGATCGCGTACTCGTCGGTGTCGTTGTGCGGGGCGAAGGCCGGCTCCGAGGCGCCGGGGTCCGCGACCTCGGGCAGCACGAGGCACCGGCCGCTCTCGGGGTCCTGGAGCGTGACCGGCACGGGCCTGCCGTCCAGGCCGACGACCTTGTAGTGGAAGGCGCCGGTGGCGGCGTGGGCGGGGGTGGCCAGGGCGGCCGTCAGGGCGAGGGCGCCGCAAGCGGCGGCGAGGGAGTGCCGGAGACGCACAGGGGTTCTCGTTCCGTGAGGTGCGGGATGCGGACGGGCGCCGACCGGAACGGACGCCCGACCGCACCACTGCTCCCCCACGGCCCCGTCCATGCCGATCCGGCCGGCCGGAAGGTTTCGCCCTCACCCGTCCGGCCGTTCCCCTGGGTCACGACGAGGGCCCCCTCCCCGGCGGCGTACACCGTGGGGAGGGGGCCCTTCGCGCGTGTGTCAGGACTACTTGCCCTGGTTCTTGATCCGACCTGGGACGGTGCCTGACAGACGGCACCTGACCTGCGGTCGAGCGGACGCCGATTGTCACCCTTGGCCGCCGTCGGCTGCCCTTCCACGGCCCATAGACGGCCCTGCCAGAGACGGCGGACAGGGACATATCCGGAGAAGGCTCACCTCGCCACCTCACCAACGGGAGACACGATTGACGATCGTGCGTCATTTCTGGATGTGCCAACGGCGCATCTAGACGCTAGACTGTCCTCAACCGACGAATGGAGGTCTCTCGTGGCCGTATACGCGTTCTGGAACAATAAGGGCGGCACCGGCAAGACGAGCCTGTGCTTTCAGTCCATCTGCTTCTACGCCCACCAGCACCCCGACGAGCGGATCCTGGCGATCGATGTCTGCCCGCAGGCCAACCTGTCCGAACTCTTCCTGGGGGGGCTCGCGAACGACGGCAGCGGCAAGCTCCTCGCCCGCCAGGGAGAAATGCCGCGAGCGACGATCGGCGGCTACTTCCAGCAGAGGCTTCCGTCGCCCTACTCCCCGCCCAACTTCTCCCCGATGGACTTCGTAACGACCCCCAGCCAGTACAACCAGGCTGTGCCGGAGAACATCGACCTGGTCTGCGGCGACCCTCTCCTGGAGCTCCAGGCAAACGCGATCTCCACGCTGGCCAACAACCAGATTCCGGGAACGAATGCGTGGCTGTCGGTCATCGACTGGATCCAGGATCTCCTGGCGCCCATCCGAGACCAGTACGACACCATCTTTGTCGACTGCAACCCGAGCTTCTCGATCTACACGCAGATCGCTCTGTCTGCAGTGGACCGCCTGATCCTGCCTGTCATGGCTGACGACTCTTCTCGTCGAGCCATTCAGAACGCCTTCTCCCTTGTCTACGGCCTGAAGCTCCCCTCTGACATTTACGCCACCTACGCATTCGCCACCCGCCTCAAGGCGGCGGACCGTGAACTCCCGCGAGTACATGCGATCGCCAAGAATCGCCTCACTCAGTACATGGGCCCCGCATCCGCTTACGCGGCCGTGCTGCGCTCCATCGACGGCGACGTAGGCAAGTTGCTGCAGAGCAACCCGGAGATCTTCACCTTCGACGAGCGCTCGAAGGGTGTGGTGGACATTCGTGACTTCCAGACGACCGGCGTTGTCGCCTTTGCGCGGGGGTGCCCGCTGTACGCCCTCCAGGCCGGTCGCCTCGACGTGATGGGGCACCGCGTCTCAGTCCACGAGGACTACAGGCTGAACTGCGTCGCAGCTATGAACGATCTGACGTCGATGCTGTAGGCCTGCGCTCACAAGCAGCCTTCACCCAACAAGGACGATCACGTTCGACTGAACCATGACCGTCTTCTTCGGTCAGGCGAGTGGGGTCTCGCGGGTACGAATCCCCCTACCTACTCACCTCCTACCCCAACTTCCATCCCGTCTGCCGTCGACCCACCGGCCGGCACCCGCCCGCAGGCCCCTCCCATCCCGGAGCCTCAGCGCCCCCGCCGGAGGCATGTCGGGGACCTGAGGAGCCGGCGGCCGTTGGGGCGCGGACTCATGCTTTCGGGCCTATCCCTTCTTGCAGGGGCGGGCGTCGGCGCAGCGGGGGCGGAGCGGGCCGAAGGACACTCCGACCCCGGCCTGACACTGCGGGTGTACGCCCACCTCATGCCGAGCAGCCGGGAGCGCACGCGAAAAGCCGTGGCCGACGTCTTCGAGGGCGCATACGCTCCCCGTCACCGAGGAACCGGGGGACGTGATGGATGACGGGGACGAGACCGTGTACGTCACCTTGATCTGCGCTGAGCGGGCCTACGATGTCGTACTCCTCAAGTGCGGGCCACGCGAGATGGACGTGGTCCAGGCCGTGCGTCGGCTGACGGGACTCAGCCTCTGGCACAGCCGGGTGCTCACGCGGCAGGTTCCCGTCACCGTCATGAAGTCCTGGCCTCAGGACGACGCCGACGATGCCGTCGCCGTGCTGCGAAGCGCCGGCGCCCGGGCCGAAGCCGGGAGGAACCGGAGACCGACGAGAGCGCGGCCCCATCCCCCTGACGGCCCACAGACGGCCCCAGCCCACGAAGAAGCCCCCTTCCTGCGGAGAAACCGCAGGAAGGGGGCTTCTTCGTGGGTAAGAGTTACTTCTTGCCCTGGTTCTTCACGGCCTCGATCGCCGCGGCGGCGGCGTCCGGGTCCAGGTACGTGCCGCCCGGCTTCAGCGGCTTGAAGTTCTCGTCCAGCTCGTAGGCCAGCGGGATGCCGGTCGGGATGTTCAGGCCCGCGATGTCCGCGTCCGAGATGCCGTCCAGGTGCTTGACCAGGGCGCGCAGGCTGTTGCCGTGGGCGGCGATCAGGACCGTGCGGCCGGCCAGCAGGTCCGGGACGACGCCGTCGTACCAGTACGGGAGCATCCGCTCCACGACGTCCTTCAGGCACTCCGTCTGCGGGCGCAGCTCCGGCGGGATCGACGCGTAGCGGGCGTCGTGGGCCTGGGAGTACTCGTTGTCGTCGGCCAGCGGCGGCGGCGGGGTGTCGTACGAGCGGCGCCACAGCATGAACTGCTCCTCGCCGAACTCGGCGAGCGTCTGCGCCTTGTCCTTGCCCTGGAGGGCGCCGTAGTGGCGCTCGTTCAGGCGCCACGAGCGGTGGACCGGGATCCAGTGGCGGTCCGCGGACTCCAGCGCGAGCTGGGCGGTGCGGATCGCGCGCTTCTGGAGGGAGGTGTGCAGCACGTCGGGCAGCAGGCCGGCGTCCTTCAGCAGCTCTCCGCCGCGCGCCGCCTCCTTCTCGCCCTTCGCGGTGAGGTTCACGTCCACCCAGCCGGTGAACAGGTTCTTCTCGTTCCACTCGCTCTCGCCGTGGCGGAGGAGGATCAGCTTGTACGGTGCGTCGGCCATGCGTCCGAGCCTAAACGACACCCGCCGATTGACGCGCGCCGTCAATTCACTGGCGTCCGGCGTATGAGATGCGTAAGTTTCACTCCCGGAAAGCGACACTTACGTAACACCCAGGGGGCGGGCTCACATGTCGATCTCTTCACTCATCCGATCGGCACAAGCCCAGACGGCGGGACTTCCGCCCGGCTTCTGGTGGCTCTGGCTGTCGACCTTGGTCAACCGGACCGGGGCTTTCGTCCTCACTTTCCTCTCCCTCTACCTCACCACCGAGCTCGGGCACTCCGCCTGGTTCGCCGGACTCGTCGTCGCCCTCCACGGCCTCGGCGGCGTCGCCGGCTCCCCGCTCGGCGGCTACCTCACCGACCGCTGGGGCCGCCGCCCCACCATGGTGACCATGCACCTGGCCGCCGCCACCTGCGCCCTGATGCTCGCCTTCGTCACCAGCGCCTGGGGCGTCGCCGCCGTCGTCCTGCTGATGGGCATCGCCATGCAGGGCGTGCGCCCCGCCATCAACGCCGCCATCGCCGACATGGTCCCCGCGCACGACGTCCGCCGCGCCTACGCCCTCAACTACTGGGCCCTCAACCTCGGCTTCGCCATCGCCGCCATCGGCGGCGGCGCCGCGATCGTCCTCGGCTACCACGCCCTCTTCGTCGCCGACGCGACCGCCACCGCGCTCTGCGCCCTGATCGTCTTCCTGCGGCTGCCCGAGACCCGGCCCGCGGCCGAGGTCGACCAGGTGACCGGCAAGGCCGTCGCCGAGGAGAAGGTCGGCATCCTCGCCGTCCTGCGCGACGCGCCCTTCCGCACCCTGGTCCTGCTCAACCTGCTGGTCTGCCTCGTCTTCACGGCCCCCTGGATCGGCCTGCCGCTCACCATGGCCGGCGAGGGCCTCAAGCCCTCCGCCTACGGTGTCGTCATCGCCGTCAACGGCATCGTGATCGTCGTCTTCCAGCTCCTCGTCAACAAGTACACGGACAAGCGCTCCCCCGTGCTGCTGCTGACCGTCTCCTCGCTGCTCTTCGCCCTCGGCACCGGCGCCACCGCGCTGGCCGGCTCCTCCGTCGCCTTCGCCGCCACCGTCGTCGTCTGGACGATCGGCGAGATGGTCCACGTCCCCACCAACGCCGCCGCCACCGCCCTGCTCGCCCCGGAGCACGCCCGCGGGCGCTACCAGGGCGTGATGGGGATGTCCTGGGCCCTCGCCGGATTCGTCGCGCCGATCCTGGCGGGCCTCATCGTCGACGGGCCCGGCCCGGACGTGCTGTGGATCGCCTGCGGCGTGATCGGCGCCGTCGCCGCGCTCGGCTACCAGACCCTGCTGCGGGGCGCGCTCGCCGGGGCGGAGGGTGCTCGGGTGGGTGGCGGTACGGACTCGGGGGCGTCCGTTTCCCCCGTTGCTCCTGTTGCCGCTGTTGCTCCCGTTGCCCCTGCTGCCCCTGCTGCCGCCGACAAGGTCGCCTCCCCCTGACCGTACGTACGTACGCACCGTCCCCGGAGAAGGGTCAGCCCGTCGGGCGGCCCTTCTCCGTCAGGTTCCGGAACGCGTCCAGGTTGCGCGTCGACTCCCCGCGCGACACCCGCCACTCGTACTCGCGCCGGATCGCCGACGCGAAGCCCAGCTCCAGCAGCGTGTTGAAGTCGCCGTCCGCCGCCTCCAGGACCGAGCCCAGCAGCCGGTCCAGCTCCTCCGGCGTCACGGCCGCCAGCGGGAGCTTGCCCGCCAGGTAGACGTCGCCGAGGGCGTCGATCGCGTACCCCACCCCGTACAGCTTGAGGTTCCGCTCCAGGAGCCAGCGGTGGACACCCGCCTCGTTCTCGTCCGGGTGCCGGATCACGAAGGCGTTGAGCGAGAGGGAGTGGCGGCCGACCCGCAGCGACAGGGTCGTGAACAGCTTGCGGGTGCCGGGGAGCTTGACCACGTAGGAGCCCGCCTCGGGCGACTCCCACTCCAGCTCCGCGTCCTTGAACGTGCCCTCGATGATCGCGGCGGTCGCGGCGGACCGCCCGCCCCCCGCCGCCTGAGCCTCAGCCATGGTGCGAGCGTACGCGACGCCGCTGCTCCTTCAGGCGGTGGTCGTGCATCGCCGCCGTGTACACGTCGGCGGTCCCGGAGGCGGCCGTGTCCCAGCCGAACGAACCGGCGTGCCGGGCCGCCGCCGCGCCCATCGACGCGGTCAGCGCCGGGTCGTCGGCGAACCGGCCGAGCGCCCGCGCGTAGTCCGCCGGGTCGTGGCCCTGCACCAGGAAGCCGGTGACCTCGTCCCGTACGGCCACGGGCAGGCCGCCCACCGCCGCCGCGACGACCGGGGTGCCGGCCGCCTGCGCCTCGATGGCGACCAGGCCGAAGGACTCGCTGTACGAGGGCATGACCAGCACGCTCGCGGCCCGGAACCAGTCCGCGAGCCGCTCCTGCCCGACCGGCGGGTGGAAGCGGACGATGTCGCCGATGCCCAGCTTCGCGGCCAGCTTCTGGAGCCCCTCGGGCTTGGCGAGCCCGCTGCCGCTCGGGCCGCCGACGACCGGGACGACCATGCGCGAGCGCAGCGAGGGGTCGCGGTCGAGCAGCACGGCCGCCGCGCGCAGCAGGATGTCCGGGGCCTTCAGCGGCTGGATGCGGCCCGCGAAGACGGGGATGAAGGCGTCGGCGGGCAGCCCGAGCCGGGCGCGGGCGGCGGCGCGCCCGTCGGCGGGGCGGAAGTGGTCCAGGTTCACACCCGGGTGCACGACGGCGATCTTGGCGGGGTCGGCCTCGTAGAAGCGGGCGAGCTCGTCCGCCTCCTCGGCGGTGTTGGCGATCAGCCGGTCGGCCGCCTCGACGATCTGGGTCTCGCCGATCACGCGGGCGGCGGGCTCGGGGGTGTCGCCCTCGGCGAGAGCGGCGTTCTTGACCTTGGCCATGGTGTGCATGGCGTGCACGAGCGGGACGCCCCAGCGCTCGGCGGCGAGCCAGCCGACGTGGCCGGAGAGCCAGTAGTGGGAGTGGACCAGGTCGTAGTGGCCGGGCCGGTGCCCCGCCCACGCCTGCATCACGCCGTGCGTGAAGGCGCACAGCTGGGCCGGCAGCTCCTCCTTGGCGAGCCCCTCGTACGGGCCCGCGTCCACGTGCCGGACGAGCACCCCGGGGGCGAGCTCGACGACCGGGGCGAGGCCGCCGGTGGTGGCCCGGGTGAAGATCTCGACCTCGATGTTGATGGCGGCGAGGCGCTTGGCGAGCTCGACGATGTAGACGTTCATGCCGCCCGCGTCGCCCGTGCCGGGCTGGTGCAGGGGGGAGGTGTGGACGCTGAGCATGGCCACGCGGCGCGGGCTGCGGTGCCGGCCGGGAAGCCGGAGCCGGGGCGGCGCCGCCAGGGTGCCGGCGAACCGGGACACGTACTGGCTCACGGCGGTCCTTCCGCTGTCGGGCATGGCGTGCATGGCATGGCGTGCCTGACATGACACGCATGGCCTGCATGGCATGGCAGAGGGAGGGCGTGGTCACCACCCTCCAGCGGGCAGAACACCGGAATGGCGGATTTCATTTCCCGGCCCCCGGCTGCTTTGCCAATTCATTACGGGGTTGGGGGGCGGGCTCGGGAGGCGCGCGCTCGGCGGGGCCGGGCTCGGCGGGCGGCTCGGGGCCGAGGGGCGCCGGACCCACCCCGTACGCTCGTGGCATGGCCCCCCGCACCACCCGCCCCGTCGGCACGATCACCCGCGGGACCACCAACCCGAACCGCCTGCGCCGCCAGGACCGCTGGATCGCGGCCGTGCACGGGCCGGCGCTGCGGCGTTCGGCCGGCGCGCCCGTCGCCGTGGACCTCGGGTACGGGGCCGCGCCCTGGACCGCCGTCGAGCTGCTGGCCCGGCTGCGCACCGCCGACCCCCGCGCCCGGGTCGTCGGGGTGGAGATCGAGCCCGCCCGGGTCGCCGCCGCCAAGCCGTACGAGCGCGAGGGGCTCGCCTTCCGGCACGGCGGCTTCGAGGTGCCGGTGGCGGGCGAGGTGGCCCTGATCCGGGCCGCGAACGTGCTGCGCCAGTACGACGAGGACCAGGTCGCCGCCGTCTGGGCGCGCCTGTGCGGGCGGCTCGCGCCCGAGGGGCTGCTGGTGGAGGGGACCTGCGACGAGATCGGGCGGCGGCACGTGTGGGTGGCGCTCGGCCGGGGCGGGCCGCGGACCGTGACGTTCGCCACCCGGCTGGGTTCGCTGGACCGCCCGTCCGACCTGGCGGAGCGGCTGCCGAAGGCGCTGATCCACCGGAACGTGCCGGGCGAGCCGGTGCACGCCTTCCTGCGGGACTTCGACCGGGCGTGGGCGGCGGCTGCCCCGTACGCCTCGCTCGGCGCCCGGCAGCGCTGGATCCGCTCGGTCCGCGAACTGGCCGGTGACTGGCCGCTGACGGACGGTCCGCGGCGGTGGCGGCAGGGCGAGGTGACGGTCCGTTGGGAGGCGCTGGCTCCGCGGGACGGCGGCCTGGCCGGCTACGGAACGCCTAACTCCGCCTGAAGACCGCCCGTATTGCGCCCGTATTCTGCCCGTATTCCGCCTGCGTTCCGCGCGGTGCGGGGAACGTGGACGGCGAAACGATCGTCAACCGTGGGGGGAGTCGGGGAAGCGCACCGCCAGGTCCCGCGTTCCCCTGTCGCTTTCGGCGCCCTCGTGGCACCATCACCAAGGTCACGACTAAGTTACTGACGGTAAATCAGATTTCGGCCATCGACCAGGCCATCGATGTGGGCCGCCAGAGGGGGAGCCTGTGAACCGACACCGCCACGCCATCACCACGATCACCGTGGTCTGCGCCCTGACGGTGCTGGCCTCACCCGCCCTCACCCTCCAGGCCGCCGCGGCCCCGCTGCCGCCGGCGCCGCCGAGCCAGCCGAAGAAGACCCTCGAAGAGGTCCGCAAGGAGATCGACGGGCTCTACCGGCAGGCCGCCGTCGCCACCGACGCGTACAACCTCGCCGAGGAGAAGGCCGACGAGCAGTCCGGCGAGATCGTGAAGCTGGCCCGGATGATCGTCGTCGGCAACGAGAAGATCGAGGACCTCAAGGCCAGGGCCGGCGCCGCCGCCCGCGCCCAGTACCGCAACGGCGGGCTGCCGGAGGGCGCGCAGTTCGTGCTGACGGACGACCCCCAGCTGTTCCTGGACAACGCGGGCCGCCTGAAGGAGGGCCAGAAGGCCACCCGGGACCTGCTCGGCGAGATGACCCGCACCCAGGAGGACCTCACCGCCTACGCCAAGGACGCCAGCGTCAACTGGACCAAGCTGGAGGCCAACCGCCTCAAGCAGGCCAAGGCGAAGAAGGAGATCAACGACAAGATCGCCGCCGCCAAGAAGCTGGAGTCCGAGCTCGCCGCCGAGGAGCGGGCCCGGCTGCTGGCCCTGGAGGAGCAGGAGCAGTACCGGGCGCAGACCGCCTGGGTCGGCTCCGGCATCCTCAAGGGCCTGAGCAGCGCGACGACCCCCGAGGGCAAGCGGGCGGTGCAGTTCGCGACCTCGCAGATCGGCAAGCCGTACGTGTGGGGGGCCGAGGGCCCGGACTCGTACGACTGCTCGGGGCTCACCCAGCGCGCCTGGGGCAGCGCGGGCCGCCCGATCCCGCGCACCTCGCAGGAGCAGTGGCGGCTGCTGCCGCACGTCGACATCAAGGACATGCGGCCCGGCGACCTGATCGTCTACTTCAAGGACGCGAGCCACATCGGGATGTACGTCGGCAACGGCGCGATCGTGCACGCGCCCCGCCCCGGGCGGAACGTGACGGTCGCGGGCGCCGGCTCGATGGAGATCCTGGGCGTGGTGCGGCCGTAGCGGTGGCGGTGGCCGTAGCCGCCGCCCGTCCCGGCGGGCTGGCGGGGCTCCCTCGCGGTCTCACGGCCGCGCGGGCGCAGTGACGTTTCTCATCGCGCCGGGGAGGGGCGGGAGCCGCCGGGCGCGGCGCCGTCCGCCCCCGCCGGGCCGCCCGCGTGCGACTACCTCCCCATCCGCGGCATATGCCACGGCGCGGGCCGCCGCGCCCGCCCCCGGAACTCCGGTCCGGCGGGCGATCGCCCGTTCCGCCGCGCCGGGCGGTACCGCTATGGTCGGTCCCCGGCCCTCGGGGGGAGGGAAGGAAACCCAGACCGATGCCCGTACCCGTACCGCGGCAGAGAATCGATTCTCTCCCGGCACCAGGCACCGCCGCCGAGCTCACGCTCCTGGTCGTCGAGGACGACCCGGCGGGCGCCCTCGCCGTACCCGAGCTGCTCGACGCCGTCGGCACCCGGGTCCGCGTCCGTACCGCCCGCAACCTCACCGAGGCCGAGCGGCTGCTCACCGACGACGTGCACTGCGTGCTCGTCGACCTCGCGCTGCCCGCGCCCCGCGGCGCCGACGACGACCCGCTGGCGCCGCTGCGGCACCTCCTGCGGCTCGCCCCGCGCCACGCCGTCCTCGCGCTGGCCGCCTCGGCGGACGCGGAGCTGGCGGCCGAGGCGGTACGGGTCGGGGCCCAGGACCACCTGTTCCGCGAGGAGCTCGACGGGCGGCTGCTGAGCCGCGCGATCCGCTACGCCGTGGAGCGCAAGCGCGCCGACGCGGTCCAGGTGAAGCTGGCCGAGTCGCGGCTGCGGGCCCAGGAGAACGCGCGCCTGGAGCGCGGGCTGCTGCCCACGCCGCTTCTTGAGGGCTCCGAGCTGCGGTTCGCCGCGCGCTACCGGCCCGGCAGGTCCCGGGCGCTGCTCGGCGGCGACTTCTACGACACCGTGCGCACACCGGACGGCACGGTCCACGCCATGATCGGCGACGTCTGCGGGCACGGCCCCGACGAGGCGGCGCTCGGCGTGGAGCTGCGGATCGCCTGGCGGGCGCTGACCTTCGCGGGGCTGTGCGGGGACGAGCTGCTGTCCACGATGCAGCGGGTCCTGGAGCACGAGCGGGAGAGCGAGGAGATCTTCGCGACCCTGTGCACGGTGGACATCGCGCCCGACGGGCGGCGGGCCGGGCTGTGCCTGGCCGGGCACCCGGCGCCGCTGATCGCGCGGCACGGCAGCATGGCCCGGCTGCTGCCGTACGAGGCCGGGGGCCCGGCGCTCGGGCTGCTGCCGCACGCGCGCTGGCCGCGCCGCCAGGTGGAGCTGGGCGCGGCCTGGAGCCTGCTGATGTACACGGACGGGCTGATCGAGGGCCGCTCGGCGGGGCCCGGTTCGCCGCGGCTCGGGCAGGACGGGATGGTCGAGATGATCAACCGGCAGCTCGCGGCGGGGCTGCGCGGCGAGGAGCTGCTGGACGCGGCGGTCACGGAGGTGCGGGCGCTGAACGGCGGCGAGCTGACGGACGACGTGGCCGTCCTGGCCCTGGAACGGGTCAGGCCCCGGGGCTGACGCCACCGGGACCTGAGCGGGAGTGGGGCTAGCGCCCGCCGTTGTACGGGCCGTACGGCCCGTCGCTGCTGGAGCCGCCGCCGCGCCTGCCGCCTCCGCCGCCGGAGACCGCGCGGAGCGCGGGGCGGACGTCGACCATGAAGACGATGGCGGCGATGAGGCCGGCGATCTGGAGGAAGAGGATCGGCAGCAACAGGTTGATGACCAGGTTGGCGCCGAGCAGGATCAGCCAGAACTTCTTGGTCTGCTTCTCCGCCGCGCGGAAGGCGTCCTCGCGCGCCATCGCGGCGAACACGAGGGGGGCGACGGCGAAGCCGAGGAAGACCAGCCTGACGACCAGCCCCAGAGCCGAGTCGAATCCTTCGCGCAACATGCTGTGCACCGCCTAGGTGAGTGGAGAGAGCGCCTCGCGGTCAAGGTACCCGTTACAACGCCCGGGACACGGCGATTAGTGCCCGGCCCCGCTGCTACTCGGCACCTTCGGCGGCGGCGGCCTTCTTGGCGGGCGCCTTGCGGGCGGCGGGCTTGCGGGCGGGCTTGGCCTCGGCGGCGGCCACCGGCTCCGACACCGGCTCCGGCTCGGACACCGGCTCGACGACGACGGAGATCTCGGTGACCTCCTCGGCGGTCTCGCCGCGCCACGCCTTGACGGTCTCCTCGCCGTGGGCGGCGAGCTCCTCGTACTTCTCGCGCGCCTTGACGGCGTACTCGGCGGCGACGCCGACACCGCGCAGGGCCAGGTCCTGGGCCTGCTCGCCCAGCTTCTTCAGGTCGGTGTCGAGACCGCCCACGAGCTCGGCGAACTTCGCCTGCGCCTTCTCCTGGACCGCCTTCGGGTCCGTCTTCTTGACGGCCTCGATCCGGGACGGGGCCTCGGCGGCGATCTGCTCGATCAGGCCGGGGACCTTCCTGGCCTGCTGGACGGCGAGGTCGGCGGTGCCGGCGGCGAAGTAGAGGGGGGTGCGGAGTTCGTCGATGATGGCCATGGTCGTGGTCCTCCCGGAGGTTTACGTCTCGGTGGGCTGCGGCGGCTGGTGCGCCTGCTGCTCGGCGGCCTGCGCGGCCTCGGCGGCGTTCTCCTTGCGGAAGGAGTCGTAGATCTGGAGCAGCACCTGCTTCTGCCGCTCGTTGATCGACGGGTCGGCCAGGATGACGGCGCGCGTCTCCAGCTCGTCCCGCTCCTTCTCGTCGAGGATCCCGGCCCGCACGTACAGCGTCTCGGCGGAGATCCGCAGCGCCTTGGCGACCTGCTGCAACACCTCGGCGCTGGGCTTGCGCAGCCCTCGCTCGATCTGACTCAGATACGGATTGGACACGCCCGCGGCCTCGGCGAGCTGCCGCAGCGACAGCTGCGCGGTGCGCCGCTGTTCACGGAGGTACTCACCAAGATTGCCGACGTTGAGCGATGCCATACCCCAGACCCTGCCAGCCCCCGCTAACTATTGCAAGCAGCCGCTTGCAATAGTTCCGTCACAGCGGGCCCGCCGGTCACTGCGACTGCCTCGCGCGGCGGGCGTTGTGGGGGCCCTGGTCCGGGGTTTCCAGGTGGCCGGTGGCCAGCAGGTCCAGGGCGTGGAGGAGGGCCTCGCGGGCCGGGGCGGGGAGGGAGGTCAGGGCGTTCTCGTGGACCGAGTCGACGATCCGCTGGCTCTCCTTCGCGACCCGCGCGCCCTTCTCGGTGACCGCGATGATGCGGGCGCGGCGGTCCGTGCTGGACGGGCGGCGTTCGGCCAGGCCCGCCTTCTCCAGGGCGTCGACGGTCACCACCATCGTCGTCTTGTCCATGTCGCCGATCTCGGCGAGCTGCGCCTGGGTGCGCTCCTGCTCCAGCGCGTGGACCAGGACGCAGTGCATCCGGGCGGTGAGGCCGATCTCGCCGAGCCGGGCGGCCATCCGCGTCCGCAGGACGTGGCTGGTGTGGTCGAGGAGGTAGGAGAGGTCGGGCTCGGTGCGGGTGGGCGCCATGGAGGTCATACGGACCAGGGTACCCAGGAAGACCGACCGAGATAGATAGTCTGCAACGGAACTATCTGTTAGCGTTCTATCTCGGCGCCGGTCGGCGTCACCGAGTCCGCTCCCCGCGCCATCACCGCCCCGAAAGGGAGGCACCGTCATGCCCGCCTCACGCTGGACCGCCCTCGCCGTCCTCGCCACCAGCATGCTGATGACGATCCTCGACGGCAGCATCGTCACCGTCGCCATGCCCGCCATCCAGAACGACCTCGGCTTCTCCCCCGCCGGCCTCAGCTGGATCGTCAACGCCTACCTGATCGCCTTCGGCGCCCTGCTGCTGCTCGCCGGCCGCCTCGGCGACCTCATCGGCCGCAAGCGCGTCTTCCTCGCCGGGACCGGGCTCTTCACCGCCGCCTCCGTCCTCGCCGGACTCGCCGCCTCCCCCGCCGTCCTCATCGCCGCCCGCTTCCTCCAGGGTGTCGGCAGCGCCATGGCCTCCGCCGTCGGCCTCGGCATCCTCGTCACCCTCTTCACCGAACCCCGCGAACGCGCCCGCGCCATCGCCGTGTTCAGCTTCACCGGCGCGGCCGGCGCCTCCCTGGGACAGGTCCTCGGCGGCGTCCTCACCGACGCGCTCGCCTGGAACTGGATCTTCTTCATCAACCTCCCCATCGGCCTCGCCGCCCTCCTCGTCGCCCTCCCCGCGCTGCCCGCCGACCGCCCCGCGCCCAGCCGCGGCCGGGCCGACCTGCTCGGCGCCCTGCTCGTCACCTCCGGCCTCATGACCGGCATCTACGCGGTCGTCGGCATCGAGGAGCACGGCGCCGGCTCCGCCCGCACCCTCGGCCTCGGCGCCCTCGCCCTCGCCCTGCTCGCCGGCTTCCTCCGCCGCCAGGCCACCGCCGCCGACCCGCTGCTGCCGCTGCGCGTCCTGCGCTCCCGCCGCGTCGCCGCCGCCAACCTGGTCCAGATGCTGATGGTCGCCGCCCTGTTCTCCTTCCAGGTGCTGGTCGCCCTCCACATGCAGCGGGTCCTCGGCTACGGCGCCGCCGAGACCGGGCTCGGGATGCTGCCCGCCGCCGCCGTCGTCGGGCTCGTCTCGCTCGGCCTCTCGGCCCGCCTGATCACCCGCTTCGGCGAGCGCAACGTCCTGCTCACCGGCCTCGCCCTGCTCGTCGCGATGCTCGTCCTGCTCGCCCGGCTGCCCGTCCACGCCTCGTACGCCGTCGACCTGCTGCCCCCGATGCTGCTCGCCGCCGGGTTCGGACTCGCCCTGCCCGCGCTGACCGCGCTCGGCATGTCCGGCGCCGACGAGGCCGACGCGGGCCTCGCCTCCGGCCTCTTCAACACCACCCAGCAGATCGGCATGGCCCTCGGCATCGCGGTCCTGTCCACCCTGGCCGCCGCCCGCACCGAGACCCTCACCGCCGCCGGCCGCCCCGCCGCCGAGGCCCTCACCGGCGGCTACCACCTGGCCTTCGCGGTCGGCGCCGCCCTGCTGGTCGTCGCCTTCGGCCTCGCCCTCGCCCTGCTCCGGGCCCCGAAGCCCGCGCCGAGCGAGCTCACCGTCGCGGCCTGAGCGGACGGGTCCGAAGACGACCCGGAAGACGGCCCGGAAGCTCACGGCCCGGAATCGGACGGCTCAGAAGCTCGCGACCAGAAGCGCACGCCTCAGAAGACGTCCAGCGTCCACGCGCGCCGGGCGGACCGCAGCAGCAGGTCCGCCCGCGCCGCCGCGCCCGGCGCCGCCTCCTCGATCCGGCCCAGCGCCACCAGCCGCGACGCGGACTCGTCGCCCAGCGCCAGCCGCGCCAGCTCCGCCACGTCCAGCACCAGGTCCGGCGCCTCCCCGGTCGGCGCGCAGGAGCCGCCCTTCGGCGAGGCGTCCAGCCGGAAGCGCCCGCCCGCAAGGCCCGCCGCGTCCCGCACGTCCAGGACGAGCGCGCCCTCCGCCGCGTACGTACGCGGTTCGAGCACCTTCGGCACGTCGAGGACCCGCAGCCACAGCATGTCCGAGTGGGTCACCACCCGCGCCGCCCGCGGATCGGGCAGCAGCAGCGGCAGCGGGTCGTCCGGGGCCCGCCCGCCCGAGCGCACCTCGGTCACCCAGTCGATCGCGCACACGAACCGCCACAGCGCCCGCTCCGCCTCCGCACCGGCCGCCACCAGCTCCCGCACGTTCACCCGGCCGTCCGGCTGGTTCGCGTCGGTCCACTTGTCCTCGGCCGTGTACGACACGTACCCCTCGACCTCGCCCGACGCCCCGCGGTACAGCGCGTGGTACGGCTCGGTCCACGGCTTGGCGCGGAAGCCGCCGCCGGTGACGAGCTGCCAGTTGCGGGGCGTGCGCGCGGTGACCCCGGCCCGCCGCCCGGCCAGCCGCCGGTGCAGCGCGGGGCCCAGCTCGCGGATCCCGGCGCCGTCGGTCAGCTCGACCTCCCCGCCGTCCGCGCCCGGTCCCGGCCCGCGCGGATCGAGGCCGGCCCTGGCCACGTCGACGGACCACTCGGTCGCCCAGCTCGCCGGGCCGAAGCCGAACCGCCCGTAGATCGGGTACTCGGCGGCGATCAGCGTCGCGCAGGCCGCGCCCCGCTCCTTCGCCGCCGCCAGGTCCTCCCGCATCATCCGGCTGAGCAGCCCGCGCCTGCGGTGGGTCGGGGAGACCGTGACGGCGCTGACCGCGTTCGCCGCGAGGACGGCCCCGCCGACGGTGCTCAGCTCCTGGTCGAAGGAGCGGAAGGTGGCGACCAGCCGGCCCCGGTCGAAGGCGCCGAAGGTCCGGGCGAGGCCGTGGTGCGGGAGCTTGTCCGCGACCTCCTCGTCCGGCACGACGGGCGGGTGGAGGAAGGCCACCCGGATGGCCCGCAGCCACGCGCGGAACTCGGACTCGTCGATCGGACGCACCTCAA
The DNA here is from genome assembly GCF_040650575.1 of Streptomyces sp. NPDC048659. Classification (NCBI taxonomy): domain Bacteria; kingdom Bacillati; phylum Actinomycetota; class Actinomycetes; order Kitasatosporales; family Streptomycetaceae; genus Streptomyces; species Streptomyces sp. NPDC048659. The sequence continues at coordinate 44,211 of NZ_JBEZHM010000050.1, read as the reverse complement.
GGCTCATCCGGCCAACCTAGGCGCCGCCCGGAGCCCTCCGCACCCGGGTTTTCCGGGCCGCGCGAGGGCCTGTCGTCGCGAGGCAGACGGGAGTGTGACGACAGGACCTAGGGCCCGGCGCCCGCCCCGTCAGGCCAGCAGGTCGTCGACCCGCGCCTCGCCCTCGCGGTAGCGGCGGGCGATCTCCGCGCTGCAGTCGTCGGCGGTGTGCTGGAGCTCCTGCCGGCTCCGGGAGACCTGCTGCTCGTACCCGGCCAGCCGCCCCATCGCCGTGTGCAGCTCGGCGTCCGTACGGGCCGACAGGTCGGACAGCTCGACCTCGGACAGCATCTCGGCGGCCAGCCGCCGGTACTCCTCGCTGCGCGGCGTCGACAGCGTCACGTGCCGCGCCGACCGGGCCGCCGCCCCGTGCCGCGACGGCGCGTCGGCCAGGATCTCGGACAGCCGGTCCAGGACCGGCGCCTCCGGGTCGCTACGCCGTGCCAGCTCGGCACGCAAGATGTCGATCCGGCCCTGCAGCATCCGCCGTACGTAGCTGAGGTCCGCCTCGTCGCCCTGCGCGTCGCGGCGCAGCGCCCGCAGCTCGGGCAGGCGCAGCGCGCCGAGATCCGGCCGCGACCGCTCCGGCCGGTCGGGCTCGGCGCTCCGCTGCACGGGCGGGCGCCCGACGGCGCCGCCGGTTCGGAACAGCGGAACGGGACCGGACGGCGTGTGCCCGGTGCCAGGTGCACTCATGAGATTCGTCCCCTCGACCGGTGCGGAACCGCACCGCCTGACAGGCATGGTGCCACTCCGGCCCCGGCCGACGCAGGCGGTCTGCACCCGTTCGGCCCTCGTTCCTTCGGCCGCCGGGACGATCGGTAGGTTGGTACGCATGCGAGCAGTGGTGCAGAGGGTGGACGGCGCGCGTGTCGTCGTCGCAGGGGAGACCGTCGGAGAGATCGTCGGCGAGGGGCTGTGCGTCCTGGTCGGGGTGACCCACGACGACACCCCCGAGAAGGCGGCGCAATTGGCCAGAAAGCTCTGGTCCGTCCGGGTGCTGGAGGACGAGAAGTCCTGCTCCGACGTGAACGCGCCGCTGCTCGTCATCTCCCAGTTCACGCTCTACGGAGACGCCCGCAAGGGCCGCCGCCCCACCTGGAACGCGGCGGCGCCCGGCCCGGTCGCCGAGCCCCTCGTCGACGAGGTCGTCGAGCAGCTGCGGCGGCTCGGGGCGCGCGTGGAGACGGGCCGCTTCGGTGCCGACATGCGCGTGTCGCTCACCAACCACGGCCCGTTCACGGTCCTGATCGAGGTCTGACCCCGCCCGCTCGGGTTCAGCGGCCCCGCGCCTACGGCTCGACGACCGTCTCCTGCGCGGCGGCGGTCGTCCCGACCACGAGCGCGGCGTCGACCGGCACGTTCCGCTTCACCAGGGCCAGCGCGATCGGGCCCAGCTCGTGGTGGCGCGCCGAGCTCGTGACGAAGCCGAGCTGCCGCCCCTCCGCCCCGTCCGCGGCGAGCCGCACCGGCGTGCCGTGCCCGGGCAGCAGCACCTCGCTGCCGTCCAGGTGCAGGAAGACCAGGCGCCGCGGCGGCTTGCCCAGGTTCTGCACCCGGGCGACGGTCTCCTGGCCTCGGTAGCAGCCCTTCTGGAGGTGCACGGCGCCGGGGATGAGCCCCAGCTCGTGCGGGATCGTGCGGTGGTCGGTCTCGAAGCCGAGCCGGGGCCGGTGCGCCTCGACCCGCAGCGCCTCGTACGCGAGGATGCCGGCCGCCGGGCCGTGCGTACCCGCGAAGGACTCCAGGTCGGCGCGCGGCAGGAAGAGGTCCCGGCCGTACGCCGTCTCGCGCACGACCACACCTTCGGGCGCCTCCGCGACCGAACCGGCCGGCAGGTGCACGACGGCGAAGTCCTCGGTGCGGTCGGCGACCTCGACCCGGTAGAAGAACTTCATCGACTCCAGATAGCCGACCAGCTCGGCGCGGGTGCCGGGCTCGACGTGCGCCCAGACCGTCTCGCCGTCGTCGACGAGGTACAGGGCGTGCTCGATGTGCCCGTTCGCGGAGAGGATCAGCGCCTCGGTGGCCTGCCCCGGCGGCAGGTCGCTGACGTGCTGGGTGAGCAGCAGGTGCAGCCAGCTCAGCCGGTCGTCGCCGGTGACGGTGATGACGCCGTGGTGGGAGAGGTCGACGAATCCGGTGCCGTCGGCGAGGGTCCGCTGCTCGCGGAACAGATCGCCGTAGTGCGCGGCGACGCCTTCGTCACGGCCCTCGGCGGGGACGGCGCCGGGCAGGGACAGCAGGGGGCTCTTCATGTCCCCAAGACTACGACTCGGCGCCGGCTGCCTTCCGGGCGCAGTCCCGGCAGCGGCCGAAGATCGCGAAGTGCTTCATGTCGGTCTCGAAGCCGAAGTCCCGGCGGAGCTTCGCGGTGAAGTCGGCGGCGACCTCGACGTCGGCCTCGATGACCTCGGTGCAGTCCCGGCAGACCAGGTGGAGATGGTGGTGCCGGTCGGCGAGGTGGTAGGTCGGCGCGCCGTGCCCGAGGTGGGCGTGGCTGACCAGGCCGAGCTCCTCCAGGAGCTCCAGGGTCCGGTAGACGGTGGAGATGTTGACGCCGGCGGCGGTCTTGCGGACCTCCACGAGGATGTCGTCGGGCGTCGCGTGCTCCAGCACGTCCACGGCCTCCAGGACAAGCTGGCGCTGGGGCGTCAGCCGGTAGCCGCGCTGCCGCAGGTCGCTCTTCCAGTCGGTGCTCACCACGCCCCCCAGTGTAGGAGGGCGCGGCTCACCGTGGCACGGCCTGCGCGGACCCGCTCGGCCTACTTGAAGAAGGCGATGCCGTCGTCGGGCATGTCGGGGAGGTTGCGCGCCATCTCGGCGACCTCCTCCGGGGTGACGACCTTCTTCAGGTGCGCCGACATGTAGGGCCGCAGCGGGACCTCGGGGGTGGCCTTCTCGCCGACCCACATCAGGTCGCTGTTGACGTAGCCGTAGAGGCGCTTGCCACCGCTGTACGGGCCGGACGCCTCGGTACGGGCGACGGCGTCGGTGGCGATGTCGATCTGCGGCTTCTGGTGGGCGAGCTCGCCGTACCAGACCTCGACGACGCCCTGGTCACGGACCATGACGACCTCGACCTTGCGGTCCTTGTCGATGCGCCAGTAGCCGCTCTCGCTCTCCAGCGGGCGGACCTTGTTGCCGTCTGTGTCCAGGACCCAGGAGTGCGAGTGGTACTCGAGGAAGTCCCGGCCGTCGTGGCTGAAGGTCACGGACTGGCCGAAGTTGCACTTCTCGGCGCCGGGGAAGTCGGAGACGCCCGCGCCTTCCCACGTGCCGAGGAGGAACGCGAGGGGGACGAGGTCCGGATTGAGGTCGGACGGAATCGAGATCATGAGCAGCTCAGGCGATCTGTGATGGAGTGGTTAGCGCTGGCCCTGGTACAGCTTCTTCACGGTCAGTCCGGCAAAGGCCAGGACCGCGACGCAGACGAGTCCCAGCAGGACTTCGAAGAAAAGGATCACGTTGATGCTCCTCGCATGAGCGGTGAAGGCGGAACGGGCCGGACCCCAGCTTAGTCGGCGGGGGTCCGGCGTTCTCGGTGAGGTGGGTCTCGGGGTGCCGGGCGGGGCCGATCAGCCGAGCAGCTGGTTCTGCAGGGTGACGGTCTGCTGGAAGGGCACGTGGGCGGCCTCGCCCTTGCGGGACTGGCGGACGACCGCGAGTGTGTCGCCGGCCTGGATGTACGCCCAGCGGATCTGCTCGGGGCCGTACGGCTTCGGCTCCTGGTAGATGTACGGCCGGGTGTCCGGTACGTCGATGTCGTCGCCGTACGTCTCCATCTTCGCGCCCGCCGCGCCCTCCGGAAGGATGTCCGGGACCACGCCGCCGCCCTCCGACGCGATGAGCGCGTCCTTGAACTCCTCGGCGTACCCGACCGACCCGAACCGCAGCAGGTGGACGCTGCTGCGCGTGCCGTCCGGCATCGTCCACGCGCGGACCGCGATGTGGCGCAGGGTGGAGTCGTCGAGGGCCCGCGCGAGCGGGGGCCTGTCCTCCTTCCCGTAGGCGGACAGGAACGCGTCCCGGGTCGTCCAGCCGCCGTTCGCCTTCGGGTCCACCGCGGCGCCCGCCGGGGCGGGCAGCAGCAGGGCGCGCAGGTCGGCGTGGTGGATCTCGCCCTCGTTGCCGTCGGTGAACGGGCGCGGCGAGCCCTGGGGCAGCGCGGGCAGGCTCAGCCGCGGGTACTCCCAGCGCCCGTCGCTCTCGGTGGCGAGGCCCGGGACCTCGGTGCGCTCCATCGCGGTGATGCCGGCGGCGGTGCCGGCGCCGACCCCGCCGAAGACCAGCACGGCGGCCGTCCAGCGGGCGACCGCGGCGAGCACCCGCCGCGACCGGCCGGACCCGCCGGGGGGCGCCGGGAGCCCGGCCGCCGCCGCGTCCGCGGCCTCGGGCGCCACGACCTCGGGCGCCACGACCTCGGGCGTCTCGGTGTCGGTCTCGGTCTCGGTCTCCGGGACCGTCCGCTGCTCGCTCATACGTACTCCCCCGGGGACTTGATGTGATCCAGCTGCCGCTTCACGAGATCGGCCACGGCGCTCTCCTCGAAGGGCGCGGCGCCGTACGCCCGCACGGAGACCATCAGGTCGGAGTCGTACGCGGAGCAGGTCATCCCGCTGAGATCCGTCTCGGCCTTCTTCCTGTCGTCCCGCTCGTCGTAGTCGCTCACCCCGTAGCAGACGGCGTTCTTGTGACCGGGGACCTTCGGGCCCTTGGGACGCTCCAGGAGCGCGGCCAGGCCCGTCTTGAGCTCGTGCAGCTCGCGGACCTTCCGCCGGTCCTTCAGCCGCACGATCGTGATCTGGGCGACGAGGTCGTCGGAGTCCGAGCTGTACGAGCGCACGCCGATGCCCTGGACGCCGAGCCGGTCGATCCGCTTCTCGAAGTCGCGGCGCTTCTTGCCCGCGAGCCCGCGTGCCTCCGCCTTGAGGAGGGCGCCGGCCTCCCGCGCGCCCAGCTCGCCGTCCTTCCCGTACGACTCGACGTCGGGGCCGAGCCGGTAGCCGGGGGGAACGGGCAGCAGGAACTTGCTCATGGGAGTGTCCGCACGGCCCTTGCCGAGCGTCCCCACGGGATCCTTGCCCGGCTTCCCCGCCGGGTCCTGCCAGGCGACGGTCGGCGCGGTGCGGTCGGCGTGCGCGACGGTCACGGCCGTGTAGGCGACACCGCCGCCCGCGGCGCCGAGCACGAGGACGGCGGGCAGGACGGTGGTGAGCAGCCTGCGCCCCCACCCTCCGGCACGGGCCGGAGAGGAGGTCTCGTCGGGAACGGGGTGCTCGCTCACAGGCGCTCCAGTTGCTTCTCGGCCAGCGTGCGGATGTCGTTCTTGTCGATCTTCTTCGTGTCGTAGATGCTGATCTCGACCATCACGTCCCCGCGCTGGAACACGGCCCGGGCGCGGTAGCTGTCGAGGTATCCGGCCTTCTTCTTCACCGGGTAGAGGTAGTAGCGGCCGTTGCCGCTGCCCTTGAGCGGCTCTCCCTCGTTGCCGGCGTGCTTCTTCTCCCCCATGTAGCTGCGCTGCGACTGGGCGTGGTCGACCGCGCCGACCATGTCCGAGGGGCCGAACTGGACGAGGCGCACGGTCGTCGAGCGGTTCTCGCCGGAGTCCCAGCTGCGTCCGGCGATGCGGCGGACCCGGTTCTCCTGCAGGAATTCGAGCATCCAGCTCTGGTTCGTGAAGCCGGCCGCGTAGGTGCCGACGTCGAACCAGCCGTCGGCGGGCTCGGACTCCGCCTCGCGGGCGCCGGACGGACGCGGCACCAGCAGCTTGCGCAGGTCGCCGTCCGTCTTGCGGGCGCGGTCCTCGGCATCCGTCAGCGGGGCCGGTTCCTGGCCCTTCGGGAGCGGCTTGGCCGGGTAGGCCAGGCCGGGCTGGTTGAGGGCCGGCAGCGCGGTGGGCTCGCGCTGGGCCTGGACGCCGTAGCCGACGGCCGTGCCGCCGACGATGCCGAGCACGGCCGCGACGGCGATCAGCGCGACCGTACGGCCGGCGCGGCGGCGCGGCCGGGGTGCTGCGGGAACCGGCGGGGCCGCCGGTTCCGGTGTCGGTGCCCCGACGGGCACCGGTCCGTCCTGAGCGGATTCCACCGCTTCTGTCGCTTCCAAAACAGTCCCCCCACGAGACTAGAAGCGCGGTTTCCGTTACCCGCGCACCCAACTGACACGTGAGATCCACCGGGGGTTGCGGAAGCCCGCATTACAGTTCGGTATATGGCGAAGAAGCTCGTGATCAAGGTGACCGCCGGGGCCGACGCCCCCGAACGCTGCTCCCAGGCATTCACGGTGGCGGCCGTCGCCGTCGCCAGCGGGGTGGAGGTCTCGCTCTGGCTGACCGGCGAGTCCTCGTGGTTCGCCCTCCCGGGCCGCGCGGCGGAGTTCGAGCTCCCGCACGCCGCGCCGCTGCCGGACCTGATCGACTCGATCCTGGCGGCCGGCCGGATCACCCTGTGCACCCAGTGCGCGACCCGCCGGGAGATCACCGAGGAGGACGTCCTGGAGGGCGTCCGCATCGCGGGCGCGCAGGTCTTCGTCCAGGAGGTCATGGGCGAGGAGACGCAGGCGCTCGTCTACTAGGACCCGCCCCGAGGGGACCTGTCCGACGGGAATCGCCGTACCGGCCCTAGGGCCTGTCTGACAATTCACGTCGGATCAGGCCGGGTCGTCCGGTGCGTGCGATCGGCGTGCGGCGGGGGCGCCCTCGTAGCGGAGCTACTTGGGCGTTTCGGCCGTGCGGCGAGCGCGCGTGCCGGGCGGGCCGGACCCGACGGGAATCGTCAGACAGGCCCTAGTCCCCGTCCTCCCGGTCCCTTCCGTCCTCCCGGTCCCGGGGCCCTCTCTTCCCGTCCAGCTCGTCCCACCACTCGTCGGACTTCTCGTCCCCGGAGGGGTCGTCCCACCAGCGGTCGTCCGGGCCCCGCCGGTTCGCCGTCATCGCGGCGATCGGCGGGATGACCATCGCGACCACGCACATGCCGATCGCGACGGGGACCGAGAAGAGGCGCACGACCGCCCAGGCGCCCACGAAGAGGACCAGGCAGGCACCCATCATCCAGAAGTAGACGCGCCTACGCCGTGCGTACACGTCTCCAGCGTACGGCCGGGGGACGCGGCCGGGAAGGTGCGCGCGGGCAAGCCGGAGGGCCGTGCCCCGAGCCTGGTGATGGCGTCCAACCCCCCAGGAGGCACGGCCCTCCGGCCGTTCGTGAACCGCGGGTCAGACCGCGATGGCGACCTCGGCCAGGCCGCCCTTCTGGGCCACGACCTGGCGGTCGGCGGTGCCGCCGGGGACCAGGGCGCGGACGGTCCAGGTGCCCTCGGCCGCGTAGAAGCGGAACTGGCCGGTGGCGGAGGTCGGGACCTCGGCCGTGAACTCACCGGTCGAGTCCAGGAGGCGGACGTAACCGGTGACGGGCTGGCCGTCCTTGGTCACGAAGCCCTGGATCGTGGTCTCGCCGGGCTTGATGGTCGAGGCGTCGGGGCCGCCGGGCTGCGCTCCGCACATGGTGGGAATCCTTACGGTCGAGGGGTCCTGGGGAGGAGGGGTTACTTGTTGGCGCCGAGCTCGATCGGCACGCCGACGAGGGAGCCGTACTCGGTCCACGAGCCGTCGTAGTTCTTGACGTTCGGGACCTCCAGCAGCTCGTGCAGGACGAACCAGGTGAGCGCGGAGCGCTCGCCGATGCGGCAGTAGGCGACGGTGTCCTTCGCCAGGTCCACCTGCTCGTCCTCGTAGAGGGCCTTCAGCTCCTCGTCCGACTTGAAGGTGCCGTCGTCGTTGGCGTTCTTCGACCACGGGATGTTGCGGGCGGACGGGACGTGGCCCGGACGCTGCGACTGCTCCTGCGGGAGGTGGGCCGGGGCGAGCAGCTTGCCGGAGAACTCGTCGGGCGAGCGCACGTCGACCAGGTTCTGCACGTCGATCGCGGCCACGACGTCGTCGCGGAAGGCGCGGATCGAGGAGTCCTGCGGCTTGGCCTTGTAGTCGGTGGCCGGGCGGCTCGGGACCTCGGAGCCGTCGACCAGGTCGCGGGAGTCGAGCTCCCACTTCTTGCGGCCGCCGTCGAGGAGCTTCACGTCCTGGTGGCCGTAGAGCTTGAAGTACCAGTAGGCGTAGGAGGCGAACCAGTTGTTGTTGCCGCCGTAGAGCACGACCGTGGTGTCGTTGCCGATGCCCTTGGCCGAGAGGAGCTTCTCGAAGCCCTCCTGGTCGATGAAGTCGCGGCGGACCGGGTCCTGGAGGTCCTTCGTCCAGTCGATCCGGATGGCGTTGCGGATGTGGTTCTTCTCGTAGGCCGAGGTGTCCTCGTCGACCTCGACGAGAGCGACCTGCGGGTCGTCGAGGTGGGCCTCGACCCAGTCGGCGTCGACCAGGACGTCGCTGCGAGCCATGCTGTTCTCCTCCGGGGCAGTGTGCGGCGGTTTGTGCGGTTTGTGCGGGTACGCGCCATCGCACGAGGGCGATGGTGGTGCTGCTGCGCAAAGGGTGGCCCCGACGTACGTCGTAGGGCCCGGGGAATACGGGAGCAGTGCGTCCCGCTCAGACCTGGCGACAGAGCATGGCGGCGACGCGGCACAGGTCTACTGCCCGCCGCTTCGTGAGATCCGCCTGTCGCTTCATGCCCTCGATCGTAGGGACGGACAGGCGGCCGTGTCACCGGTGTGTCGTATTTTGAGACACGATCGTCCATCATGCGGGATGAGGGGAGGACCCCGGGACGCCGGGGAGCCCGTGGGGCGACGTGTCCCGGTTCCGCTTCTGCGGATCGGACAGGGGTGTCTCAGTATGTGATCAGCCCGCCTCGGATACGGGCCGGGGCGGGCTGGAATGCGCCGATACGCGCGGTTCGGGCGGGGCCCGCGGTCGCCCCCGAGCGGGGCGCGTCGGGCGGATCCGCCGCGCGGATCCGCCGCGTCGGGTGTCAGCCCGCCAGGACCACGTCCCGGCCGGTCACCGACACCGCCAGGCCGTCCGCCCGCGCCTCCACCTTCGACAGCGTCATGCCCTTCGGCAGGCCCTCGATCCGGCGGTCGAAGTCGGTGCGGGCGCGCACCAGGTCCTCCAGGCCCGGGATGCCCTCGCCGGGCACCTCGTCGGCGCGGACCCGCAGGGTGCCGCCGTCCACCAGCGTCACCGTCGACACCACGCTGCGGGTGAGCGAGCGGCCCATCACCTTCACCCCGCCGGTGACCTTCAGCTTGCCGTCGCCGCCGTACGCGACCTGGACGTCCCGCCCGGAGGCCGCGCCCAGGTCCGCGTACGAGATCAGCGCGGTGCCGGTGGCGGTGGCCGCGCGGGCGCTCGTGTAGCCCTCGCCGAGCGTGACGTCGCGCAGGGAGGCGGTCAGCTCGCCGATGCGCACCGGCTGGCCCCCGGCGGTCGCCCGCACCCCGGTCAGCCGCACCTCGACCTCGTCGAGGCGCTTGCCGACGGCCTGGGTGAGGAACGGAAAGCCCTTGATGTCCACGTCCGTGGACTCGGCCCGGACGGCCCCGAGCCGCACCCGGTCGGCCGCCTCCGACTCCGCGTAGGCCACCGCCAGCCGGTCCACGCCGGCCAGGATCCCGCCGAGCACGACGGCCAGGATCAGCAGAGTCCGCAGTGCCCGCATGGTCCTCATCCCTTGAGATTCCCCGGGACCGACCCGGGATCGAGCCGGAACGGTGCCGGAACGGCGCCGGAAACGCTTCCGGCCCTCGACACGGTGATCGACGTGTCGGAGGGCCGGACGGTTCCCCGCGGGACTGTGGCGACGGTTACGCCAGGGCGCGCCCCAGCAGGTAGACGGCGGGCGCGGCGGACGTCAGCGGCAGCGCGATCCCGGCCGTCATGTGCACGAAGCGGGAGGGGTAGTCGTAGCTCGCGACCCGGAGCCCGATCAGGGCGCACGCCCCGGCCCCCAGGCCGAGCAGCGCGCCGGAGGAGCCGAAGCCGGTGAGCCCGCCCGCGGCGATGCCGCCGCCGGCCGCCGCGAGCAGCGCCACGACCACGGAGACCGGGCCGGGCAGCGGCACCGCGCGGGCCAGCACGGCCACGGCGACCGCGGCGCCGCCGACGACCACGGCGTCCGGGTCGGCGGCGAGGTGCCCGGCGGCCAGCACCGCGAGGGCCGCCGAGGCGACCGTCGCCATCAGGCCGTACATCCGCTCGTCCGGGTCGGCGTGGCTGCGCAGCTGGAGCACGAGTGTGAGCAGCACCCAGACGCCGAGGGTGCCGAGGATCGCGGCGGGCGCGTTCTCCCGGCCTGCGGCGAGCAGGGCGACGTCGGCGGTGACGCCGCCGAGGAAGGCGAGGGCGATGCCCTGCCGGGCCGGCCACATGCCGTTGAGCCGGAACCAGCCGGCGGCGGTGACCGCCTGGAGCAGCAGCAGCGGGACCAGCAGCCCGTACGGGCCGACCCAGGCGCCGGCCGCGAGCAGGACGCCGAGGACGGCCGTCAGCGCGGCGGGCCGCATCCCGGGCTCGATGACCGGCGAGCGGCCCTCGGCGCGGGCCCGCTGGGCGTCGGTGACCCGGGAGTTCCCGGCGAGCGTGGGCGTCGAGTACGCGGGCCCCCCGGGCCCTTCCGGGGCGGCGGGCGGCTCGGCCACGGCGACCGGCTCGGGGGCCTCGTACGCGTACGCCGGGGGCTGGTACGGGGCCTGCGGCGGCTGGTACTGGTGCTGCGGCGCGTGCTGTGACGCGTGCTGCGGCCGGTGTTCGTACGGGGAAGGGGACGGGGCCGGGGACGCGGGCGGGTACGCCGCCGGGGCCTCCGGCGGCAGCGGGTGCCCGGCGCCGGTGCCGTACGCGTAGCCGTACTCCTGCCCGTAGCCCTGCCCGTGCTCCTGCCCGTACCCCTGGCCGTATCCGCCCTGGGCCTGCGGCCCCGCGGGCGGTCCCGGCTGCGGCCGGACCGTCGGCTGGTACTGGGTGTCCCAGGTCTGGCCCTCCCACGTCTGGGTGACGTGCGGGTCGTACGGCTGACCGCCCTGGCCGCTCTGCCGCGGCTCGTACGGGACGTGCTGGTCACTGCTCATGGCGTGCGGTTCACCCTCCTGCGAACGGGGGGAGCACCTCGACCGTGCCGCCCTCCGCCAGCCGTACCGTCTCATGGGCGCGGGTGCCGACGGGGTCGCCGTCGATCAGGAACGAGCACCGCAGCAGGACCCGGGCCAGCTCGCCGGGGTGCCGCTCGCGGGCCGCGGCGAGCGCCCCGGCCAGGGTCTCGGCCGCGTACGGCTCCTCGGCCACGCCGGCCGCCGCCTTCGCGGCGGCCCAGTAGCGGATGGTCCCCGCTGCCATAGCGGCACTCCCTTCGTTCGTGTCGCGCCGCCCCCCATGATGGGCTATGGCCGCGCGAGCCAGCGGCCGAGCCGGTCCAGGAGCTCCGGACCGGCCGCGTTCTCCGCGTGTCCCATGCCGTGTTCCAGCCAGAGTTCCGCCGCGCCCTCCGGGGCCGCGGCGATCAGGCTGCGCGGGTGGTCGAGCGGGAAGTACGGGTCGCGGTCGCCGTGCACGACCAGCAGCGGGGTCGGCGCGATCAGCGGGACCGCCTCGACCGGGGAGAGCGGCACGGGGTCCCAGTCCTCGGCGGCGATGCGGGTGCCGAGGCCGTAGCGCCCGACCAGCCGGCCGACCGGGCTGGTGATCAGCCAGTGCACCCGGCGCATCGAGGGCGTCCCCCGGTAGTACCAGCGCGCCGGGGCGCTCACGGCGGCGACGGCGTCGGTGTGCGCGCCGGTGCCGCGTTCCAGGGCCGCGTGCCGCAGGACGACGGAGCCGCCCATGGAGAAGCCGGCCGTGGCGACCCGGGTGTGCCCGAGCCCACGGGCCCAGCGGACGGCCGCGGCCAGGTCGAGGACCTCCCGGTCGCCGACGGTGGAGCGCCCGCCGGAGCCGCCGTGGCCGCGGAAGGAGAAGGTGACCACGTGGGCGTGGGCCCGCAGGGCGAGGGCGGCGCGCCGGAGCGCGGGGCGGTCGGCCGAGCCGGTGAACCCGTGGGCGAGCACCACCGCCGTATCGGTGACACTTGCGGCGGACGGTTCGTAAACCGCCTCGATCCGGACACCGTCATCGGTACGCAACATCACGCGGCGGACTTCGTGATCATGGACGGAAGTGAGCGAGGAAACATCCACCATGTGAAATCGGCCCTCTGCCTCGGAACTCATGTGGGCTATTCTGCTTGCCGGAGGATCCGGGCAACGCAGCCCCCGGGTCCTTTTGTGTTTTCCGCCCGTTGTTACGGACGGATTACCGAAAGCTCTCAGGGCGCGAGAGCCGAAGGCCACGAAGGCCGCCACGGAAAGCAGTGCCGCAGACGTCCTCGCAGGGACCGAGGAGGAACCGACGTCATGGACGAGCTAAGCCAGCACGACCGGAAGACCCGGACGACCCGGAGCACCCGGACGACCCGGAAGACGACGGCCCGGGCAGGTGGGGCGCGATGAGCTCACTGCTGCTCCTGACCAATGCCCTCCAGCCGTCGACCGAGGTGCTCCCCGCCCTCGGCCTGCTGCTGCACAACGTGCGCGTGGCCCCCGCCGAGGGCCCGGCGCTCGTGGACACCCCCGGCGCCGACGTGATCCTCGTCGACGGGCGCCGCGACCTCCCGCAGGTCCGCTCGCTGTGCCAGCTGCTGCGCTCCACGGGCCTCGGCTGTCCGCTGATCCTGGTCGTCACCGAGGGCGGTCTCGCGGCCGTCACCGCCGACTGGGGCATCGACGACGTGCTCCTCGACACGGCGGGACCGGCCGAGGTCGAGGCCCGGCTGCGGCTCGCGACGGGCCGCCGGCAGATCGTCGCCGACGACTCCCCCATGGAGATCCGCAACGGCGACCTGTCGGTGGACGAGGCGACGTACAGCGCCAAGCTGAAGGGGCGGGTCCTGGACCTGACCTTCAAGGAGTTCGAGCTGATCAAGTACCTGGCCCAGCACCCGGGCCGGGTCTTCACCCGCGCCCAGCTGCTCCAGGAGGTCTGGGGCTACGACTACTTCGGCGGCACCCGGACGGTCGACGTGCACGTACGGCGGCTGCGGGCGAAGCTCGGGCCGGAGCACGAGTCGCTGATCGGGACCGTCCGCAACGTGGGCTACCGCTTCGTCACCCCGGAGAAGCCGGACCGGGGCGAGCGGGCCGACCGGGCGGACCGGGCCGACCGGGCGGCGGCCGAGGAGGCGCGCGTCAAGGAGGCGGCACGGGAACTCACTCCGGTGGAGGACCGCTGACGTGGCGTACGCCACAACGCGACCTGCCGTCAGGTAGGTCACCCCGCGTAGACTGCCGCGCGTGGCCAAGGTGACGCGGGATGACGTAGCGCGACTGGCGGGTACTTCGACCGCGGTCGTGAGTTACGTCATCAACAACGGACCCCGGCCGGTCGCCCCGGCCACGCGCGAGCGTGTCCTCGCCGCCATCAAGGAGCTGGGCTACCGCCCCGACCGGGTGGCCCAGGCGATGGCGTCGCGGCGCACCGACCTCATAGGCATGGTCGTCCCGGACGCCCGCCAGCCCTTCTTCGCCGAGATGGCGCACGCGGTCGAGCAGGCCGCCGCCGAGCGCGGGAAGATGGTCCTGGTCGGCAACTCCGACTACCGCACCGAGCGCGAGATCCACTACCTGCGGGCCTTCCTCGGGATGCGGGTCTCCGGCCTGATCCTGGTCAGCCAGGGCATGAGCGAGCAGGCCGCGAGCGAGATCGAGGCGTGGGACGCGCGCGTGGTGCTGCTGCACGAGCGGCCCGAGGCGATCGACGACGTCGCCGTCGTCACCGACGACATCGGCGGCGCCCAGCTCGCCGTCCGGCATCTGCTGGAGCACGGGCACCCGTACGTGGCCTGCATGGGCGGCATCCCGAACACCCCGGCCGTCGGCGACCCGGTCGCCGACCACGAGGAGGGCTGGCGGCGGGCCATGGTGGAGGCCGGGCTCTCCGTCGAGGGCCGGCTCTTCCAGGCCCCGTACAACCGCTACGACGCCTATCAGGTGGCGCTGAAGGTGCTGGCCGGGCCCGACCGGCCGCCGGCCATCTTCTGCTCGACCGACGACCAGGCGTTCGGCGTGCTGCGGGCCGCCCGCGAGCTGCGCATCGACGTGCCGACCGAGCTCGCCGTGGCGGGCTTCGACGACGTCAAGGAGGCGGCGCTCAGCGACCCGCCGCTGACCACCGTCTACTCGGACCGCCCGGCGATGGCGCGGGCCGCGGTCGACCTGGTGCTCGACGACTCGGTCCGGGTCTCCGGCTCGCGCCGGGAGCGGGTGAAGCAGTTCCCGTCGGCGCTGATCGTGCGCCGCTCCTGCGGCTGCGGCTGAGCCCCGGAGGAACGGGGCCCGCCCGGCCTTCACGCCGCGGTCTTTATATCGGGCATACGGGCTTCTGTCGGGCTTCTCACTCCGCGCTCAGGCCGTTCTCATGAACGGCGCCGATCGTCATCACCATGACGGAAAACCAGCAGCCCCAGCAGCAGCCGTACTACCCGCCGCGGCCGCCGTACGACCCGGCGGAGCCCATCAGCACCGAGCCGGGCACCACCGTCTGGCCGTCCGGCGGGCAGCACGCCCCGGCCGGCGGCTACCCGCCGCCGCCCCCGCACCAGCCCGCCCACGCCGCCCCGGCGCCCGCCCCCGGGCCGCGCCGCCGGGCCCGCCGCGGCGTCGGCCTGATGGCCGCCGTGGCCATCGCCGCCGCGGCGATCGGCGGCGGCACCGCCGCCCTCGTCGAGCGCTGGACCTCCGACGGCGCCGCCACCGCGAGCTCCTCGGTGAGCGGCACGAACGTCTCCGCGAGCAGCAAGGGCACGGTCGCCGGGGTCGCCCAGGCGGTCTCCCCGTCCATCGTGGAGATCTCCGCCGGCTCCACCTCCGGCAAGTCCACCGGCTCCGGCGTGATCATCACCGGCGACGGCGAGATCGTCACCAACAACCACGTCATCTCCGGCGCCTCCCAGATCACGGTGCGGACCTCCGACGGCAAGAGCTACGGCGCCAAGGTCGTCGGCACCGACCCCGACAAGGACCTGGCGCTGATCAAGCTGGAGGGCGCCTCCGGCCTCAAGGCGGCCACCCTCGGCGACTCCTCCAAGATGCAGGTCGGCGACGAGGTCGTCGCGATCGGCTCCCCCGAGGGCCTGACCGGCACCGTCACCAGCGGCATCATCTCCGCCCTCGACCGCGACGTCACCGTCGCCAAGGACCAGGGGAGCCAGGGCGGGCAGGGCCAGGGCCAGGACCAGGGCGGGCAGGGCGGCCAGGGCCAGCAGTGGGACCCCCGGCAGGGCTGGCCCTTCGAGTTCGGCGGGCAGCAGTTCAACGGCGACACCGGCTCGTCCAAGACCACGTACAAGGCGATCCAGACCGACGCCTCGCTCAATCCCGGTAATTCCGGCGGCGCGCTGATCAATATGAACGGCGAGATCATCGGCATCAATTCGGCCATGTATTCGCCCAGCTCCGGCGGCGGCTCCACGGCCGGCAGCGTCGGCCTCGGATTCGCCATCCCGGTCGACACCGTCAAGGCCGACCTGAACACCCTGCGCGCGGGCGGTGCCGCCTGAACACATGGGACGCTGGCCCCATGACTGGCCAGCAGAACGAAGCCGAACGCGCCGAGCGCATCCTCATCGTCGACGACGAGCCCGCCGTGCGGGAGGCGCTGCGCCGCAGCCTCGCCTTCGAGGGGTACGCGACCGAGGACGCCGTCGACGGGCTCGACGCGCTCGCCAGGATGGAGACGTACGCGCCCGACCTCGTCGTCCTCGACGTCCAGATGCCCCGCATGGACGGCCTCACCGCCGCCCGCCGCATCCGCGCCGCCGGCTCCACCGTGCCCATCCTCATGCTCACCGCCCGCGACACCGTCGGCGACCGGGTCACCGGGCTCGACGCCGGCGCCGACGACTACCTGGTGAAGCCCTTCGAGCTGGACGAGCTCTTCGCCCGGATCCGCGCCCTGCTGCGGCGCAGCTCCTACGCGGCGCAGCAGGCCGACCCGCTGCCCGAGGGCGACGTGCTCGCCTTCGAGGACCTGCGGATGGACCTCACCACCCGCGAGGTGACCCGGGGCGGCCGGCCGGTGGAGCTGACCCGCACCGAGTTCACCCTCCTCGAACTCTTCCTCGCGCACCCCCGGCAGGTCCTCACCCGCGAGCAGATCCTCAAGACCGTGTGGGGCTTCGACTTCGAGCCCAGCTCCAACTCCCTGGACGTGTACGTGATGTACCTGCGCCGCAAGACCGAGGCCGGCGGCGAGCCGCGCCTCGTCCACACCGTGCGCGGGGTCGGCTACGTGCTGCGCGGCGGAGGCGCCGAGTGACCAGCCCCGTGACCTGGTTCCGCTCGCGGCCCCTGCGCTCCCGGCTCGCGCTGCTCACCGCGCTCGCCGTCGCGGTGGCCGTGGCGGCGGTCTCGGTGGCCTGCTGGTTCGTGACCCGGGCCCAGCTGGAGGCGGAGCTGGACGACTCGCTGCGCTCGGCGCAGCTCACCCCGCAGGACGCCCAGCGGCTGCTGAGCTCCTGCGGGGCGGCCAAGACGGAGCTGCCGCCGCCCGCCCCGCGCGGCGGCCAGACCCTCCAGATCGTCTCGACCGACGGCGACGTGCTCTGCTCCACCGGCCGCTCGGTGATCCCCGCGCAGAGCTCGGACACGGCGGTCGCGCAGGGCCGGATCTCCTCCGCGCTGCACACGACGAACGCCGCCGACGGCACCGAGATGCGGGTCTACACGTACCCGATGAAGCTCATCCAGCAGCCGCTCTCGCAGCCCGTCGCCGTCTCCGTCGCCCGCCCCACGTACGAGATCGACAACTCGATGTCCACGCTGGCCTGGGTGCTGCTGCTGGTCTCCGGCATCGGCGTGGTCGGCGCCGGGGCGGCCGGGCTGTGGGTGGCCAGGACCGGCCTGGAGCCGGTGCACCGGCTGACCGGGGCGGTCGAGCACGTGGCCGCGACCGAGGACCTGACGGTCCGCATCCCGGTCGAGGGCGAGGACGAGATCGCCCGCCTCTCCCGCTCCTTCAACGCGATGACCGCCGCCCTCGCCACCTCCCGCGACCGGCAGGCGCAGCTCATCGCGGACGCGGGCCACGAGCTGCGCACCCCGCTGACCTCGCTGCGCACCAACGTCGAGCTGCTGGCCCGCAGCGACCAGACCGGGCGGGCGCTGCCGCCGGAGGACCGGCGGGCGCTGATGGCCTCGGTGAAGGCCCAGATGACGGAGCTGGCGGCGCTGATCGGCGACCTCCAGGAGCTGTCCCGGCCGGACGCGGCGGCGCGCGGCCCGCTGGAGGTGGTGCCGCTGCACACGATCCTGCGGGCGGCGCTGGACCGGGCGCGGCTGCGCGGGCCGGAGCTGACCTTCGTGACGGACCTGGCGCCCTGGTACGTACGGGCGGAGCAGGCGGCGCTGGAGCGGGCGCTGGTGAACGTCCTCGACAACGCGGTGAAGTTCTCGCCGCCGCGCGGCACGATCGAGGTGACCCTGATGCGGGGCGAGCTGACGGTGCGGGACCACGGCCCGGGCATCCCGGCGGAGGAGCTCCCGCACGTCTTCGACCGCTTCTGGCGCTCGCCCTCGGCGCGCAGCCTGCCCGGTTCGGGGCTCGGCCTGTCGATCGTGGCGCGGACGGTCGGGCAGGCGGGCGGCACGGTCGCGCTGACCCCGGCGGAGGGCGGCGGCACGGTGGCGACGGTGCGGCTGCCGGGCGCGCCGACCCCGCCGCCGCCGTCACCGGCCCCGCCGCCGCCCGCGCCGGGTGGGTCAGTTGTGCCGGATAAGGGACTCGATCAGCCCTGAGCGGGTGTCGGGGTAGTCCATGGGGACGATCCCGAGGCCCTTCCAGCCGGCGCCCTCGCCGTCGAGCAGGGAGTGGACCTGCGGGTTGAGCCGGTCCGCGTTCCAGCGGGGCGGGAGGGCGGCGGCGGTGGACACGAAGTTGACGTAGAACGGGCCGGGCCGGCCGGCCGCCTCGCGGAACTGGTCCCTGATCTTGGGCCACTTGGCGAAGGGCTCGGCCTGGTAGTCGTCCTGCACGTCGAAGTGCGCCCCGTCGGCCCAGCGCAGCCCCGGCAGCCCCCCATTGTCGGCGAGGAGCACGACCCGGCCGCGGGCCTGCCCGAGGGTGGGCACGCCGTCGCCGATACGGAAGAGGGGGCGCCAGCCGCGGTTGTCGAGGTAGTCGTCGAAGACCGCGCGGAAGACCGTGTCGGACTCGGAGGAGTACTCCTGCTTGACCCGCATCAGGACGGTCTCGGTGGGGTGCGCGGCGAGGAAGTCCCAGCAGGCGCCGAGGACGTCGCCGAACATCAGGTTCTGGTAGGAGGCCCCGTGGTGGATCGCGAACGATCCGCCGGTCACCCGGCAGCGCACGTCCAGGAAGCGGATGCCGCTGTCCAGTTGCCGGGCGATGGTGGCGCTCTGGCACTCGGTCCAGAGTCCTCCGTAGCGGGCCCCCGAGTCGTGGGTGCCGGGGATCGTGAGCCTCTGGAGCGGGGTGGGGTCGCCGTGCGCGGCCATCCAGTCCTGCGTCCCGAGGGCGGTGGCCGCCCGGGCGGAGGGGGCGCCGAGGATGAGGGCGCCGGAGGCTGCGGCGGCGCCCGCGAGAAAGCGTCGTCGGTCCATGGCGGCACTATGGCAGGCATTGACGTGCCCCTGCCAGGGTGAGGGCCAGACGAAAGGGGCGGCGCCGCCCAAGCGACCCCGCCCCTCCCGTACGTACTACCGCTGCTGCTGCTTACCGCTTACCGCTTACTGCACGACCGTGATCCGGTCGGCGGCCGGGACGGCCAGCGGCTTCGCCGCGGAGGAGTTGGCGGCCAGGTAGGCGTTGAAGACGTCCAGGTCCGAGGCGCCGACCAGCTTGTTGGTGCCGGTGGCGAGGGCCGCGAAGCCGTCGCCGCCGCCCGCGAGGAACTCGTTCATCGCGACGCGGTAGGTCTTCGCCGGGTCGATCGCGGTGCCGTTCAGCTTGACGGAGCCGTCGACGACGCGGTCCGCGCCGGTCTTGGTCATGTCGAGCGTGTAGGTCAGGCCCTTGGAGATCTGGAGGATCTTGATGGAGCTCTGGTTCGAGCCGCTGACCTGCTGCTTGAGCGCGGTGATCAGGTTCGCGCCGGAGAGGTCGACCACGTTCATCATGTTGGTGAACGGCTGCACGGTGAACGACTCGCCGTAGGTCACCACGCCGTCGCCCTCGGCGCCGGACGCCTTGAAGACGAGGTCGGAGCGGATGCCGCCCGGGTTCATGAGGGCGATCTGGGCGCCGCCCTTGTCGGCCGGGGCCAGGCCCTCCAGCTGCGCGTCGGCGATCAGGTCGCCGAGCGGCTTCTCGTACGCCGTGGAGCCGCGGCCGTTGATGTCGGCGGCGATGTAGCCCTGCGGGCGGTTGGCGACCGGGGCCGCGAGCGCCTGCCAGTCGGCGATCAGCTTGGTGAGGTCCGGGGCCTTCGGGACGTCACGGGTGACGACGTGGTTGGCCGAGGCGACCGCGGTGCGGACGATGTCCTTGGTGCGGCGGTCGTAGGTCAGCGTGGTGTCGGTGTAGAGCTTGCCGAACGAGGACGCCGAGGTGACCAGGCGCGGCTTGCCCGCCGGGTCCGGGATGGAGCAGACGTACGCCTGGTGGGTGTGGCCGGTGACCAGGGCGTCGACCTGCGGCGAGACGTTCTTCGCGATGTCGACGATCGCGCCGGAGACGCCCTCGCCGGAACCGTCGCCGTCACCGTCGCAGTTGTAGTTGTACGAGGCCGAGGCCGGCATGCCGCCCTCGTGGACCAGGGCGACGATGGACTTGACGCCCTTGCGCTCCAGGACCTTCGTGTACTTGTTGATCGTCTCGACCTCGTCGCCGAACTTGAGGCCCTTGACGCCCTCGGCGGTGACGACGTTCGGGGTGCCCTCCAGGGTCACGCCGATGAAGCCGATCTTGACGCCGTCCTTCTCCCAGATGAAGTACGGGTCGAGGAGGGGCTTGCCGGTCTTCTCGTTCGTCACGTTGGCCGCGAGGTACGGGAAGTCGGCGCCCTTGAACTTCTTGCCCTGGACGAAACAGCCGGCGGTCGGGTGACAGCCGCCGTCCTGCATCCGGGCCAGCTCGCGCGCGCCCTCGTCGAACTCGTGGTTGCCGACCGAGGTGACGTCGAGGTCGAGCTTGTTGAGCGCGCCGATGGTGGGCTCGTCGTGGAAGAGCCCGGAGAGCAGCGGCGAGGCGCCGATCAGGTCACCGGCCGCGGCCGTGATGGAGTAACGATTCCCCTCACGGGCCTGGCGCAGGTGGGTGGCCAGGTACTCGACACCGCCGGCGTCGATCTTCGTGGTGGTGCCGTCCGGGTTGGTCCGGGTGACCTGGCCGGAGGAGCCGGCCGGGGGCTCCAGGTTGCCGTGCAGGTCGTTGAAGGAGAGCAGCTGGACGTCGACCATCCGCCCCCAGCCCTTGCCGTTGGTGCTGTACGACGCGCCGTCGGCACGCACGTCGTCCTGCGACGCGCCGGCGGGCATCGCGGCGACGAGCGCACCGATGGTGGCCAGCCCCGCACCGGCGACGAGAACCCGCCGCCCGGCCCTGCTCGTCTTCGTCCGCTTCACTGCCATCCGCTCCCCTTGAATCCCGATCTGTCCTGCGAGCGCAGCCTAGGGTCAACGCGCGTAGCGCAACAGGGGTCGGCTGGTTACGAGCTGGTTGCCATTGATCTGCCCCTGGGGGGCGGGGCGCGGCCGTAGGCTCGGCACCATGACTTCCGACGCGGCGCCGGCCCTTGAACCGGGACGACAGATCACCAGTTACGAAGAGCTGGACCCCGAGCAGGTCACGGCGATCCTCGACCTCCTGGAGGACGCCGCCCGCGCCGACGGGATGCACGCGGTGTCCGAGCAGGGGCGGCTCTATCTGCGGCACGGGCGGCGCGAGGGCGTGCGGCACCTGCTTCTGACGGTCGGTCCGGAGCTGTACGGCTACGCCCAGCTGGAGGAGACCGACCCGGTCGAGGCCCCCGCGGCCGAGCTGGTCGTGCACCCCGCGCACCGCGGGCGCGGCCACGGCAGGGCGCTCGGCAGCGCCCTGCTGGACGCCTCCGGGAAGCGGCTGCGGGTGTGGGCGCACGGCGGCAAGCCGGCCGCCCGGCACCTGGCGCAGGTCCTGGGCCTGACCCTGTTCCGCGAGCTGCGGCAGCTGCGGCGGCCGCTGGTGCCGCTGGACATCCCGGAGCCGGTGCTGCCGGAGGGCGTCACCGTGCGCGCCTTCGAGCCGGGCCGGGACGACGCGGAGTGGCTCGCGGTGAACGCCGCCGCCTTCGCCCACCACCCCGAGCAGGGCTCGCTGACCCAGCGGGACCTGGCCGACCGGATGGCGGAGCCGTGGTTCGACCCGAAGGGCTTCTTCCTGGCCGAGCGGGACGGGCGGCTGGTCGGCTTCCACTGGACCAAGGTGCACGGCGAGGAGCAGCTCGGCGAGGTGTACGTGGTCGGGGTGCTGCCCGACGCGCAGGGCGGCGGGCTCGGCAAGGCGCTGACGGCGACGGGGCTGCGGCACCTGGCGGCGGAGGGGCTGCCGACGGCGATGCTCTACGTGGACGCGGACAACACGGCGGCCGTGACGGTCTACGAGCGGCTGGGCTTCCGTACCCACGAGGTGGACCTGATGTACCGCACGGAGTCCTGAGTCCTGAACCCCGCGCGGCCAGGGGGCGGTTGACACCGCCCCCTGCTTTACATCACCCTTTCACTACTTGATTAGTGAAAGGGTGGTGGAGGGGCGTGCTCGCCTACCGCATCGACCGGCGCAGCGGGGTCGCCACGTACCTCCAGATCGTCCAGCAGACCCGGCAGGCCCTGCGCATGGGCCTGCTGGTGCCGGGCGACCGGCTGCCCACCGCGCGCGAGGTCGTCGAGGCCACGGCCATCAACCCCAACACGGTCCTGAAGGCGTACCGCGAGCTGGAGCGGGAGGGGCTCGTCGAGGCCCGCCGGGGCCTGGGCACCTTCGTCCGCGCCACCCTCGGCACCGGCCCCGCCGACTCGCCGCTGCGCGCCGAACTCGCCGACTGGGCCAGCCGGGCCCGCGCCGAGGGGCTCGGCCGGGAGGACGTCGCCGCGCTCTTCACTTCCGTACTGGACACGTACTCCGAGGGGGACGACGCATGACCACCACACCCGCGTTCGAGGCCGAGGGCCTCGGCTTACGGTACGGAGGCCGCACCCGCCCCTGGGCCCTGCGCGACTGCTCCCTCACCCTCCCGGCCGGCACGGTCTGCGCCCTGGCCGGCCCCAACGGCGCCGGCAAGTCCACCCTCCTGGCCCTCGCGGCGGGCCTCCTCCACCCGACCGAGGGCACGGTACGGGGGCCGGGGCGGGCGGAGCTGGCGTACGTGGCGCAGGACCGGGCGCTGTACCCGCGGCTGACCGTCGCCGACACCCTGCGCCTGGGCCGGGAGCTCAACCCGGACCGCTGGGACGCGGCCGTCGCCCGGCGGGTGGTCGCCGGGGAGCTCGCCCCCGGCTCCCTCGTACGCGACCTCTCCGGCGGGCAGCGCACCCGCCTCGCGCTCGCCCTCGCCCTGGGCAAGCGCCCCGAACTCCTGCTCCTCGACGAGCCGATGGCCGACCTCGACCCGCTCGCCCGCCGGCAGCTCATGGGCCTGCTGCTGGCAGAGGCCGCCGAGCACGGCACCACCGTCCTGATGTCCTCGCACATCCTCACCGAACTGGAGGGCGCCTGCGACCGTCTGCTGCTGCTCGTCGGCGGCCGGGTCCGCCTCGACGGGCCCGTCGACGAGCTGCTCGCCGCCCACGCCCTGCTCACCGGCCCGGTCGCCGCCCTCGCCCCGCACACGGTCGTCGAGTCCCGCACCACGGGCCGTCAGCTCAGCGCCCTGGTCCGCCGCGAGGGCCCCGTCGAAGGCCCGTGGCGAGTCACCGAGCCCACCCTCGAAGACCTCCTCCTCGCCCACCTGCGCACCGCCGAAGGAGCCGCCGCGTGAGCGCCCTCGCCCTCCGGGGCACCTCCTGGGTGACGGTCCGCCAGTTCCGGCGCACCCTGTGGGCGACCGGAGCCCTGGTACTGCTGTCCCTCGCCGTCATCGGCGGCCTGCGCCTCTGGGACGCGTGGACACCCGAACGGCGCCTGGCCGACGGGACCCCGGCCTACGACGGCCTCGCCTACCCCACGCTGCGCATCGCCGTGGAGTACGCGGGCACGGGCCTGCTCCTGCTGCCCCTCCTCGTCGGCGCCTTCGTGGCCGGCCCGCTGGTGGCCCGCGAGTTCGAGTCCGGCACCCACCGGCTCGCCCTCACCCAGTCGGTCGGCCCGGCGACCTGGCTGCGCGCCCGGCTCGCCACCACCACCGCCGTCGCCCTCGCGGCCACCCTCGCCCTCGTCGGCGTCCACCGGCTCGGCTGGTCCCGGGTAGCCGGGACGTACCAGCTCGCCTGGGGCGACCGAGGGGCGTACGAGGGGACCGGCATCGTCCTCGTCGGATACGTCCTCGCCGCCGTCGCCGTCGGCGCCCTCGTCGGCCAGCTGATCCGGCGCACCCTCCTCGCCATGGCGGCCACCGGCCTCGTCATGGGGCTGGTCCTGCTCGTCCTCGGCGCTCTGCGCTGGAGCCTGCTGCCCGTGCTCACCGTCACCGCTCCGGTCGGCAAGGACGCCCCGCCGCCCGCGCCGCCCGGCGGCGACTGGCTCATGATGGACACCGGGATGCTCCGCGCCGACGGCACCCGGCTCCCCGAGTGGACCTGCTTCGAGCGCACCCACAACCTCACGGACTGCCCGCCCGACCTGGGCATCACCGGGCGGTACCTGGACTACCACCCGCAGTCGCACTTCTGGCCCACCCAGTTCGCGGAGACCGGCATCCTCCTCGCCCTCACCGCCCTGGCCCTCCTCGCCGCCTTCCGCCTCCTGCGGACCCGGCACCCGTAGGCTCCGTCCGGCCGAGAGCGGCCCCGTGGCGGGGTCCATGCGGCCCCGCCACCGATTCCCGGAGGACACGTCCTCGTTACCAACCATTCAGACGCGCTTGCGACGCTCACGCAATGAAGCGCTCCGTGCCCGCCCTTCCGCCGGGAAGGCTTCCCAAGGGGAGGCTGCCCTCCCCCACGGCCCGCTCCGACGCGCCCCACCAGCCCTTCGCGCGGAAGAATGGGACCATGAGCCAGCAGCCCGCCGAGGTCCCGGTCCAGCCGTCCGCGAAGCCCGCGAAGTCCGCGAAGTCCGCGAAGCCCGCCGCTTCCGCCGCGAAGGCGTCCGCCCAGCCGTCCCTCGGGTCCCTCGCCGCCCACCGCCCGCACGCCGTGAACGGCGCGGCCGCGAGC
The DNA here is from genome assembly GCF_040650575.1 of Streptomyces sp. NPDC048659. Classification (NCBI taxonomy): domain Bacteria; kingdom Bacillati; phylum Actinomycetota; class Actinomycetes; order Kitasatosporales; family Streptomycetaceae; genus Streptomyces; species Streptomyces sp. NPDC048659. The sequence goes on along the minus strand of NZ_JBEZHM010000050.1, from coordinate 19,884 downwards.
GACCTGGAACCCGACATCGACGCCGACCTCGACGCGTACGAGGACGGCGACGACGCCGGGGAGCTGCCCCAGGGCCGCTTCCTCGACCGGGAGCGGAGCTGGCTCGCGTTCAACGAGCGGGTCCTCGAACTGGCCGAGGACCCGTCCACCCCCCTCCTCGAACGGGCGAACTTCCTCGCGATCTTCGCCTCGAACCTCGACGAGTTCTTCATGGTCCGCGTCGCCGGCCTCAAGCGCCGCATCGCCACCGGCGTCGCCACCCGCTCCGCCTCCGGGCTCCAGCCCCGCGAGGTCCTCGACCTGATCTGGACCCGCTCCCGCGAGCTCATGGCCCGGCACGCCGCCTGCTTCCAGCAGGACGTCGCCCCGGCCCTCGCCGACGAGGGCATCCACCTGATCCGCTGGCCCGAGCTGACCGAGAAGGAGCAGGCGCGGCTCTTCACGCTCTTCCGGCAGCAGATCTTCCCGGTCCTCACCCCGCTCGCCGTGGACCCGGCGCACCCCTTCCCGTACATCTCGGGGCTCTCGCTCAACCTCGCCGTCGTCGTCCGCAACCCGGTCAGCGGCCACCGCCACTTCGCCCGCGTCAAGGTCCCGCCGCTGCTCTCCCGCTTCCTGGAGGCGTCCCCCGAGCGCTACGTCCCGCTGGAGGACGTCATCGCCGCGCACCTGGAGGAGCTGTTCCCCGGCATGGAGGTGCTCGCCCACCACATGTTCCGGGTGACCCGCAACGAGGACCTGGAGGTCGAGGAGGACGACGCCGAGAACCTGCTCCAGGCCCTGGAGAAGGAGCTCATGCGGCGCCGCTTCGGCCCGCCGGTGCGCCTGGAGGTCGAGGAGTCCATCGACCCGTACGTCCTCGACCTGCTGGTCCGCGAGCTGAAGATCTCCGACGCGGAGGTCTACCCGCTGCCCGGCCCGCTCGACCTCACCGGCCTCTTCGGCATCGCCTCCCTGGACCGGCCCGAGCTGAAGTACCCGAAGTTCGTCGCCGGCACCCACCGCGACCTCGCCGAGGTCGAGTCCGCCTCCGCGCCCGACATCTTCGCCGCGGTCCGCGAGCGGGACGTGCTGCTGCACCACCCGTACGACTCCTTCTCCACCTCCGTCCAGGCGTTCCTGGAGCAGGCGGCGGCCGACCCGGACGTCCTCGCGATCAAGCAGACGCTGTACCGCACCTCCGGCGACTCCCCGATAGTCGACGCGCTGATAGACGCCGCCGAGTCCGGCAAGCAGGTCCTCGTCCTCGTCGAGATCAAGGCGCGCTTCGACGAGCAGGCCAACATCAAGTGGGCGCGCAAGCTGGAGGAGGCCGGCTGCCACGTCGTCTACGGACTGGTCGGGCTCAAGACCCACTGCAAGCTCTCCCTGGTGGTACGCCAGGAGGGCGAGGTGCTGCGCCGCTACTCGCACGTCGGCACCGGCAACTACCACCCGAAGACCGCCCGGCTCTACGAGGACCTCGGCCTGCTCACCGCGGACCCGCAGGTCGGCGCCGACCTCTCGGACCTGTTCAACCGGCTCTCCGGCTACTCCCGCCGCGAGACCTACCGGCGCCTGCTCACCGCCCCCAAGTCGCTCCGCGACGGCCTGGTCACCCGGATCAACAAGGAGGTCGCCCACCACCGCGCCGGGCGGCCCGCCTACGTCAAGATCAAGGTGAACTCGCTGGTCGACGAGGCGATCATCGATGCCTGCTACCGGGCCTCCCAGGCCGGCGTCCCCGTCGACATCTGGGTCCGCGGCATCTGCGCCGTACGCCCCGGCGTCGAAGGGCTCTCCGACAACATCCGGGTCCGCTCGATCCTCGGGCGCTTCCTGGAGCACTCCCGGGTCTTCGCCTTCGGCAACGGCGGCGAACCCGAGGTCTGGCTCGGCAGCGCCGACATGATGCACCGCAACCTGGACCGGCGGATCGAGGCCCTCGTACGGGTCTCCGACCCCGCCCACCGGGCCGCCCTGACCCGGCTCCTGGAGACCGGGATGTCCGACACGACCTCCTCCTGGCACCTGGGCCCGGACGGGAACTGGACGCGGCACGCGACCGATCCCGAGGGCCAGCCGCTGCGGCACGTCCAGGAGATGCTCATCGACGCGCGGAGGCGCCGGCGTGCACAACCCTGACATCACCTCCGAGGTCTCGGCCGGCGAGGTGCTCGCCCCCTATCTGCACGCGCGGGCCGCGGACTTCCTCCGCGGCCTGCGGCTGCACGGGGACAGCGGCGCCGACACCGCGGGCGCCGAGGAGGCCACCCGGACGCTGCGGGCCGCCGCCCGCCGCATCGGCGGCACCCTCCACACCTTCCGGCCGCTCCTCGACCCCGGCTGGGCCGACCAGCTCCGCACCGAGCTGGCCTGGCTCTCCGGCACCCTGGCCCTGGAGCACGCCTGCACCTCCCGGCTGGTCCGGCTGGTGGACGCGCTGTCCCGGCTCTCGGGCGGCGGCGCGGGCCTGACCAGGACCTCCGGGCCCATCCCCGCCGCCCGCCGCACCGAGGGCGGCGGGCCCGGCCTCACCATGGGCGCCGCCCGCGCCGGCGCGCTCCTGGAACGCCAGCTCACCCTGGCCAGGACCCGCGCCCACTCCGCCGCCCTCCAGGCCCTCGGCTCCGCCCGCTTCCACGCCGTCGCGGACTCCGTCGCCCTGCTCGCCTCCGAGGTCCCGCTGGGCCCGGCCGGCGCCTCCCCGGCCGTCGAGGTCCTGGACGCCCCGGCCGCCGCCGTCGAGGTCCGGCTGCTCGACGCCGTCGCCGCCCTCCCGCTGGCCCGCGCCGCCCACCCGTACAACGCCGAGGCCCTCGGGCTGGCCGCCGGCGAGCAGCAGGACGCTCCCTGGCACCAGACCCGCGCCCTGCTGCGGCTGCACCGCTACGCCGCCGAGGTGCTGCACGCCGGCGCCGCACCGGACCCGGTGCTGTACGAGGCGGCCGGGGCCCTGGAGCGGCACCGCGACGCCGCCGAGGCCGCCGCCGCCGCGGCCGCCGCCGCCCGCACCCCCCGGATCGCCCCGGCCACCGCGTACGCCCTCGGCGTGCTCCACGCCGACCAGCGGCACGACGTGGAGGCGGCCCGCTTCGGCTTCCAGCGCGCCTGGGCCCGGGCGACGGCCGGCGTGCCGTGATCCTCGCCGCCGGCTGCGTCCTGTGGCGCCCCGGCCCCTCGGGCCGGGGCATCGAGATCGCCCTGGTGCACCGCCCGAAGTACGGGGACTGGTCTCACCCCAAGGGCAAGCTGAAGCGCGGCGAGAGCCTGGCCGCCTGCGCGCTGCGCGAGGTACGGGAGGAAACCGGCCACTCCTGCGAGCTGGGCGCCCGCCTGCCGAGCCTCCACTACCCGGTGAACGGGCAGCCGAAGGAGGTCCACTACTGGGCCGCGCGCGCCCTCGGCGGCGCCTTCGTCCCCTCCCGTGAGGTGGACGTCCTGGCCTGGCTGCCCCCGGCCGCCGCCCGCGCCCGGCTCACGCGGCCGCGGGACCGGGAGCTCCTCGACGCGTGCCTCTCGACAACGAGCAGGTAACGGCCCGCACCTCACCTTCCGGCACGGTTCACTTCCCGTTCACTCTCCCCCGCCGACCACGTCACCTGTTCTGCCTAATTTCGGCTGTACAAGGTGCACGGCACAGCCCGGGCGCCCACCACCCCGACACACGCCGCCGTAGAACGTTCAGGACAGCAAGGTCCACCCCAGGCGGCTCCTGGAAGGAACACCCGAAAGTGAAGCTTTCGCGAAACGGGCTTCGCGCCTCCGCGATCGGTGCCCTCGTCGTCTCCGGCGCGCTCGTTCTCTCGGCGTGTGGTTCGGACAACAACACCGAGCCCACCAAGGACGGCGGCAAGACCTCCGCCGCCGCGTCGAACGTCAAGTGCGACGGCGCCAAGGGCCAGCTCCTCGCCGCCGGCTCCAGCGCGCAGAAGAACGCGATGGACCTGTGGGTCAAGAACTTCCAGGCCGCCTGCGCCGGTGTCGAGGTCAACTACCAGGGCATCGGCTCCGGCGGTGGCATCACCAAGTTCAACCAGGGCCAGGTCGCCTTCGCCGGCTCCGACTCCGCCCTCAAGGACGAAGAGGTCGCCGAGTCCCAGAAGATCTGCAAGGGCGGCAAGGGCGTCAACCTGCCGATGGTCGGCGGCCCCATCGCCATCGGCTACAAGCTGGACGGCGTGGACAACCTGGTCCTGGACGCCCCCACCCTGGCCAAGATCTTCGACGTCAAGATCACCAAGTGGAACGACCCGGCGATCGCCAAGCTGAACCCGGGCGCCAAGCTCCCCGGCTCCACCATCCAGGCGTTCCACCGCTCGGACGAGTCCGGCACCACCCAGAACCTGGGCAAGTACCTCTCGGCCACCGCCCCGGCCGACTGGAAGTACGACCCGAAGTCGAAGTCGTGGCCCGCCCCGGACGGCCAGGCCGCCAACGGCTCCTCCGGCGTCGCCACCGCGGTCAAGGACGCCGAGGGCTCCATCGGCTACTTCGAGCTCTCCTACGCGACCGCCAACAAGATCTCCACGGTCAGCCTGAACACCGGTGCCGCCGCCCCGGTCGCCGCCACCGCGGAGAACGCCTCCAAGGCCATCGCCGCCGCCAAGATCAAGGGCACCGGCAGCGACCTGGCCCTCTCCCTCGACTACACCACCAAGGCCGAGGGCGCCTACCCGCTCACCCTGGTGACGTACGAGATCGCCTGCGACAAGGGCAACAAGGCGGACACCCTGCCGACCCTGAAGGCGTTCCTCAACTACACCGTCAGCGAGGAGGGCCAGAAGATCCTCTCCGACGCCGGCTACGCCCCGCTCCCGGCCGAGATCGCGGCCAAGGTCCGCGAGATCGTCCCCACCCTGTCCTGACCCCCCGGCCGGGCCGGCCCCTCACCTCCCGTGGAGGGGCCGGCCCGGCATCCGGTGCACCGCCGCCAGGAGCCCGTACGCCCCCCGTACCGGCCCCGCAGACCGGAGAAGCAGATGGCTACGACATCACCCGACACACCTGACATACGGAGCAGCCGCCGCGCCACGAGCGTGGGCCGCGCCGGGGACCGCGTCTTCAGCGGACTCTCCCGCGGCTCCGGCATCACCCTCCTCGTGATCATGGCCGCGATCGCGGTCTTCCTCACGTACCGCGCCGTCCTCGCGATCTCGCAGGACAGCACCAACTTCTTCACGACCTTCGAGTGGAACCCCGCCGCGAACCCGCCGGTCTTCGGCATCGCGGTCCTCGCCTTCGGCACGGTCGTGTCCTCGGTGATCGCCATGGCGATCGCCGTGCCCGTCGCGATCGGCATCGCGCTCTTCATCTCGCACTACGCCCCGCGCAAGCTGGCCAAGCCGCTCGCGTACGTGGTCGACCTGCTCGCCGCCGTCCCCAGCATCATCTACGGCCTGTGGGGCGCGATCTTCCTCGTCCCGTACCTGGACGGCCTCAACAAGTGGCTCGACCAGTACCTGGGCTGGACGTACATCTTCGACAAGTCCAGCGACGGCGTCGCCCGCAACATGTTCACCGTCGGCATCCTGCTGGCGATCATGATCCTCCCGATCATCACCAACGTGACCCGCGAGGTCTTCCTCCAGGTCCCGCGGATGCACGAGGAGGCCGCGCTCGCCCTCGGCGCCACGCGCTGGGAGGTCGTCCGCATGTCGGTGCTGCCCTTCGGCCGCTCCGGCATCATCTCCGCCTCCATGCTCGGCCTCGGCCGCGCCCTCGGCGAGACGATGGCCGTCGCCGTCGTCCTCTCCCCCAGCTTCGTGCTCTCGGGCCACCTGCTCGACCCGGGCGGCGGCACCTTCGCCCAGAACATCGCCGCGAAGTTCAACGAGGCCAACGAGTTCGGCCGGGACGCCCTGATCGCCTCGGGCCTCGTCCTCTTCGTCATCACCCTGCTGGTCAACGGCGCCGCTCGCATGATCATCGCGCGCCGCAAGGAGTACTCGGGGGCGAACGCATGAGCCACGCCATACAGGAACGCCCGGTGGCCACGGCCGAACCGCGCCGCTCCCTCTCCCACGCGCGCCTCCCCCGCTGGACCCCCGCCGCCATCGCGGTCGGCTCGATCGCCGCGGGCTGCGGCATCGGCCTCGCCGCCGGCTGGCACAGCAGGATCCAGTGGGGCATCATCGCCGCCCTGCTCTTCGTCCTCGCCACCTACGCGATCACCACCAAGGTGGAGGGCTCGCGCCAGGCCAAGGACCGCGTCGCGACCAGCCTCGTCTGGGTCTGCTTCGTCCTCGCCGTCGTCCCGCTGCTCTCGCTCGGCTGGGTCACCGTCAGCAAGGGCCTGGAAGTCCTCGACCCGTACTTCCTCACCCACTCGATGAACGGCGTCCTCGACGCCGAGGCCGGCGGCGGGCTCTACCACGCGCTGCTCGGCACCATCGAGCAGGTCGCCATCGCGACCCTGATCGCCGCGCCCATCGGGCTGCTCACCGCGGTCTACCTCGTCGAGTACGGCGGCGGGAAGCTGGCCCAGGCCGTCACCTTCTTCGTCGACGTCATGACGGGCATCCCGTCGATCGTCGCGGGCCTGTTCATCCTCGCCACCTGGAACCTGATGCTGGGCTTCGGGCCCTCCGGGTTCGCCGGCGCCATGGCCCTCGCGATCCTGATGATGCCGGTCGTCGTCCGCTCCACCGAGGAGATGCTGAAGCTCGTCCCGAACGAGCTGCGCGAGGCGTCCCTCGCCCTCGGCGTCCCCAAGTGGCGCACGATCCTCAAGGTGGTCCTGCCCACCGCGATCGGCGGCATCACCACGGGCGTCATGCTCGCGGTCGCCCGCATCACCGGCGAGACGGCCCCCGTCCTGCTCCTCGTGTTCGGTACGAAGCTCATCAACCCGAACCCCTTCGAAGGCGCCCAGTCCTCCCTGCCGCTCTACGTGTACGAGCAGTACGCGGTCGGCACCGACGCCGCCGTGGCCCGCGCCTGGGCCGCCGCGCTCGTCCTGATCGCCTTCGTCATGATCCTCAACATGGTGGCCCGCGGCATCGCCCGCTGGAAGGCCCCCAAGACCGGCCGCTGACCGCGGCGAAACTGGAAGTGATTCAGATGGCCAAGCGAATCGACGTCAGCGGCCTCTCCGCCTACTACGGCAGCCACAAGGCGATCGACGACATCTCCATGACCGTCGAGCCCCGCTCCGTGACCGCCTTCATCGGCCCGTCCGGCTGCGGCAAGTCCACCTTCCTGCGCACCCTGAACCGGATGCACGAGGTCACCCCCGGCGGCCGCGTCGAGGGCAAGGTGATGCTGGACGACGAGAACCTGTACGGCGCCAACGTCGACCCGGTCGCGGTCCGCCGCACCGTCGGCATGGTGTTCCAGCGCCCCAACCCCTTCCCCACCATGTCGATCTTCGACAACGTGGCGGCGGGCCTGCGCCTCAACGGCAGCTACAAGAAGTCCGAGCTCGCCGAGATCGTCGAGCGCTCCCTCAAGGGCGCCAACCTCTGGAACGAGGTCAAGGACCGCCTCAACAAGCCCGGCTCCGGCCTCTCCGGCGGCCAGCAGCAGCGCCTGTGCATCGCCCGCGCCATCGCGGTCGAGCCCGACGTCCTGCTGATGGACGAGCCCTGCTCGGCGCTCGACCCGATCTCCACCCTCGCCATCGAGGACCTGATCGGCGAGCTCAAGGAGCGCTTCACGATCGTCATCGTGACGCACAACATGCAGCAGGCCGCCCGCGTCTCCGACCGCACGGCCTTCTTCAACCTGGCGGCCGTCGGCCAGCCCGGCAAGCTCATCGAGCTGGACGACACCGAGCGCATCTTCTCCAACCCGAGCGTCCAGGCGACCGAGGACTACATCTCCGGCCGCTTCGGATAGCCCACCGACCATGCGGCCTGGCCGCGTGGCGTCTGCGGTGCTGCATGGCGGTGCCACCGCACGACGAACAGGGCCCGGCTCCCCCACAGGGGAGCCGGGCCCTTCTACGTGTCCCGGGGGTGCTAACCGAAGACCAGCGCCACCGCGTAGTAGCTCACCGCGGCGACCAGCGCCGCCGCCGGCATGGTGATGAACCAGCCGAGGATGATGTTCTTGGCCACGCCCCAGCGCACCGCGTTGACCCGCTTGGTGGCGCCCACACCCATGATCGCCGAGGTGATCACATGGGTGGTGGAGATCGGCGCGTGGAAGAGGAACGCCGAGCCGAACATGATCGAGGCACCGGTGGTCTCCGCCGCGAAGCCCTGCGGCGGGTCCAGCTCGATGATCTTGCGGCCGAGGGTCCGCATGATCCGCCAGCCGCCCGCGTACGTGCCCAGCGACAGCATCACGGCACAGGCGATCTTCACCCAGACCGGGATCTCGTCGCCCGCCTGCTGCACGTCGGCGATGACCAGGGCCATCACCACGATGCCCATGGTCTTCTGCGCGTCCTGGAGGCCGTGGCCCAGCGCCATGCCGGCCGCCGAGACGGTCTGCGCGATGCGGAAGCCGCGCTTGGCCTTGTGCGGGTTGGCCTTGCGGAAGAGCCAGAGGATGACGCACATCACCAGGTAACCGGCGATGAGACCGATCACCGGCGACAGGAACATCGGGATGACGACCTTGTCGAGCACCCCGCCCCAGATGACCTCCGTGCCACCGGCGAGCGCCGCGCCCACCATGCCGCCGAACAGGGCGTGCGAGGAGGAGGACGGCAGCCCGAAGTACCAGGTGACGAGGTTCCAGATGATCGCGCCGACCAGCGCCGCGAAGAGGATGCCCATCCCCTTGTCGCCGTGCGGCGTCTCGATCAGGCCCTCGCTGACCGTCTTGGCGACCCCGCTGCCCATGAAGGCACCGGCGAGGTTCATGACCGCCGCCATCGCCAGGGCGGCCCGGGGGGTCAGCGCCCGGGTCGACACCGAGGTGGCGATGGCGTTGGCGGAGTCGTGGAAGCCGTTCGTATACGTGAAGCCGAGCGCGACACCGATGGTCACGATCAGAGCGAAGGTGTCCACGAAGCTCAGGACTCCTTGACCGCGATGGTCTCCACCGTGTTGGCCACGTGCTCGAAGGCGTCGGCCGCCTCTTCCAGGACGTCCACGACCTGCTTCAGCTTGAGCACCTCGATGGCGTCGTACTTGCCGTTGAAGAGGTGCGCGAGGAGCTTGCGGTGGATCTGGTCCGCCTGGTTCTCCAGCCGGTTGACCTCGATCCAGTACTCGGTGAGGTTGTCCATGGTCCGCAGGTTCGGCATGGCCTCGGCGGTGAGCTCGGCGGCCCGCGCCAGCACCTCGATCTGCTGCTCGACGCCCTTGGGCAGTTCCTCGATGTTGTAGAGGACGACCAGGTCGACGGCCTCCTCCATGAAGTCCATGATGTCGTCGAGGGAGGACGCGAGGGAGTAGATGTCCTCGCGGTCGAACGGCGTGATGAACGAGGAGTTCAGCTGGTGGAAGATGGCGTGGGTCGCGTCGTCGCCGGCGTGCTCCGCTGCCCGCATCCGTTCCGCGATCTCGGCCCGGGCGGACGCGTCCGCTCCGAGCAGTTCCATCAGGAGCTTGGCGCCCGTGACGATGTTGTCCGCGGAAGCGGCGAACATGTCATAGAAGCTCGTCTCCCTGGGGGTCAGACGAAATCGCACGTGGGGTCCTCGGGGTGCTGGGTTTCGGTCAGGCTGATGCTAGGCGCATCATCCGGCCACGGCTAACCGGCGTCCCTTCAGTGTCCTCCATCAGGCACAGTGATCTGCACGGGGCCCGCACCGTTTCCGCGGGGATCGGTACCATATACCCACGAGGGGTATACCCCCCCTTTCTGGACAACGGGAGGACGCGATGACGACCACCGAGGCGGAGCAGCTCACCCCCGAGGTCACGGCCGACCCGGCGGTCGCCGCCGCCGGCGGCACGGACCACGACCACGGTGTGCACGGCTACCACAAGCAGAAGGACGAGCACCTCAAGCGGCTGCGCCGCATCGAGGGCCAGATCCGGGGACTGCAGCGCATGGTCGACGAGGACGTGTACTGCATCGACATCCTCACCCAGGTCTCGGCGTCCACGAAGGCCCTGCAGTCCTTCGCGCTCCAGCTCCTGGAGGAGCACCTGCGGCACTGCGTCGCGGACGCGGCGACCAGCGGCGGAGACATCGACGCCAAGGTCGAGGAGGCCACCAAGGCCATCGCCCGCATGCTGCGCACCTGAGCCCCCGCGCGGGCCCCCGCCGGGGCCCGGGCGGGGCCCGGCGGGGCCTAGCCGGCGCGCCGGGCGCCGACCCGCAGGACCTCGTCGATACGGTCGGCGCTCAGCCGCTCCTCGGCGGCGGCCGAAGCCGCGATGATCAGCTCACCGCACAGTTCGATCTCGGCCAGGGCGATGCACTCGGGGTCGCTGAGCGCGGTCGCGGTGGCGGGCGGCGGAGCCATGCGCTTTCACCTCTTCCTGCCGGAGTCGGTATCCCAGCGTAGGGAGCGACCTACGGAACGCACATGACACGTCCGGGCCATTTGGCCATGGCCACGCCGGTCCGCGCGCCGGTCGGCGCCCCGCTCAGACCTTGACCTTCCCGGCGTAGATGTCCCGGTGGTCCGGCAGCGTGACCGTCACCCGCGCCCCGAACCCGTACAGCAGCGTCGTCGACGCCACGGCGACCGTGCGCCCCTGGTTGCTGAAGCTGAACTGGTGCCGGACCTTGCGCAGCAGCCCCTCCGCGTCCAGATACGCGTCGAAGGGCACGGTGTCCGTGGTGAACCCTTTCGCCGCCGCCGCGAGCGCCCCGCGCACCTGCGGCGAGGCGCGCCGGGCGGCCTCCCCGATGTCGGCGACGCCCCGGTAGTGCCGCACCTTCACCCCCGCGAGGTCCACCTCGCCCACGTACACCACCGACCGCGCGCCGCGCAGCAGCTCGGCGGCGGCGGCCGGGTCGGTGGCCCCGCCGGTGACCAGATTGCCGTCGTCGAGGGTGGTGGTGTCCACCCGCACCCACTTGTCGGCGGGGACCCCGGCGCCCCGGTTCTTCATGTACAGCGCGCCGGGCGCCAGCAGCTCCGTGATCGGCCGGTGCTCGCTCTCGCCCGCCGCGTCCTTCGGCAGGATCACCTGGAGGCTGCCGGTGCGGCGGCGGAAGTCGTAGCCGCCCTCGCCGCGGATCGTCACCCGGGTCCCGCCGGAGGCCATCTCCATCGAGGTGCTGGCCTTGGACGAGCCGGCCCGCGCGAGCGCCTCGGCCGCGCCCCGTACCGTCTGCGCCGGGTCGCCGCCCGGCTCGGCGTCGTCTCCGGGGCCCGAGCAGCCGCCGACGGTCACCGTCCCCATGAGCGCGGCGGCGACGGCCCACGCCCCGCCCGAGCGTCCGTTCCGCACCAGCATCGCCTGCCAACCCCCAACGCCGTACCGTGTCCGGGTCCCACCCGTCCGGATAACGACGGTCGGAGCGGCCCGTCACGCGCAGTACCGTGGAGGGCGTGCATCAGACGGAGACCACGGAGCGCGGTTCCTTCGCCATCGCCCGGTGCAGCTGCGGCTGGATCGGGCCGGCCCGCAGATCCCGCGAACGGGCCCGCACGGACGCCGCGGACCACTTGGCCTCGGCCGGATCCCAGCGCCTGACACCGGAACCGGCCGGGCACCCCTAGGAGCGGGTTCCTAGGCGGCGAGGTCCCGCTCCCCCGAGGCCGTCCGGGTCTCGGGCATTCCCACCGTCCCGGCCGGCGCCGGACGCTCGTCGGCGCCCCGCGCGCGCACCAGCGGCGCCCCGCGCGGGGAGCGGGCGACGGCGGAGACGACCGGGGTGAGCAGGGCCAGCGCGGGCGGCGCGAGGAGCAGCGCGACGGCGGTGCCGAGCGCGAGGCCGCCGATGACGTCGGTCGGGTAGTGCACGCCCATGTAGACGCGGCAGAAGCCCTCGACGAGCGCGAGCCCGATGGCGAACAGGCCGAAGCGGCGGTGCGCCACGAAGATCCCGACGGCGATGGCCATCGCCATGGTGGCGTGGTCGCTGACGAAGGAGAAGTCGGTCTTGCCCTGGACCAGGACCTCCAGGCCCTGGTGGTCGTTGAACGGCCGGGGCCGCTCGACGAAGCCGCGGATCGGGATGTTGACCAGCAGCGCGACGGCGGCCGCGAGCGGGGCCCAGATCAGCGCGGCGAGCCCGGCGACCGAGTCGGCGAGGGTGCCGCGGCGGCGCAGGCTCCACCAGCAGCCGAGCCCGAGGAGGACGAGGCCGAGCATGATGCCGTACTCGCCCACGAAGCCCATGACGCGGTCGAACCACGGCGGGGCGGCCTTCGCCAGCCCGTTGATGTCGTAGAGCAGGCCGACATCGGGGTTCGAGCCGTCCGATGCGAGTCCAGCCATCTGCTGCGGCCCCTTGCTGTGTGTGGGTGGTGTCCAACCCCCGCGGTCGGAGTGGTCGGATCGGTGAACGATCCACCCGAAGGCAGCGTTCCGCTCTCCGCCCAAGATCACGAGGACGTTATCGAAAGGTGACGGGCCGTCGTGTCACGGGGCCGCCGCCGGACGATGACTTCCGGCCAGCCCCCGCCGCGCGGCCCGCCGCCGCGGCAGCTACTGCGGCAGCCCCTTGGGCAGCGCCGCCGCCCCGTCCGCCGTCACCCGGGTCGCGCCGAAGTAGTCCGGGGTGTCGATCCGGTCGAAGCGGATCACCGCCCCGGTGCGCGGGGCGTCGATCATGTAGCCGCCGCCCACGTAGATGCCGACGTGCCTGATGGCGCGCGAGTTGGTGAGGTCGTCGGAGAAGAAGACCAGGTCCCCGGGGAGCAGCTCGTCGCGGCTCGGGTGCGGCCCCGCGTTGTACTGGTCGTTGGCCACCCGGGGCAGCTCGATCCCGACCTCCAGATACGCCGCCTGGGTCAGTCCGGAACAGTCGAACCGGCCATTCTGCGCCGCCGTGCCCGTGCCGCCCCACAGATACGGGGTGCCGAGCTTGCGCTGCGCGTAGTCGATCGCCCCGGCCGCCTGCCGCGAGGGGTCGACCCGGCCCACCGGGCGGGCGAAGCTCTTCTCCAGCGAGCGGATGATCCGCACGTAGTTCTGCGTCTCGCTGATCCGGGGCACCCCGCCGGACCTGATGACCCGGTAGGCGCCCGCGTTGTACGCGGCCAGCATGTTGTTGGTCGGGTCGCCCGGCACGTCCTTCACGTACCCGGCGAGCTCGCAGTCGTACGAGGCGGCCGAGGGGATCGCGTCCGCCGGGTCCCACACGTCCCGGTCGCCGTCCCCGTCCCCGTCGATGCCGTGCCCGGCCCAGGTGCCCGGGATGAACTGCGCGATGCCCCGGGCGTTCGCCGGGGACACGACCGTCGGGTTCCAGCCGCTCTCCTGGTAGAGCTGCGCGGCGAGCAGCGCGGGGTTGATGGCCGGGCAGAGGTTGCCCCACTTCTGCACCAGCCCCTGGTACGCGGCGGGCACGGCCCCCTTCGCCAGCGCGACGGTCCCGTTCCGCCCGGCGCCGGCACCGCCGATGAGCCCGGCCGCCGCCGAGTACGTACCGACGACGATCAGGGCGACGAAGCTGAGGCAGACACCGAACACCCCACCGGCCACCAGCCATGCCCCGCGCGCCTTACGCACCGTCAACCACCCCTCGGCTCCTGGCAGTACGCCCCGACGCGCCAGTCTAGGCGCGACGCTCCCGCTCGTCCCCCCTGACGACTCCGGCGCCGCCCCAAAGGTGCCACAACGACAATCATTGCCCGGAGTCACCCTCCGTGATACACAGAGTGACCATACGCGTCTTCGCATCCAAACCGGCCGCACCGTCGCAGGTCAAGACGGTCGGATCGGTCACGTGTGCGGTGATCGGGTAAAGAGAGCCGCCAAGCCGTCACACGCGAGCGGTTTCATCAGCGAAGATAGGTCGACGACCCATGCCGTCCGGCAGGGGCCGACGAACTACCCAACAGGGGCGGTGAGTTACATGTACCTGGCGGCCGAGAAGGGCGACATCACCACCATCATCGGTGGAATCGCCCCGAACTGGGGGCCTTTCGGGAGCCTGGGCGCCGAGGCCAAGGTGATGATCGAGGTCGTGATGGCCGTGGCCATCCTGCTCTGCCTCGGCATCGCCATCTGGGGAGCCGCCAAGCAGCGGATCGGTGCGACCGCGCTGCGCGACACCTTCAGCGCCGAACAGGGCAAGGGCCTGATCGTCGCCGGACTGACCGGCGTCTTCATCATCGGCTCACTGGGGACGCTCTTCACCATCGTGTACGGGATGGCCGTCTAACCCGTTTCTCACCACCGAGGTCGCGTTCCCTGATGTCCAGTCACCACGCCGCGCCCGCGCGGCACACCGTACGGCCCCCGTCGCCGTACCCGCGCACGGCCGAAGGGGCGTACCCGGCATGAGCCTCGGCGACGAACACGACGGCCAGACCCGCACCCGGCTCCCCGAGACCGGCGCCCCCCGTCCGCCCGCCCGCAGCTCCCGCTCCCTCATCGCGGTCGTCGGCGTCGTGGTGCTGCTCATCGCCGCCATCGCGCTCGCCAACCGCGGCGGCGGCACCCCCTCCGACGCCAAGTCGGGCTCCGCCGACACGCCCGCGCGCGGGGGCGCCGCCACCGCGGCCACCGGCACCCGCCCGGTCACCGGCCGCAGCGGCGACATCCCGGCCGGCTTCGCGCGCGACGAACAGGGCGCCCAGAGCGCCGCGGCCAACTACGCCGTCGCCCTCGGCTCGGTGGACATGTTCCAGCGCGGCCCCCGCGAGAGCATCATCCGCGCCACCCACGACCCCTCGGTCGCCGACGCGCTGGTGAAGAACCTCGACACCTCCTACTCCACCGCGTTCCTGGCCACCATCGGCCTCGACGCCAACGGCACCGCCCCCACCGGACTCACCTTCGTCTCCCGCACCATCCCGGTCGGCACGAAGATCAAGGACTTCACCGGCGAGACCGCCACCGTGGAGGTCTGGTCCACGGGACTCGTCGGACTCGCCGGCGAGGGCTCCACCAAGCCGGTCACATCGACGTGGTTCACCCTCACCGAGAAGCTCCGCTGGACCGGCGACGACTGGAAGATCACCGGCTCGGACCAGATCGAGGGCCCCACACCCGTCAACGGCGACAACCGCGCCTCGCTCGCGGACGACATCGCCAAGGCCGTCGAGGGTTACGGAGGCTTCACCTATGCCCGCTAGCCGACGCTCCCCGCTGCGCACGCTCGCCGCGGGCGCCGCCACCGTCCCCGCCGCCCTCGTCCTCCTCGCCTCCCGGGCGTACGCGGCCCCGACCCCGACCCCCACCCCCACGGCCCCCGGCTCGACCCCGTCGCCGGGGGCGTCGAACAACCCGTGCGCGCTGATCGTGGGACAGGCGCGGGAGTACTGCGAGAACGGACAGCGCGCGGGCGGCGGCGCGCCCCGGATCACCGACCCCACCAGCAATCCCGACCCGCTGGCCTCCCTCGCCAACGGCTGCGCCAAGGCCGCCGCCTGGGTAGTCGACACCCTCTCCACCGCCGTGAAGGAAACCGCCCAGGTCGACTTCACCAACACCCAGTTCCTCGGCCGCTACGCCATCGTCTTCGCCGCCGCCACCTTCCTCACCCTCCTCCTGTGGCTGCTCGCCGTCGCCAAGCGCGCCATCCGCGGCGTGCCGCTGACCACCGCGATCTCCGAGGCCATCGGCTTCCTCTGGCTGACCGTCCTGGCCTCCGCGTTCACCCCGCTGATCCTCTACACCGTCGTCAACGCCACCGACGCCGTCACCGAGGTCATCGCCTCCGGCACCGGCCAGCAGACCGACGTCTTCTTCGGCAGCTTCAAGCAGGCCCTGGAGAAGGGCGACAGCATCGGCGGCGGCCCGATCATGCTGATCATCGTCTCCCTGGTGACCGTCCTCGCCGCCGGCGTGCTCTACCTCGAACTCGTCCTGCGCGCCGTCCTGCTCTACGTCGGCGCCCTCCTCGGCGTCGTCGTCTACGCCGGGCTCGTCGACAAGAACATGTGGGGCCACGTCCGCCGCTGGGCCGGCATCATGATCGCGGTGATCCTGGTCAAACCGGTCATCGTCATCGTGCTCGGACTCGCCGGCGCGCTCTCCTCCGGCACCGGCCCGGACGCCTTCTCCGCCGTCGTCTCCGGCCTCGCGATCATCCTGCTGGCGATCTTCGCCTCCGCCATGATCTACCGCTTCGTGCCCGGCTTCGGCGACGAGATCGTCGCCTCCCGCGACAACCGCCTCCACCGCGCCGGCGAGAACACCGCCGCCGCCGTGATCTCCTCCCCCGCCTCCCTCGTCTCCCAGGGCATCAAGACCCACAGCACCCGGGGCGACGGCGGCTCCTCCGGCAGCGGCGGCGGCGCCCCCCGCCCCGCCAACCCGCTCGCCGGCGGCGTCGCCGCCCACAGCAGCCGCGGCACCGGCGGCTCCGGCGCCACGCCGCCGCCCCCGCCCCGCAGCGGCAGCCCCACCGCGGGCACTCCGCACACCAGCCGTAGCAGCAACAGCAAGAACTCAGGAGGTGGAGGGCGTTGACGACCCAGTCCCAGCCGGTCGCGCCCCGCCGCACGTATCTGATCGGCCGCGCCCGGCCGAACGCGATCGTCGGCAAGAACCGCGAGACCGGCGAGATCGCGCTGATCATCGCCGGTGCCTTCCTCGGCATGATGAGCGGGCTGATCGTCCCCGTCCTGTCCCTGCGCATCGCGCTGCTCACCGGCTTCCCGATGCTCGCGCTCGCCGCGGTCTACGTCCCGTACAAGCACCGCACGTTCTACAAGTGGTTCGAGATCAACCGCAGCTACAAGCGGATGCTCAAGCGCGGCACCGCCTACCGCTCCGCCACCATCGAGGCCGGCACCCGCCTCGACGGCCGCGAGGTCGAGGTCGGCCCGCCCCCGGGCATCGGCCGCGTCGGCTGGCTCGCCGCCCCCTTCGGCCCCGACGAGATCGCCGTCCTGCTCCACGCCGACCGGCGCACCGTCACCGCCGCCATCGAGATCGAGGGCCCCGGCGTCGGCCTGCGCGACTCCGAGGACCAGGAAGCCCTCGTCGACCGCTTCGGCACCCTGCTCAAGCACGTCGCCAACGGGGACGGCTTCGTCACCCGCCTCCAGATGCTCGCCCGCACCCTCCCCGCCGACCCCGACGCCCACGCCAAGGACGTCGCCCAGCGCGGCGACCACCACGCCCCCGGCTGGCTCCAGGAGTCGTACGAGCAGCTCCAGTCGATGGTCTCCACCTCCAGCGAGCAGCACCGCGCCTACCTCGTGGCCTGCATGCACTACACCCGCGAACTCGCCGCCGAGGCCAACGCCATGGCCCGCGCCGCCCGGCACGCCTCCGGCGCCCGCAAGCTCGACCGGGACGCCGGCCTCGCCGTCGTCATGGCCCGCGAGCTCACCGACATCTGCGCCCGCCTCGCCGAGGCCGACATCCGCGTCCGCCAGCCCCTCGGCCAGTCCCGCCTCGCGTCCCTCGTGCACTCCATGTACGACCCGGACCACCCGATCGACCACATCCAGGCCATGTCCAAGAGAAACGCCTGGCCGGCCGAGCTGGACGCCATGGAGGCCACCTACCTCCAGGCCAAGACCCGCGAGTCCGCCACCCGCGCCCCCTGGTGCCACGCCACCGCCTGGGTCAAGGAGTGGCCGATGACCCCCGTCGGCGTCAACTTCCTCGCCCCGCTCCTCGTCCACACCCCCGACGTCATCCGCACGGTCGCCGTCACCATGGACCTGGAGCCCACCGAGGTCGCCATCGAGCGGATGCTCACGGAGAAGACCAACGACGAGGCCGAGGCGTCCCGGCAGGCCAAGATGAACCGCACCGTCGACCCCCGCGACATCGCCGCCCACGGCCGGCTCGACCAGCGGGGTGAAGATCTCGCCAGCGGCGCCGCGGGAGTCAACCTCGTCGGGTACATCACCGTATCGTCGCGCTCCCCCGAGGCCCTGGCCCGGGACAAGCGCACGATCAGGGCCTCCGCCGGCAAGTCGTACCTGAAGCTGGAGTGGTGCGACCGCGAGCACCACCGGGCCTTTGTGAACACCTTGCCGTTCGCGACCGGCATCCGCCGCTAGGGCCGAAGGGGCACAGACCGATGCGAGATCCGCTGTCCGTCCTCACCGAAGCCTTCACCTCCTTCCTGTTCGGCAAGGTCGAGTCGACCCGCCTGCCCGTGCGCACCTCCACGGGCCAGGCCCAGGCCGTCTACCTGCCGACCGCGGCCCCCGGCCTCGGCGACTCCGGCGTGATCATCGGCCGCGAGGTCTACAGCGGCAAGGGGTACATCTACGACCCCTTCCAGCTGTACGGCCAGCAGCTCCCGGCCCCCCACTGGCTGGTCCTCGGCGAGTCCGGAAACGGCAAGTCGGCGCTGGAGAAGACCTACGTCCTGCGCCAGCTCCGCTTCCGCGACCGCCAGGTCGTGGTCCTGGACGCCCAGGGCGAGGACGGCGTCGGCGAATGGAACCTCATCGCCCAGGAGCTGGGAATAACCCCCATCCGCCTGGACCCGATGGTCGCCAACGACGACGGCATCCGCCTCAACCCCCTGGACCCCTCGATCACGACAACAGGCCAGCTGGCCTTGCTCCGCACGATCATCGAGGTGGCGATGGGCCACGGCCTGGACGAGCGCAGCGGCTTCGCGCTCAAGGTCGCCCACGCCTACGTCAACGAGCACGTCACCGACCGCCAGCCGATCCTCACCGACATCGTCGAACAACTGCGCCACCCCGAGGCGGAGTCCGCCGAGGCGATGAACGTCGACATAGACGATGTACGGGCCTGGGGCCTGGACGTCGCCCTCGTCCTCGACCGCCTGGTCGACGGCGACCTGCGCGGCATGTTCGACGGCCCCACCACGGTCGGCATCGACCTGGACGCCCCCCTCATCGTCTTCGACCTGTCCCACATCGACCGCAACAGCATCGCCATGCCGATCCTCATGGCAATCGTCGGCGTCTGGCTGGAACACACCTGGATCCGCCCCGACCGGAAGAAGCGCATCTTCCTCGTCGAGGAGGCATGGCACATCATCAACAGCCCCTTCGTGGCCCAGCTGTTCCAGCGCCTCCTGAAGTTCGGCCGCCGCCTCGGCCTGTCCTTCGTGGCAGTGGTCCACCACCTCTCCGACGTGGTCGACGGAGCAGCGGCGAAAGAAGCGGCAGCCATCCTCAAAATGGCCTCGACCCGCACCATCTACGCCCAGAAAGCCGACGAGGCCCGCAACACGGGCCGCGTCCTGGGCCTCCCCCGCTGGGCGGTGGAGATCATCCCGACCCTCACCCCCGGCATCGCGGTCTGGGACGTCAACGGCAACGTCCAGGTCGTGAAACACCTCATCACCGAACGAGAACGCCCCCTGGTCTACACGGACCGCGCGATGACCGAGTCGTCCAGCGACCCGGAACTCGAATGGGAGACGGAGCAGCGCGCGATCCTCATCGAGCAGCAGCTCAACGACCCGCATTCGACGGTGGCGTAAGAGATGCAGCGAGAACGACACCAGGCCGCCGGCGGCATCCCCGACGGCCTGGTGGTGGGCCTCCTGGCCCTCCTCCTCAGCCTGACCGTCCTCCTCTGGACGGCGACGGGCCTGGCCGCCCTGCTCGCCCACGGAGCCTGGCCCGAGGGCATCGCCTTCAGCCACACCCCCGAGGCCCTCCGCAGCCTCATGACGGCACCCACGGACCTGGCCGCGGCCTGGCCGCAGACACCACCCGGCATGCTCCCCGGCTACGGCCTCTTCTGGGGCATCGCCATCGGCGAGGCCATGATCCTGGCCGTCCTCACCGTCTTCGCCCTGGGCACCCTGGCCCGCTGGAAGGCGGTACGGACGAACCGCAGGGCGGGCCTGTACGAGAAGCCCGCCGCACCCGGCGACGGCGAGCAGGGGGCCGGCGTTGGGGCTGGATCACGCCGAAGGCCGCGCCGGGCGGGCCGGAGCTGCCGTACGCGTACAACGTCCGGCGCAGCGTCCTCGACC
>NZ_JBEZHM010000049.1:0-65771 GCF_040650575.1 Streptomyces sp. NPDC048659 | reverse complement strand
CGCGATGTACGACCGCAACGCCCTGGGCACCCGGCTCATGCCGGAGATGCGTAAGCGGCAGGACTACGCCCTGTGGCTGTCGATCATGCGGGACGTCGCGCGGCACCCTCGGCCGCCAAGGCGTGGGCTCAGGCCGGAAGCCGAACTCGGGGAGAGATCTCTCCCCTCTGGTGACCCTCCGCGTCCACGACGGCTCCCCTGTCCGGGTCGCCCTTGGGGTCGGCAGGGGGGCGACAGCGTCCGCACCGCACCTTCCGCACCACCGCGCCGCACCCAGGACGACGACCTGGATCGCGGGTGGTGCGGAACGGCGGCCGCACCACCGCACCACGACTGCTCCACCGCACCGCACCGCACCCCGGTGGTGCGGTGCGGTGGTGCGGTCGAGGCCGGCGATGCGGTGCGGCCCCCTTGTCCGCGCACCGCACCGCACCCCTTGTCCGTGCACCTCGCCGGACCGCACCCCTTGTCCGCGCACCCCTTGTCCAGCCGGACCGCGTCGGCGTTTCCCCTGGACCGCCCCGGCCGCGGAAGTCGATCAGGCCGCGGACAAGGGGGGTGCGAAGAGCGTGAGCGACATCAGCCAGATGACGCGAAAGGACGGGCACGGACGTGGCCACCAAGAACCGCACCGCCTCTGCCACCGCTCTCTCCGGGTCCGGGTACGGCGCCCTGCAGCGCATGAACCGCGACTGGGAGGTCCTCAGCCGCGACCCCCGCGCCGCCGACCGGATCCTCCGCTGGTCGGAGGAGGACGACCAGCTCGCCGGCGTCCGTACCCCCCAGGACGTCGTCGAGCGCCTGGTCCGGCTCTTCCGCCGCGGTGACTGGGCCGGCCACGACCAGGCCCTGGCCGCGCTGCTGCGGCGGGCGACCGCCGCCGACTTCGACGGCGAGGTGGCCTGGCGGGTCGCCGTCCGGATCTTCCTGCCCAAGGCGATCTTGATGGCCAAGACCCAGCTGCGGCCCGGGGTCGACTGGGAGGTCATCTTCAGCACGGTCCTGAGCGCGCTGTTCGAGGTGGTGCGCACCTACCCGCTGGACCGCCGTCCCCGGAGGATCTTCGCGAACCTGTCGATGGACACGCTGATGCTGGCCCAGAGCACGCTGGCCGACGACTTCGACGACCGCCGCGAGCTCCGCAAGATCACCCGGTCGCTGGCGCCGCTGACCGGCGACCCGCAGGTGCCGCTGATCGGCACCGAGTCGCCGGACCCCCTCCTGCAGTTCGAGCTCGCCGACCTCCTGGCGCACGCCGCCGAGCTCGAGCTCGTCAGCCAGGACGAGCCGGAGCTGACCGACGGCGAGGCCCGTACCGAGCTCCTGGCCCTGGTCATGTGGGCGGTCGACATCCAGGCGCTGAAGGTCTCCGACGCCCAGCGGATCACGGAGTACTACCTCAGCACCTCGCTCGACCCCGACCAGGCGTTCCGTACCACCCGCGCCATGGGGGCCGAGGGCAACAGGCTCCGCCAGCGCGCCAGCCGGGCGGTCCGCCCACTGCGCAACGCCGATCTGAACGGCTACCTCGCCACCGTCTGAAGTTCCCGGCCGCCGACCGTCACACCGCGGCCCCGATCGGCACCTCTATTGCCGATCCGCATCCACGACCTCTTCCCGCCCAGCCCATCACCGAGACCGGGAGTACCACTGTGTCCACTTCCCTCGCCGGCCCGCACGGACCCTCCGACTCTCTCCTTGACGAGGACGAGACCCGCGTCGCCCGAGCCCGCCGCCAGCTGACCGAGCTGGGCACCGCGCTCGTCCTTGCCCCGTTCGACCGCAGCGTGCACCAGGCCCTGCGCCGCTTCATGGAGCGCGACTCCGAGCCCGCCCTGCAGTCCTGGGAGTCGATGCTCCAGCGCACCCCCGACGAGCTGCGCGAGCGGATCCGTGCCGTCATCACCGCCCAGGCCGAGCGGAGGGCGTCGTGAAGCTCCGCCGCCGCCGGGCGGCGGCCGAGGAAGAGGCGTGGGACGACGTCCCCGCGGCAGAGCCGGAGCCGGACGTCGTCGACAGCGAGGACGAGACCGGCTGGCAGACCAGCACCGCCGGCCTGTCCGGCGCCGCGCGGCTCGCCCGCATCGGGGCCTGGGTCCTGATCGCATCCGGCCCGCTGCTGGGGGTCGCGTCGCTGCTGGGCACTTCCGCTCCGGCTCAGAGCGCACCCGCCGCGGCGCCGGCCGCGCAGTCGGTCGCCGACACCGGACCCAGCGGGTTCGCGCAGCTGTACGTGGCGGCCTACATCGAGGCCGGACAGGGCACCGAGAACTCGCTCAGCCCCTACTACGCCGGGTCGATCACGCTGACCACCCAGCCGGGGACGCGCAGCACCACGCGCACCGTCGCGGTGGCCAGCCGCGAGGTACAGCCGGGCTACTGGACGGTGACCGTCGCGGCCCGCGTGGCGCAGAAGGACTCCAAGGGCGCCTGGAGCGACGCAGGCCTGCAGTACTACCAGGTCCCCGTTCAGGTGCTTGGTCCCCTGTCCGCGGGCGGGAGCAAGAAGTCCGACGACGCGGCGGCGGGCTACGCGGCCACGGCCCTGCCGGCCCAGGTCGCCGCACCGGGCGCGCTGAAGCCCAGCGGGCTCGGCTACGGAACCGACCGCGGCAGCAACCCGGCCGACCCCGCGACGCAGACAATCGCCGGATTCCTCGGCGCGTACCTCGCCGGCAAGGGCGAACTCGACCGGTACACCTCCCCCGGCGTCACCCTGCGGGCCATCGCTCCGGCACCGTACGCCAGCGTCGAGATCACCGGCGTCGCCGACGACTCCGGCAACGCCAGCAGCACGACGGTCCCCACCGACGGCGCCGTCCGTCAGGCCCTGGCCACGGTCAACGCCAAGGACGCCTCGGGCGCAACGTACCCGCTGACCTACGCGCTGACGTTGCGCTCGCGCGGCGGCCGCTGGGAGGTCGCCTCCCTCGGGGCCGCCCCGGTGCTCCAGCGCGGAGGCGCACCGGAGCTGGCCTCCCCCTCCCCCAACCCCGGCGGCACGGACGACACGGGGGCCAGCTCCTCGCCGTCGCCGTCGAGCTCCTAACCCTGTGATCCAGAGAGAAGAACGATGCACACCACCACCGACCCGAACACCGTCCTGCTGGCCGGCGACATCCTCACCTGGGCCACGACCAAGACCAACCAGATAGGCACCCTGGTCAAGCTGGTCGCCGGCGTCCTGGTCGTCGTCGCCATCATCGGCGCCTACTGGCGCACCAAGTCCTGGGTGGCCACCGCCGTCGCGTTCCTACTCGGCGCCCTCGTCCTGTGGGGCATCGCCAACATGCCCAGCCTCCAGGGCAAGGTCGGCTCCGAGATCAACGACACCGGCACCAAGGCCATCCACGTCACGGTCCCGCCGGTGACCGGGCCCACCGTCGGTGACGGGCCCGTGCTGTGAGCGCCGACGAGGAGCAGCTGATCGGGCACTCCTACACCCGGGCGCGCAAGCACCCGCTGGTGATCGGGAAGCTCCCGGGCGCCGGACGGCTCCCCGGCGGCCCATACACGATCACGCAGATCGTGACGATGGTCGCCACGTTCCTGCTCCTGATCATCACCAGGCAGCTGTGGGCTCACTTCGGCGTCATGAACGTCCTGGCGATGGTCATCCTGCCCTGGGGCACGGCCTGGGTCCTGCGCTACGCCCGCCTGGACGGACGCGATCCCGCCCGGGCACTGCGCAGCCTCCTGGTCTACGCGTCGACCCCGGCCGACGGCCGGCTGGCGGGCTCGCCCCAGCACCGGAGCCGACCTCGGCTGGCCGGCGCCACCTGCACCGTCCACGTGCGCACCGCCCCTCGGGCCGCTCAGGCCGAGCCGGTCCCGGCGGCCGTGCCCGCGGCCCGGAAGCCGGCGCCCCGGCCGACTCCCCGCCCGGCCCCCGCTGCACAGCCCGTTCCAGCCGCAGCCTCGTCGGCGGCCCGGACGCGCCAGCCGGCCAAGTCCGGCCTGCAGGCCCTTCTCGCCTCACTCGACGAGCGATGACTCCTACCACCGAAGGACTTACCCGCATGAACACCACTGCCCCGGCCGTCGCCTGCGACCACGCGCGCAAGATCGCCCACATCGAGACGCCGCTGATCACCGATCTGGTCGCCGCGATGTGGCACCTCGAAGCGGCCGCCGCGCGGGCCGGCAGCCCCGCGCAGGAGGCCCGGGCCTGCCGCGGCCAGGTGAGCGAGGAGCTCTTCGCCTCCTGGATCACCGGCAACGCCGCGCGCGTCCGCGCCGCCCTGAACCGGATCACCGCTCCCTACGAGCCGCCGGTCGTCATCCCCCCGGCTACCTGACCTCCTCTCCACTCGCCGCGCCGGCCCGGCCTCCGGAGCCGACCGGCGCGGCACCCCTCGTACTTCGCACCGAAAGCAGGAATCTCATGCGCCTCCCCGTCCGGCACATCAGCGGCCACCTCCTCTGGACCAAGAACGCCGCCGTGTGGGGCGTGTGGAAGGTGGACTCCGAGAACTACACCCACGCCTCACGGGCCACGAAGCGGGAGCGGCTGGACGCGCTCGAAGCGCTCTTCAAGTCGCTGCGCGGCGAGGTTTTGCTGCTGTCGCTGTGCCCGCAGGTGGACGCGGCGTCGGTGGTCACGCGCATGACCTCCGGGGTCGACCTCGACAAGTCGCCCGAGTACATCGACCTGTCCCTGAAGGTCCTCGACCAGCTCGAGGACTGGGAGCTGACGGGCCGGGTGGACTTCATCGCGGTTCCGCTGCCGACCGCCGACTTCAAGGAGTCGGCGAAGGCCGTGTTCGCCTCCGCCCAGGGGGAGCTGCTCTCCACGCTCGGCATGCCGGTCCCGCCGGTGAGCATCGCCGAGGAGGAGAAGCGATTCGCCGACGCCCGGCGGATGGCCGCCTCCTGGCCTACCGGCATCAAGATGAGGCCGGCCACCGAGGCCGAGATCCTCTGGATATACGGACACAGCGCCCGCCGCGGCGTCAGCGAGCCGCTCCTGCCCGAGGAGGGCGCCGCCCGCTCCCTGCGCGGCCGCGGCCACACCGTCACCGCCCACACCCAGGTGATCCTGGACGAGGGAGCCCGCAGCGACAGCGGCTCCAAGGCGCCGGTCAACCCCTTCCGCCGCCGCTACCTGAAGTCGTCCACCCAGCACGGCGACTCCTACCAGGCGTTCTGCGTCCTGTCCGAGATGCCCGAGAGCTTCGTCTTCCCCGGCAGCGAATACCTCAGCGCGCTCGACGACTTCGGGTTCCCCGTGGACTGGGCAGTCCGCCTGCACATCGAGGCCGGCTCCAAGGCCGAGCCGCGCTCGCGCCGGCAGCAGCGCGAGCTCGCCCACCAGCGAGGCGAGTACGAGGGCGAGACCGCGGGCGTCCCGGCCTCCCTGGACAAGGCGTCATTCCAGCTGGACGAGTACCGCGACCGCCTGACCTCCTCCTCGACCGAGGTCGAGATCCGGGCGACCGTCATGACATGCGTGTGGGGCGCCGACGCGGACGAGGCCAACGAGAAGGCGAGCAGCCTGGCCGCCCACTTCGGCGGCAACGACTACACGCTGGTGCGGCCCGTCGGCGACCAGGCCGCGCTCTTCCACGCGATGCTCCCTGGCGTCCCCACGCCCAAGCCCGTCATGGACTACACCCAGTACCTCCTCGCCAGAGACTTCGCGATGGCCCTCCCGTTCTGCGGCGCCGCACTCGGCGATGACACCGGCAGCCTGTACGGACTGCAGCTCAACGGCGGCGGCGTGCGGCCGGTCCTGGTGGACTTCAGCCACGGCCCGAAGGTGAACGCGAGCGCCTCGGCGGCGTTCGTCGGCGAGCTCGGCTCCGGCAAGAGCGTCGCCATGAAGACGGCGATGCACTCGATCCTGGCCACCGGCCACCGTGAGGGCACCGCTGGGAGCCGGGGCCGGGCGCTGGTCATCGACCGGACCCCGCAGCAGGAGTGGAGCCGCTTCGCCGCCGCGTGCCCGGGCACCACACAGATCATCCGGGTCGACGAGACGGCCGGCATATCCCTCGACCCCCTGCGGGTCTTCCGCGGGCCGCGAGCCGCGCGGTACTGCGAGTCCTTCCTGACCCCGCTGCTGGGCATCGGCTCCATGAGCGTCGAGGGCGTCACGCTGGCCGAGGCCATCGAGGCGACCCGTCTTGCGCCGAACCCGAGCATGAGCGCCCTGGTCGACACACTCGCCCGCCGGGCCAAGACCGCAGACCCGGACGAGCCCAACGACGCCGCGGTGCGCGCCTCCGCCTCGGAGCTGGTGCGCACCCTTCGCGCGCTGGCCAAGAAGGACCTGGGCAAGGTCATCTTCGACCCGACGCTGCCGGTCGTCCAGATCACCAACGCCGACAGCATCGTGTTCGCGGTCGACCGCATCGGCCTGCCGACGAAGGAAGAGCTGGCCGAGCACCGCCTCGGCAGCCTGGAGATCGAAAAGCTCTTCGGCTGGCGCCTCATGTACCTGATCACGGCCCTGTGCAGGGAGATCGCCTTCTCCAACCCGGCCGAATTCACGGGTGTCTTCCTGGACGAGTGCTGGTGGCTGACCTCGAGCGCGGAGGGCTCCAACCTGCTCCTGGAGATCATCGCGGACGGCCGCAAGCACTTCGCGGGTGTCTTCGCCGGCAGCCACGACCCGTACGACATCGGGCCGCGGAACGAGATCGGCGACAAGATCAGGTCGCTGCTGTCCCACATCTTTGTCTTCCGCCACCGCGGCAAGACCCTGGCGAGCCGGTGCCTGGAGTTCCTGGACCTCGACCCGGCCGACCCGCAGATGCTCAAGGTCATCACGGAGAACCTGAGCCCGATCAACGTCTCCGACACCGAGCGGCTGCTGCGGGCCGGCGAGTGCCTGTACCGCGACCTGCGCAAGCGGATCGGCGGCATGAAGGTGCTCATCCCGGCGGATGAGCGCGCGGCCGACGCGATCCACACCACCCCCGGCGGCAAGGACGCCGACGTCGACGAGCTGGACGCGGTCCCGGTGCTTGAGAAGAGCCTCGCATGAGGGGCCGCCGCGCCACCGTGCGCCGCCCGCAGACCGGCCGCCGCCGGGTCTGGCTCCTCGCGATTCCGATCGCCGTCTTCCTCGCGCTGTTCGCCGCCCTGGCATGGGCCGACCCGGTCCCCACGCCGTCGCCGGGCCCGGCCCCCTCCGCGCCTGGCTCCACCCCGTCGCCCAAGCCGACGCCGGCACCCAAGCCGACGCCGACGAACCCGATCACCGAGCCGCGGCCGGGCCTGTCCCCGGCACCGCCGGACGGCAAGCCCGTCGACGACCTCAGCAAGTCGCCGGCGGACGCCTCGGACGGCCTCCTCCAGCCCTTCAACGTCAAGGACCAGTACGGCGTACCGATCTCCGCCTACACCGTGAGCGCGGACACCGGGGGCTGGACTGACATCGACCTGAAGATCTGGAACATCCTGGCCCAGTTGTTCTTCGGCATCGCCAAGTGGTTCATCGGCTTCGCCTGCTGGCTGATCAAGTGGGCGCTCGACTTCGGACTGGCCAAGATCCTCGTCGGCCCGGTCGACCACATCGCCACGACGATCCGCGACCAGGTCATCAACAGGTTGGGCCTGCCCGGGTTGTTCCTGACGTTCGCCGGCTGCTACGGCGGCTGGCACATCATGTTCAAGCAGAAGTCGCGGGGCTTCGCCGAGGCCGGCGTCTCCCTGGTCGTGGCCGCGATCGCCACCACGGTGCTGCTCTCGCCGGCCCAGGTGCTGCTCGGAACCCAGGACCAGCCCAGCCCCGGCGGATCGACGATGTTGCTGTCCCAGGAGGGTCTGCTGGGCAAGTCGAAGGACCTGTCCCTGCAGATCTCCAGCCTCGTGCTGTCCGAGGACCCCAGCCGTACTCAGGCCCAGACCGCAACCGTCAGCAAGCCCATCACCGACGCGCTCGTCGACGCCTTCATCGTCAAGCCGACCCAGCTGATGCTCTACGGGCAGGTCTTCGACGGGAAGTGCGCCGAGGCGTTCGCCCAGGCCAAGCTCGTTGAGTACAACTGGTCACAGAAGGGCCTCAACTTCTGGGAGGCCACCCGGGCGAACCCCGGCGGCGCGTCCTACAGCGACCAGCTCCTCAACGCCGGCGACCAGTTCACCAAGGCATGCCAGGGCCAGAACACCAAGATCCAGGCGAAGAAGGCCTCCGCCGACCTCACCTTCAGCGCCGCGTTCGTGGCTCTGGCCGCGATCATCGTCTCGGTCCTGGTGGTCCTGGTCACCGGCGGGTTCCTGACCGCGCAGGGCTGGATCGCCTTCGAGGGCATCCGCGGCCACTGGGCGCTGTGCGCCGGCATCCTGCCCGGCGGCGGGCGCGCCGTCCTGTGGCGCTGGGTGTCGGCGATCACCAAGGCTGTGCTGGCCGTGGTCCTGTCGATCCTCTTCTTGGCGATCTTCATCCTGATCATCATCGCGCTCGTCCGTGCCGACACCGGCTCGATCCTGGCGGTCAAGTTCATCGCCATCGACATCACCGCGATCGCAGGGCTGGCCGGGCATAAGAAGATCAAGGAGACCGCCCGGCAGATCTCCGTCAACCTCAACAGGAGGCTGGCCAACGCACGGGTCGGCGGCTCGCGTCAGAGCGTCTTCAACACCCCCGGTCGGTACGCCGAGACCGCCCCCGGCCTGAAGCAGGTCTGGGGCGAGGCCCGTGGTGAAGCACGGAAGGTCACCACGCCGCTCAGCAAGGTCGGCCGCACCGCCAAGCAGCTGTGGACCGGTCCGCCGCAGGCCGGGAAGAAGGGCGGGCGGGTGCGCGCGGCCGCGAGGCTGGCCACCAACGTCGCGACCGCGGTCGGCACCGGCGGCACTGCGACAGCGGCGAAGATCGCAGCCCAGAACGTGGCGAAGCAGACTTTGAAGAAGCGCCTGGCCACGGCCGCCGCGAACAAGCTGTCCCAGACCAGGGGCGGCCGGGCCACCATGGCCACCGGCAAGGTGGCGGCCGCGGCCGGCAAGTACGGGTGGAAGGCCACCAAGTTCACCGCCCTGGCCACCGTCGGCGCGCCGGTCGGCATTCCGCGGGGAGTCGCCGCGGCCAAGCGGGGCACAGCGACCGCCAAGGCCCGCGCCGACCAGGTCAAGGGCCAGCTCACCGCCGTCAAGGACCGGACGTCGGCCCGGGTGGACAAGAAGGTCGGCGAGGCCGTGGCGTTCAAGGACGAGTACGTGCGCAACGTCGCGACGGCCGGCCGGTTCGTGGGACGCCACGGCGCGAACATCCAGCTCGGGATGGCGCAGCCCACGGCACCGCCCAAGCCGTCCATGCCGGTGGGGACCAGGGTCGCGGCCACCGCTCCCCGCGTTCCCGGCACAGCTCCGCGCCCGGGCACGTCCGCTCCGAAGGCCGCGCCCAAGGCGGCCTCGAAGAGCACGCCGGCGGCTCCGCCGAAGGGCAAGTCCGCAGGCGGGCCAGCTTCGGTTCCAGCCCTGCCCCACCCGCCGAAGGCGCCGGCGCCCAAGGCGGCCGGCTCGGGCACCGGCAGCGCGCCGACCGCTCCGAGCTCCAGCGCAGGGACGCCTCGCCGTATCCGCCGCGCCACCCGGCCGGCAGGACCGCCGCGTCCGAAGCCCTGATCCTCCCGCTGGTGGGGCCCGCGCCGCGGGCCCCACCAGCCCCGCTCCCCTTCTCGCGCCGTCGTCGCGCGACCACTTCGAACCACCTAACGGGGTACCCCCATGCCGCACACCGATCGCCAGCGACGTCCCCGCACTGCGGGCACTGTGGCTCTGCTCGCAGCGTCAGCCCTTCTCGCCTGCCTCGGCATCACGCTGCTGACCCAGGGGCCGTCGTCCACTCCGTCGTCAGGCCCGGCAGCGACGGCGGCTCCGACCCGGGTGGAGAGCAGCACCGGGCCTTCGGAGAGCGCCCCGAGCCGCCCGGCGTCGATGCCTTCCTCCAGCACCAGCCCCTCGCCGACGTCGGCCAGCGACGATGCCCCGAGCGCCACTCCGGTGCCGGAGGACGTCGCCACCGTCGCCCGCCAGTTCGTCCTCGCCTGGACCGGGCACGACGCCCGGCCGGGGAAGGACGGCTCCTACGGCGAAGCTGCCCGCCGGGCCGGCGCCTATGTCGGCAAGGACCTGGCCGAGCAGCTGACGACCACCTCCGCAGGCAGCGCACGCCAGTGGCAGCAGTGGACCCAGGCCCAGGCGCTCGTCGCCGCTGAGATCTCCCAGCTCGCTGTTCCCGACGGGGCCCCCGCTCCGACGGCCGACACGGCCTGGGTGCGGGTGTGGTACCGGCTGACTGTCACCCCTACGGATGGCAAGTCGTCCGGCACGGACGAGCAGGTCGCCCTCAAGCTCCAGCGCAGCCAGGCCGGCACCTGGCTGGTCACCGCGCTGCCCGACGCGTGAGCAGGCGGCGCAGATGAAGAAGGTCATGTTCGCCCTGACCAGCCTGGGCGGCCTCCTGATCACGATCGTCATCGCCGCAGTCGTCGCGGTCGCGATGGCCATGGGCAGCGACAACACCAGCGGCGGTATGGAGAACGCCGGCTTCGGCGGCGGCATCGCGGACAACGCACCAGTGCCCGCCGAGTACAGGGCGCTCATCCTCAACAACATCGGGAAGTACGGGTGCGCCGAGGTCACCGCGTCCCTGATCGCCGCGCAGATCTACAACGAGAGCAGTTTCAACCCGACCGCCCAGTCCTTCGAGTGGGTGGAGGACCCCAAGACGGGCAAGAAGGTCAAGAAGCCGATCGCCGACGGCATCGCGCAGTTCATCCCCACCACCTGGGCCGCGCACGGCGTCGACGGCAACGGCGACGGCGTCAAGGACGTCTGGAACCCCCAGGACGCCATCCCCGCGGCGATCGCCTACGACTGCTACCTCGCCGACCAGGTGAAGGACGTCGCCGGCAACAAGACCGACAACATGCTCGCCGCCTACAACGCCGGCCCCTACGCCGTGCAGAAGGCCGGCGGCATCCCGCCCATCACCGAAACCCGCAACTACGTCAAGAAGATCCGGGACCTGGCCGAGAAGTGGACCGCCCTCGACAGCGGCGGAAACATCCCCTTGCCCCAGGGATCGGGCGGCGCCGCGCAGGCGATCGCCACCGCCAAGACCGCGCTCGACACGATGTACCAGTGGGCCGGGGACTGCAAGCCGCCCTTCGACCACGCCCGCGGCAACGGCTGTGACTGCTCCTCGCTCATGCAGTTCGCCTGGGGCAACGCGGGTGTGAACCTGCCCCGAACCACTTATGAGCAGGTCAAGAAGGGGTCACCCGTCGCAAGCGTCAGCCAGCTCCGGCCCGGCGACCTCCTGTTCTCGCGTTCCGGCCCTTCGGGTCCCGAGCACGTCGGCATGTACATAGGACTCAACGCGAAGGGGGAGCCGGAGGTGATCGACGCCCCGAAGACCGGGTTGCCGGTTCGGATCAAGCCGCTCAGCTACTGGACCTCGCAGATCATCGCGATGCGGCACATCGGCTGAATCCTCGGCAGGAGCCGGGGTCCGCGCAGGCGGACCCCGGCTCCTTTGCTGCCCCACCGCGCGGCTCAGAACTTCTTTCCGCGGGCTGTCACACCCCGGGGCTCTTCGACACCTCTATGTGCATCCGCCGAACTCCGACCGATGCCACTGGAGCCGTCCCATGCCCGAGAGCCCGAACACCGTCCCGCCGAACAGCAAGGCCGAGCGCCGATGACGACCAACGACGTGATCGACGAGATCATCTCCGGCATCGGCAACCTGCCCGAGCTCGCCCAGCAGGCCCCGTCCTGGGCCATCAACAACCTGTGGTGGGTCGTCCCTTGCGCCCTCGTCATCGCCATCACCGTCGGCGTGGTGCAGCGGCTGATGAGCCGGTCCACGCTGAGCAACCGCACCGCTTTCGAGGTGCTCCCCACCAACGGCTTCGACCCGGCGCTCGAGGACGTCCTGCGCTTCGCGAAGCAGATCGCGCGGGCCCAGAGCAGCACGTCCCGCTGGGCGATGCCGGCCCGCGGCACCGCGATGCGCGTGCGGCTGATGTCCGTCGGCGGCCCGTTGACCCTTCGCGTCGAAGGCCCCGCCCGCGCCACGACCGTGCTGCGCCACCAGGGCTACGCCCAGTGCGAGCTGCGCGCGGTCACCGGCCAGGAGAGCAAACCCGAGCGCCCGAAGATCCGGCTCGGCATCCACAACGACGGCACCGGCACCACGGCCGCTGCGGCCTGACCGCCCGCACGAAGGAAACGATCATGAGTAAGCCGTCCGACTCCGATGCGGCCGTGAGCCTGTCGAAGAACACCCCGCCGGCCGCCGAGCGCCGACTCCACGTCGCACGTGCAGAGCTGGCCCTGGCGCTGCCGGACCACCTCGCGCTGCGGGACGTCCCCTTGAGGCCCGACCCGCTCGAGGCCCTGGCCGCCGCGGTCGCCGATGTCCGCACCTCCCTCCAGGAGCGAGCCGACGTCGTCCTGGACCTGGTACCGGTTGCCAAGGGCAGGGTCGCCCGCCGGCGCAGCCGGCTCCTGGCGGCCGCCCGTCGCTCGCCGAACGACATGCCGTCCATTCCCGGCATGCCGCGCCAGGGCGGGGGCGGCTCCGGCTTCAGCATTGACCGGCTGTCCTCGATCGGCTCGGAGATCGCCTCCGAGATGCGCGGCGCCCAGGCCAAGCGCCCGGCCGCGGGCGGCCGCCCCCAGGCGCAGCGCATGCTCAACGCGACCGACATGAAGGCCGCGATGGGGAAGTTCCACCCGGGCGTCGACCCGGTCTTCGACCTCCAGCTGCTTCTGCGCACCTGCTCCACCGACCCGCACCGGCCGCGTCTGCTGCTGGACCAGCTGCTCGCGGCCCTGGAGGGCTGGGCGGGCGACAACTACCTGCGGCCCGTCGGGCTGAACCTCGGCATCACCCGGCTGCGCGCCGACTCGGTGTTCTACCGTCAGCACTTCGACCGGCGCTTCGAGACGGGTCTCTTCGCCCCGCGCCGACGCGGGTGGGTGACCGGCGAGGAGATCGCCGGGCTGCTGAAGCCCCCGACCAAGCACAACTCGGCGGCGAACGTGATGCGCTCCGGCGGTGTGGTCCCGCCGCCCCACCCGGGACTGCCCTCGTGGACCGGACAGCCCGACCTGCTGCCGCTCGGCTGGGTCTCCCGTCCCGGCGGCGGGGAACGCCTGGCCGGCATCCCCCTGCGCTACCTCCTCTTCGCCCTGTTCCTGGGTAAGGCGGGCTACGGCAAGACGGAGATGAGCCTCGTCCAGGCCATCGCGCTGGCCCACAACGGGCACGGCATCCTGTTTCTGGATCCGCATGGGGACGGCTGGCAGAGGGCCCGGCCGTACCTCGCGCACCGCGAGCTCGCGCCGCGGATCTGGGAAATCGACCTGACCTCGCCCGACATGAACGCCCGGGTCGCGTCCTGGAACCCGCTGTCGATGCAGAACCGCAAAGAGGAGGACATCCCCGACATCGTCCAGTACGTGGTGACGGGCTTCTCCAGCGCGCTGAACTGGAGCGACTCGGCGGGCCGTGCCAAGACGATCCTCACCCGTTCGGTCGAGTCGCTCGTCGAGCTGTCCCTGCTGCTGGCGAAGGCCGGCAAGCCCGAACTCGCGCCCACGATCTTCCAGATCCGCACGATCCTCACCGACGAGGAGTGGCGCGACGCCGTCGTCCCCTACCTGTCGAAGAACCTGCGGGACTTCTGGGAGAAGACCTACAAGAAGTACCCGGGCGAGGCGACGCCGGTCGTCACCAACATCATCGAGCGTCTCGACAGCAGCAACGCCGTGAAGGCGTTCCTCGGGTCGTCCTTGTCCACCTACGACATCCGCACCGCCATGGACCAGGGCAAGGTCGTCTTCATCTGCCCGTCGGGCACGGGTGACACCGACCGGATCGTGTCGTGCCTGCTGATCTACGACCTGTTCCGAGCCGGTCTGTCGCGCCGGGACATACCCGTGGCGGACCGCAAGGACTTCTACTGCTTCATCGACGAGCTCACCGCGGTCGACGGGGCCAGCAAGGGCACGCTGGCGGCGATCGCCGAACAGCTGCGCAAGTTCCGGGTCAAGCTCTTGGCGATGACGCAGATGGCACAGCGTCTGACCCCGACGACCCGGCAGGGGTTGCTGCAGAACCTGTCGGTGCTCTCCACGACCGCCAGCGACGTCGACGAGGCGCTGCTGGTGACCCGGCGCTGGGGCAAGAAGGTCGAGCCGGACACCATCACCGCCCTGCGGCCGTACAACTACGTGATGTCGGTGACCCTCGCCGACGGGCGCACCGACCCGTTCCGGGTGCGGGGCGCCAGCGTCGAGGAGTTGTACGAGGACTACCACCGTCCCGACGATCTGCCGAAGCTGTCGGCGTCCGTTGACCAGAACCTGAGCCGGCGCCCGGTCCGGGAGATCCTCGACGACCTCCGCCGCCTCGACAACCGGATCATGCGTGCCCTCGCCTCGATCCAGGTGCAGCCTGACGATGACGACGAGATGCCCCGCGGCCGCGGCCAGGAGGGCGCTGCGGAGGACGGCGCCCCTGGCCAGGCCCAGGAGGCGCCGGAGGGTGGACGAGTCCGGATCAGCAAGGATCCGGGCACCGTGATCAGCGGCTCGACCGACGAGGAACCGCCGTACGACGAGGAAGAGCCGCCGTACGACGAGGACGACGGCCCGGCCGGCGGCTCGGTGGTCGTATGAGCATGATCACCGATGTCCCGGCTCCGAGCGTGGAGCAGCGCGCGAGCTTCCACTCCATCGGCACCCGGGTGCTCCATGTGCTGTACCAGCACCGGGTGATGTCCACCGATCAGCTGCAGCGGCTGCTGCTGCCGGCGGCGAGCGCCTCGTACCTTCGCCGTCAGCTGCGCGGCCTCCTCGCGGCCGGTCTGGTCCAGCGCATCTGGGCCAGCCACCAGCCCCAGGCGGCCGGACAAGGGGAGCGCAAGACGCGGCGTCCGACCAAGCCGCCGTACCTGTGGTTCCTGACCGAGGAGGGCGCACAGTCCGTCGAGGACGGCGGGGAGCTTCAGCCCCGGCCCTACCGGATCACGCCGGAGGCGGTCGCCGGGGCTCGGCAGCTGCACACCCTGGCAGTCAACGAGACGGGCATCGCCTTCGTGCGGCACGCGGCTCGGCTGGGGCACGAGTGCGGGCCGCTCGACTGGACGCCGGAGGTCGCCCATCGGATCCGGGACGGGCAGCGGCGTTTCGAGGACGACCACGTCATCAGCGACGCGGTCCTGAGCTACGTGCACGTGCGCCGGGGACAGCGGGCGATGATGACGCTGTTCCTGGAGCTGGACCGGGCCACGATGACGGCCGCCCGACTGGCGGCCAAGATCGCGGCGTACGGCCGGATGCACGAGTACGTGCCGCAGCACCCCGACCGGGCCCGCCGGTCGGCGGCGTCGACCAGGCCGGCGTGGCAGTACACCTACCCCGTCTTCCCCCGGCTCCTGGTGGTCTTGGACGGCAGGCCCTCGCCCACGCTTGCCTCCCGGCTCGCCGCGCGGACCGAAGACCTCTACACCCTGACCCGGGCGGATCCGCGGCTCTCGCGTCTGGCCGGCCGGCTGTCGATCGGCGTGACCACGCTGCAGCTCTTGCAGGAGCGCGGCCCGTTCGAGCCGATCTTCACGCCGCTCCTGCGCGGCACTCCCGAGCAGCGGCCCCCGCTGACCGACCTGTACCTCAAGACCGTTCAGTGAGCTGGCGCGGCCCGCCCGGCCG
The DNA here is from genome assembly GCF_040650575.1 of Streptomyces sp. NPDC048659. Classification (NCBI taxonomy): domain Bacteria; kingdom Bacillati; phylum Actinomycetota; class Actinomycetes; order Kitasatosporales; family Streptomycetaceae; genus Streptomyces; species Streptomyces sp. NPDC048659. The sequence continues at coordinate 50,099 of NZ_JBEZHM010000049.1, read as the reverse complement.
CGCCGCCACCGCATGAAGGACACCAGCTCATGACCATCGCCACGGTGGAAGCCTCGCCGCCCGAGGGCGGCAGCATGATCCAACTGACCGAGATCCTGCAGCGCAGCGCCAACTTGAGGCAGCGCCGCTTCGAGATGCTGCCGATGCGCGGACCGGGCAGTCCGTTCACCGAGCCCCAGGGGCGCAAGCCCGGCGACGTGACCGCCCCGGAGGAGCTGTCCGACCTCATCTCGTCGATGTCGGTCGTGGGCATGCTCGAACCCGTCCTCGCGGAAGAGATCACCGTCGCCGGCCGCGCCCCGACCATCCGCCTGGTCACCGGCGAGCGCCGCCTGCGGGCCATGCGCTGGGGTGCCCAGAACCTGCCGGACAACCCCCACTTCGCGGCGCTGCCCGCCGTCGTGTGCCCGGGCCCGCTCAGCGACGAAGAGCGCCATATGTGGAGGTTTGTGGAGAATTTCGCCCGTGAGCCTCTGCGCCCGGGCGAGCAGGCCGCTGCCCTGATGTACCAGCGGTGCGCCGTGCTGGTCGGCAAGCTGCTGCGGGCCGGCAAGCCCGTCCCGGGCCACGTCTACGCCATCACCGACAGCGTCGAGCGCTTCAAGGCGCTGGAGAAGATCCGTGGTACGGACCAGAGCTGCGCGGCACCCTGGACCGAGGTCCTCAGCCGCCTCGGCCTCCAGCTGACCGAGCGCAAGGCCACCGAACTCGTGCGCGCTTTCCGGGAGCTGCCCCGGGAGTTGACGGAGGAGATGGACGAGGAGGCCGTCCGTCTCAACACCAGGATCAAGTTCGCGGCGCTGCGCCGCGGGCGCGAGGCCGCGGCGGCCGACATCTGGGCGGCGCTGAAGGGCAGCAGCCGCCTGCACCTGCTGCCCAGTGCCGTGGACATCGGCCTGACGGCACCGGAACTCGAGCCCGACGAGGTGATCGAGGCCGCGGAGGAACGCCTGGAACGGGCCAACGCCGGCCGCCGCCGCGCGCTCACCCGCGTCCCCGAGCCCCTCAGCCCCGCCGACACGGAGACCGAAGGAACGGACGACGCCCGGGAGGAGACCCAGGACGCCGGACCCGTCAGCCAGGTCGAGTGCCCAGCTGTCGCCGCCGTTCCCGCTCCCCCCGCGCAGGACACGCCACCGGCTCCCCCTCCGGCTCCCGCAGCGGATTCCCAAGTGGTCCGCAGCGCCCTTGACGGACTCCGCGGCCTGCTGGCCGAGGTCCGCGCGGGACGTGAAGTCCCCCGGTACGACCGCGGGTCGCTGCGCCTGGCGCTCCGCGAACTCGAACAGCACCTGGCCGACGCGGCCAACCCCAACCCGATCCAAGAGAGCGAGACCGCCGCATGACCACCGTTTCCCTTCAGATGCCCCGAGTCGGCCAGCCGCTGCCCCTGCCCGGCCGCGGCTGCGACTGCCGCGCCTGCGCGTTCTGGACCGGCCCGGACGGCCGGGGAGGCCCGGCGACCGTCGAGCCGCTGTGCTCGGGAAGCAACTCGGACTGCTCGTACTGCGGCTGCTCCGCGACCGAGGCGGGCTCGCCCGCCGGTGCGTGCGGCGGCTGCCCGATCCGCTGCGGATCACGCACGGACATCGCGCAGTGGATGGCCGATGTGGGCGGCACCCTCACGTTCGACGACATCACCATCGACGGCGTCCTGCCCGAGCTTCCGGCCTTCATCCCGATGACCGACGGATCGGCCGTCACCCAGCTGGACGCCAGCCTGCGCTGGCCCGCGTACGGAGTTGGCCTCCGCCGGGTGTTCAGTCCCGACACGCACTCGATCTACCCGCGCTTCGCCGGCAAGCAGGCCCGTGAGGTCCTCGCCCTGCGCGAGGGCCAGAAGGCCGTCCTCGTCGGCTACGGAGAGGACCCGCTGGTCGAAGCGCTCTGGACGTACCGCAAGCGGGACGGCCTGGTGGAGGAGATCGCCGCCCAGGGCTGGGACCTGGTCCTCGCTCCCAACTTCAGCATCTACGGCAACTGGCCGAGGGCCGAGCACCTGCTCAACATGCGCCGGTGCCTCCTGATCGCCCAGGAGCTCGCCGACGCCGGTGTTCCCACCGTTCCGAACATCTACTGGTTCCGCCTGGAGGACCTCAAGCGTTACACCTCCTGGATCGAGGACGCGCCGCCACCGGCGATCGCCGTCAACCTGCAGACCGTCAGGGAGAACTCGAACTGGGACACGTGGGCGCTGCCCGGTCTCTACTGGCTCGCAGAGAACCTGCCGGCCGACATGCCGATCATCCTCACCGGCCTGTCGCGGACCGACAGGATCGCCCAGGTGGTCGCGCTCTTCGGCAACCGCCTGACCCTGGTCAGCCAGAATCCGCACCAGTACGCGCTGCACGGCGCGATCATGACCGCGAACGGCCGTGAGGACGTCCACGCCCGGCCGGGCGACGCCTTCGCCTCCACGGTCCAGTTCATGGCCTCGCTCCTGCCGCCGCGGTGAGCAGCCGTCGCACGTAGGCCCCGAACCGCCCGCCGACCGGTCCCGGTCGGCGGGCGGTCACGTTTCCCGGGGCGGGCGGAGATTTCTCCCCCTTGTCTTGGTCACACGGAGGCCGGGTTCGACACCTCTATCCGTCGAACCCGAAAAAGGAGGGCTTCCGCCATGTCGACACCGCCCGCATCACAGCCGACGAGCACTGCACCCGTCACCGAGACCACCTGGAAGTTGTGGATCCTGATGGTCTGGCACCCTGCCCTGGGGATGCCCGTCGATCCCGTCGCCGTCCTCGCGCTGGACACTGGCGAAGACGCTGAGCCGGCGCAGCACGTCGTGTGGGTGCCCTTGGTCTACGACGAGGCCAACCCCTGGCGCGAGCGGCTGGCCGAGGGAGTCTCGCTCGAGCGGATCGCCCGGTGGGAGGCCGAGTCGGGCGCGTGCCAGATCGCCGCGGCCGACCTGCCCGAAGGCGCCTTGGACCTGCGGCACGCCGCTGATCTCCTCCTGGACGAGCTCCTCGGCGAGGTCATCCCCGCGCTGCCTCCGCGGACCGGTGCGTGATGGGCACCAACTCCAAGAGCTCCCACTCCTCCTACGCCATCGCGCCGGCCGGCGCCCCGGAGACCGTCGAGGCAGGCGAAGGCGTCGTCCTGGCCGCCGCGCCGACGGAGCCTGAGCTGAGCGACGGTCTCGTCAAGGCGACGACCGACCTGATGGTGGCCATGGACAACCTGGACGCCCTCGCCGTCGGCAACGGCGTGGCGACCGGCAACTACCCGGAGCTGCCCGACGACCCGGTCGAGCGGTACGACATCTTCGCCGACCAGATCAAGGCCGCTCGGGAGGCCATCGAGCAGCTGAAGGCGGAGGGCGCCTCCGAGGAGGAGGTCAAGGCGCAGCTCGACGCCCTGCGCGCGCAGTCCCTGGCCTACCTCACCGCGCTCGACCCGGAGGAACTGCAGCAGATCGCCGCCGCCAAGGGGTTCGAGCACCCTGCCCTGGTCGGCCTGTCCGGGAAGAGCCAGCACCCTCTCGTTCACTGGCTCGACCCGTACTACAACGACGACATCCCGTCCAAGCAGAAGATCCAGGCCGCTGCGCAGAAGAGGTACGAGCAGCTCGCGGCTGGACAGACGGTCGGCGGGATGACCCTGGCCGACCTCCAGCAGATCGAGGGCACCAGCGGCGCCCCCGACGCGCCGGCCGGAACGTGGGCCGCGACGCCGGACCAGTTCAAGGCTGCGGTGGACGCGTGGACCCAGGCGAGCCACGAGGCGGCCTACGCCAAGGGGGTGCTGGACAGCGACAAGCTGAAGAACCTCCTCGACGCGGAGAAGCAGGTCCTGACCGCGCACTCACCGGACACCCCCGACCTGGAGGCGAAGAAGAACGAGATCCAGGTGTGGACCGGCGACCCCCTTGCGGTCGCCAAGATCAACCAGTCGACCGTGATGCCGCTGGTCCAGGAGGCTCTGGCTTCGGGGGAGATGTCCCTGACCGAAGCCCAGCACCTCAAGCCGGTCGAGCTCGTCGGGCTGCTGCGCACGGGGACGCCCGAGGCTGAGAAGGAGGCGCTGAAGGCGACCGCTCAGGCACGGAAAGACCAGCTCAAGGCGCTCGACAACGCCCTGGACGTCCATCAGGGTGGCAAGCAGGACATCCACACCGAGCTGACGCTGCCCGACCTGGCCGGAAACCCGGAAGCCGCGGCCCAGGTCGCCTCCTGGGCGAAGAGCACCGGCGAGCTGCACACGCTGCAGCAGGAGGCGCAGGGGTGGATCCACGAGACCCTGCAGTCTCCCGTCGACATCGGGTTCGCCAACCCCGCGCTCCTCACCAGCCACCAGGTCGACCCGAAGGCGTTGACCACCGAGTTCAACGCCTGGGCGAAGAACCAGAAGATCGGTGATCTGCGCGCGGTGGCCGGCGAACTGGGGATGCCGGACCCGGGCAAGGCCAACCGTGCCCAGCTCCAGGGCTACATCGCCGCCAGCTTCAACCCCGCGCTGGACAAGGACGCGATCAACGCCAAGGTCCAGGCGGCGGCGGCCAAGAAGCAGGCGTCCGCAGCTGCCAAGGCCGCGTCCCCGCTCGCCTCCGACGAGGCGGTCAACGCCCTCAAGTCCAAGCTCGCGAGCAGTACGGGCACTGCGCCCGCACCGCCCGCGGGAGGTGCTGGCGTCGGCGGGCTGACCCAGGAGAGCAAGGTCGAGGCCGCGATCAAGATGGGCGCCAGCCCCGTGCAGGCGCAGAAGCTGGCCCAGGCCGCCGCCGCGGGACCGACGAAGCCGATCCCGAAGGCCCCGAAGAAGCCGGCCGCTCCGGGATCGTTCAACGGCAAGGTCCAGGCGCTGATCGCCGGCCTCCAGCAGGTCAAGGCCACCGCTCAGGATGTGCCGGCCCGGATCGACTCGGACGTCGTCGGCTCGTGGGACTTCGGTGCCGGGACGCCCGCCAACCTGGGCGGCACCTACAGCAAGACGCTCCACTCCGCGCCGGATGGCTCCAGTTGGCTGTTCAAGGCGGACCACAACGGCGGGGTGATCGCCCACTCGGAGGCGGCCGCCTCCCACGCGCTCTCGCTGGGCGGCGTCCCGGCGGTCCCGGTGTACGTCAAGAAAGTGGGAGGCAAGGTCGGCAGTGTCCAGCCGATGCTCAAGGGCGCCAGTCACTTCGCCTCCGACCCGAGCAAGTGGTCGCAGTCGGACGTCGACGCGATCGTGCGCTCCCACGTCGGCTCCTGGATCGTCGGTGACCACGACGGCCACCAGGCCAACGTGCTGCGGACCGCGTCGGGCGGCCTGGTGCAGATCGACCGAGGGCAAGCGTTCAAGCACTGGGGCAGCGACAAGCTCTCCCTCGGCTACGCCCCCTCCGGCGGTGGGTCGTACGACCCGGTCCACCAGAAGCTCTACTCCGCGGCGCTCAGCGGCGGCCTGGCCGACGGCGTCAAGGTGAATCACGCCGTTGTGCAGCCGGTGATCAAGAGCTTCGAGGCGATCCCGGACAGCCAGTGGCGCTCCATGTTGCACTCCACCGCGTACGAGGGCGCGAAGGCCGGCAGCGGCGTGCACTGGGTGCCCGCGATGCGCAAGCAGGCCGCCAAGAAGCACGGCATCGCGGCCGCGAAGGTCAGCACCGAGCAGATCGCCGAGGCGTTCCTCGACCACGCCGTCGAGCGCAAGCAGAACCTCCGCAAGGCGTTCGCGGAGTTCTTCGTCAAGGACCTGAAGATGCCGCAGGCGGCGTCGCTGAAGCACGGAGCTGAGTGATGGGCACCAACTCGAAGAGCAGCCATGAGTCCTACGCGGTCTCCCCGACGGTTTCGACCGAGGCGCCCCCGGCGCCGCCGAACCTGGCGGCTGCCGGCCCCGAGCCGGTGAGCGAGATCGACCCGGCGCTGCTGGCGTCGATGCTGATGCCCGACTTCCCCAACGAGGTGCCGCTCGCCGAGCAGGGCGGTGTGTGGACCACCGACGGTGAGCCGGTGCTCGGTGGGCAGGCGGGCGGTGAGATGGCGCCGCTCGCAGATCCGGAAGAGGAACACGGGGAGGCCGCGGACGGCCCCGTGGACGAGGCCAGCGGGCACGAGGCCGCGCACGAGCCGGCCGAGGAGGAGGGCGCCGCCTCCGCTCCCGCCGCCGAGGAGGACGTCGAAGGCGCAGCCGGAGCCGGACCCGCGTTCGAGGAGGAACCCGAGGACGAGCCGGAGGAGGAGCCGGAGGACGCCGATCCGCCGCTGACGCCCGTTCCGGACGCTCCGGTGGCCGGCGCAGCCCTCGGCACGCCGATCCTGGTCGGCGGAGAGGACTTCCTCAACTCGCAGGCGGCGCTGGTCTCCTACCTCTCCCCCGAGGGTCCCCGCGAGGTGCTGCTCGCGCACGTCAGTGAGGCGGCCGAGGGCAAGCTGCTCGACGCGCTGAGCGTGTCGGGGACCAAGATGGTCGACGTCCAGGTCGAGGAGGAGACCAAGGAGCGTCTGGCGCTGGACAAGAAGGCGCAGCTCGCCGAGCTGGTGACCGCGGCGACGACCTCGGTGCAGCACAAGCTCAAGGGCGGCGGCCCGATGTCCGAGGCTTCGATCCAGAAGCACCAGAAGGCCCTCGACGCGGTGAACGCGGTCCTTGCCTCGCCGAACCTGACGGACGACGAGAAGGCCATGGCCCAGTACTACCTGGACCAGGTCAACACCGTCGGCGAGAAGATCCAGAACGGCGGTGCGCCGATGGCGCACTTCGACCCGCACGGCGTGCCGGTCACCAAGATGGTGACCAAGCAGATACCGGCCCCGGCGGACGAGCCGGAACCGGGGATGCTCACCGCGCAGCTGCGCGACGCCAGCCGCATCAAGGCCTCGCTCGACGAGCAGAGCGGCGAGACGTCCTGGGACGGCAAGAGCCGCAGCAAGGCGAACGGCAAGGAGTACGCGATCGACCTGGGCGACGGTTGGAGCGCGGTCTACCGGCCGTACGCCGCCAACGACCCGCACAGCACCGAGTTCTCGATGCGCGGCCAGCTCGAGGTACATGCGCCCGTCGGCGCCGGACACGGCAAGCAGCTCGTCGACCGGCTGGAGCAGCTGCACCTGGTCAACGCCCCGATGACGGCCGCCGAGGGCGAATGGACCTACCTGTCCAACAACGTGACCGCGCAGAACCTGGCGAACGCTCCCGGGATGAAGGCGGCCTTCGAGGAGGCCAAGGGGCTGGAGGACCTGCAGGTCCAGGAGATCGTGCACCAGCGCGCCGAGTCGTTGATCGGGCTGGGGGAGGACGAGCTCCACTACCAGGTCAAGCGCATACAGCTGGAAGCCGCGCAGAAGGTCCTGCCGAAGAAGGTGAAGGTGCTCCGGGAGGCCGTCGCCAAGGCGACCGGCTTCGACAGCGGGGACGCGCTGGCGGCCAGCGCCGGGTACGACCCCACGCCGGCGACGTCCGGCGGCTGGCTGACGTGGTCGCGGTTCGACGTCACGGGCAAGACGGCACAGATCAAGGAGGCGTACAAAGGCCGGTCGCTGACGCACAGCATCGGCAGCGGCGACATGGTCGCCCTGTTCGGCACCGGGGTGCTGGCCTCCACGGAGAAGCGCGCGGTCATGGGCATCGGCGGCGGCATCGGCATGTCCGAGCAGCAGGACAAGTACACGGGCGGGGCGAACTCCGTCTTCCTCCGCGTCTCGAACACCCCGGCGTCGGGCTACGGCGGCCAGCTGATCTGGGACGACCCGTCCGTCCTGATGCGCCGGTCCGACTACTACGCCTACAACGGGGACAAGTACGGGGTCAGCCCGGACAAGAAGAAGGCGTCGGGACTGACCCGCGACCCTCTGAAGATCGCCACGCACAACGCGTCCAACAACGAGATCATGTTCCGCGACGGCATCGACTTGTTGGGCGCGGAGGCCCCCAGCCGCATCGTCTGCCACTACGCGCACCAGCGCACGGCGCTGCTGGAGTCGTTCAAGGCCCGCGGCATCACCCACCTCGGCGGCAAGCCCGTCGAGGACGTCGTGAAGAGCAACCACTGAGGCCACCGGCCCACCCGCCCAGAAGGAGAATGTCCGCATGAGCACTACCTGGCAGACCCGGCTCGCCGATCTCATCGCCGGCCGTCACAGCAGCAGCGGGGATCCGGTCGACGCCGGCGCGCAGCTGAGGGTGTTCGACGACGAGGGCACCGAGGTGTTCCTGCAGGCCCTCGCCCGTCACCACCGCGTCGACGAGGACGACCCGCAGTTGATATGGATACGGCCGCTCGTCGGCGGAGCGGAGTCCGCGGAACTCGGCTACCTGTTCAACCTCAGCGCGACCCGGCGCCGGGGGCTGAACTGGACGCAGGCCCGGCTGGAGGAGAACGGCGACGTCGTTCTGCTCCTGCAGTCCGGCGAGACCGCGATCGTGCAGCCGGCCGAAGGCGACCTCCTGGCCGAGCTGCAGCGCTGGGACCGCTTCACCGACCGGCTCACCCGCGAGGAAGAAGCGCAGCTCGACGCCCTGGACTCCGACTCGTGGCACGGGCAGTTCTCGTGACCGCGGCCACGGCAACCGGCCGGCCCGCAACGTCTTGGCATGATGGTCCCGCCGCCGGCAGCTCGCCGGCGGCGCTCCGCCGGCCCCCGGGCCGGCACCGAAGGAACGGAGGAGGTACCAGCATGCGGACCACGCGACGGGGCGTCATGAGCTTCGACGGCCAGCGCCTGGCGCAGGCCCGCGATCGGCGTGGATGGACCCCGAACGAGCTGGCCTCCAAGGTCGCCGTCACCGTGACGGTCCTGAACCAGTACGAGGCCGAGGAGCGCCTGCCGGGCCCGGGCACCCTCTCGCGCCTGGCCGAAGCCCTCGAGTGCCAGGTCGCCGACCTGTGCCGGCCGACCGTCGTGACCCTGCGAGAGCTGCGCGAACGCTCGGGCGCGAGCCAGCCGGACGCGGCCGCGGCCGCGGGACGCAAGCGCAGCACGTACGCGATGCTCGAACAGGGACGCACGAAGACGCTGGCCCCGCAGGCAGCCGAGGGTCTCGCGGTGCTCTTCGGAGTGGAACGTGACGTCGTGGAGGCCGCCCACGCCGCCTCGGTAGCTGTGCAGGCATCTCGGCCGGCCCTCCTCGTCCTGGAGGGCGCTCTCCTGGAGGGCCTGGCGGGCCACTTCGGGATGGCCCCCGAGGACTTGCTCCACCTGGCGCAGTGCCTGGCGGCCGGCGAGGGTGGTGAGTCCCGATGACCTACCACCGCGGGCACCCTCTGACCGTCGCCCGGCACGAGGCCCTGGTCAGCCGGCTCCCTCCCCGCGAGGCCCAGCTGCCGGCGGACACGCGTTGGCTGCGGGGGCGCGCTGAGCTGTTCCGCCAGGCGGCGGAGCGGCCGTTCGCCCTCACCTTCGACACCGCCTGGTACGCCGAGGCCACCGGCCTGGCCTTCCACCCCCATTACGTTGCCCAGGTCTACCGGGGAGAGCCCGGCGCCCGTCTGGAGACGCCGCTCATGGTGATGAACCTGAACATGGTGTCGACGAGGGAGGACGCCGACCGCGCGCTCGCCCACGAATGCATGCACTTGCGGGTCCCCTCCTACGGGCACAAGCGGGAAGCGTTCGCCTGCGCGCAGGAGATCTTGGACCGGGTCGGTTCGCTCGCCGCCTAGCCCGCGCAGCCACCCGCACTCGGTGGCCTCCAGCCCCCGGAGGCCACCGAGTGCGGCCCACCCCCTGGCGCGTGGACCCGGCACCGGTGAGGGCCGACGGAAACCACAGTGGCGCATGTTGCTTAATTCCATGAGTGTGCGTATAGTCATTGCCGTGAGGGCGGGAGAACACCTCACACCGAAGACCACTCCGTAGGAGCCGCCTCGCGCGGCTCGCCCCTCCGCCACTCCCCCGGGCGGCGGGGCCACGGGGCCCGGACCAGGCCACCCCCTCCCGGCCGGTTCGGGCCCCGCCCCCCTTCCGTGATCCCCGTCGAGGAGACGCCATGCCCGGAACCATCAGCCCTGATCTGGACGCGATAGAGGACGCGGCTCTCCGGGCCGCCATCGCCCGCGCGACCGGCCTGGAAAGCGGCATCCCGTCCGGCTCGGAGCCCACGATCCTGGACGCGGACTCCGAGCTGGAGGGCGTGGCCGCACTGCTCCGCCACCGGCTCGGGCTGGACGACAGCATCCGGCTGAGCGTGTACGAGGACGCCAACCACCCGCTGTTCCCCGGTGCACAGCACTACCGCGCGGCCCGCGTCCAGCTCTCGCACGGCCGACGGCGCTACTTCTTCATCGCCGCCTACGAGGCGGGGGCCACCCGGCTCGCCTTCAGCGTGATCGCGCCGTGCTACGCCTGCCTGTCTCCGGTCCCCTCCGTCGCGATCGACTCCCTGGCGGACTTCGGTGACTTGCTCATGGAGGCCCGGGAGCAGCGCGAGGCCCCTCAGTTCCGCTCCTCGCCCGTCCACCGTGCCCACTGCCCGGTACGCGGCGACTGACCGGCTCGCCCCGGCGCCGTCCCCGGTGCCCCAGTACGTCCCAGGTGCCCTCGGCTCTTCGAGCCGGGGGCACCCTGCATGAACGGCGCGCCGCGCCCCTACGCCGGCGCATTCCATCTGGTGCGGAACCCGTCCGGGCCGCGAGCGCCGACCGTCCCCGTCGCGTCCGCGAGCCGACGTCGCCCGCCTCCTCAAGAAGCGAGAGCAGTTGTGAACTCCTCCGCCCCTACCACCGTCGTCGTGCATGTGAAGGCGGCCCGGACCGCTCTCTACGACGTCGCCCTCAGCCTCCCCGAGGGTTCGAGCGCCGACCCCGCAGCGATCCGCCGCTACGTCGAGGATCTCCAGCCGGGCGTCCTGTCCGCCGCGTGCACCGACGCCACGCTGGACCGGGTCACCGATGTCGCGCTCGTCGACATCCTCGACATCAGCCCGTCAGTCCACGGCTCCGACACGGGAGCCCGCGATGACCGCTGACTCCCACGGCCCCTTCGGCCTCGTACTCCTCGACCGTGAGGCCCGGACCGGCGCGCCGTCGGACGACGGATTCCGCGAACGCCTGGCCGACTGGCTGCTGTTCATGGTCCCGATGTTCATCGCGGAGCAGCGGAACGCGACCGCCGACGAGATCGACCGCGCCCGTTCCGACGCTCTGGCGCAGATCTCCTCCCACGGCGACGACCTCCAGTTCGGAGGCAAGCACCGGGGCTCGTCCCGGACCGCACTGGCCAAGGGCTTCGCCGTCCTGGCCCGCGCCGAGGGAGGGGTCACCGCACTCGGCGTGCACGCCTGCACCGCCCCGCACCCCTTCTGCCCCGGCGAGCGAGCCACCATCCCCGACCTCTGCGAGACGATGAAATGACCACCACGCTGGAATCCACCACCACGACGAAGAAGCCGGCCGAGAAAAGGCTTCTCACGCAAAACTCGCAGCTTCGGAAGGAGGGTATTTTCAACTGGACCCTACCGGCTTTCGTCATCAAACTTCCCGATGGCAAGAATTTCAATGTGTGCAGCCAGGCGGGCGCTTGTGCAGATCTCTGCTATGCCCGGGTCGGGGCCTACAGGTTCAAGAACGTCCGCGCCGCTCACATTCGCAACCTTCTGCTTTGCCGGGATTCCCCGAAGGAGTGGGAGGAGCGCATGGCGAAGGAGTTGAAGCACTCCCGCTACGACGGGAAGTGGATTCGCTTGCACGATTCCGGAGATTTTTTCTCGGACGATTACCTGTTGGCATGGATGCGCATTATGAGGGGCGCGCCCAACGTTCGCTTCTACTGCTACACCAAGGAGATTTCCCGGTTCCGACGCCTGGTCGAGGGCGACGCTCCCGACAATTTCCTTTGGTGCTACAGCCTCGGCGGACGCGAGGATCACCTCATCGACCTCAAGAATGAGAGGCATGCCGACGTCTTTCCCGATGTGGAGGCACTCATCGCCGCCGGATACTCCGACCAGACCGAGTCCGACCTCCTGTCGGTGCTCAGCGAGTCACCCCTCGTCGGAATTCCAGCTAATCGAATTCCGCATCTTCTCAAGCTCCAGGGCGCGGACACTTTCTCCAGCCGCCAGCGGGCCCTGGATGCGAAGAAGGAAAAGCGCGCGACCGAGAAGGCATACCGCCTGGCATCGTGACCGGATGCCCGACGCCGGCGCGAGGGCGGGTCCAGCACTCAGCTGGACCCGCCCTCGCGGCGTTCCGCACCGCGCGGACACGCCGCCGCGTCACATTGCGGAAGTCTATGAGTTTGGGTAATCTCGCTGGCGAGGTCGCTCCCTGCGGCTCTCGGCCAGCACACAAGAGCTGCCGACGGATGGATCCGTCGGCCGTGACCACAGACAGAGCCCGGTCGCCCCCGTGGGCGGTCCGGCACTACCGCCGGCCCAGCTGGCCCCGATGGAGCGATCATGATTCCCGCAGGTTACGAGCGCAAGCACACCAACTTCGACAGGATGGCGGAGCGGTACAACGTCGACCGGACGTCCGCCTTCAAGTGGTCCCAGGAGGAAGGCTTCCCCGACGTCCTCTTCACGGCCGGCCAGGGTGGACAGCAGATCTACGACGAGGACGAGGTCGACGCGTGGCTGCGTGAGCACCACTTCGGGACGTGGGTGCAGTCGCAGCAGGGCAAGAAGGATCCGTTCGATCTGCCCAAGGGCGGTCCTCGTGATCTCTTGACGCTGCGCCGCATCGGTGAGCTCGAGGGCCGGGCCCTGAAGCGGGACGCCACTCCGGTCGCCACCCTGCGCAGCTACCTGTCCCCGTCCAAGGCGATCCTGGCGCCGGCCGACCGCACCCCCGGCGACGGCGGACAGCCGACGGTCACCGAGCCGATGTGGTTCCGCGAGACCGCCTACGCCTACATCACCCGGCCGCGGCGCACCCGCCGTGCAACGGTGCGCAAGGAGGAAGACGGTCAGCGGCCGGCGGCACCGAAGCCGCGTGCCGGCACCGGTGACCTGCTCGACCTGGACCTGCCGGCGGGCGCGGACACCGACCTGTTCACCCTGCAGGAGATCGGCGAACTCGACGGCGCGGCCCGCGGGCGGGGCAAGGCCACCACCGTCGGCACCTTGAAGAACTACCTGTCGCAGAAGCTGCTGGCGCCGGCGGACCGTACGCCGGAGGATGGGCAGGAGCCGGCCGTCGAGGAGCCCAAGTGGTACCGCTCGACGGCCTACACCTTCATCCGCCGCCCGGGGCGCCTGGGAGCAGCAGCGCGTGCTCCCCGCCGGGATGCCGAGGCTCCGGGGCCGCTGCGGGATGACCTGAAGCTGCCGGCGGGCGCGGACACCGACCTGCTGACCCTGCAGGAGATCGGCAAGCTCGACGGGAAGGTGCGCGGGCGAGGCAAGGCCACGACCGTGACGTCGATGCGGACGTACCAGTACGGCGGGCTGCTGGCGCCGGCGGACCGGACGCCGGGCGACGGGCAGGAGCCGGCCGTCGACGAGCCCATGTGGTACCGCTCGACCGCCTACACCTTCATCCGCCGCCCCGGCAAGCTCGGTGGAGCCCGCTGATGGCAGACACCGCTCCGGCCTTCGGTGTCTGCACCCAGTTCGACAGGACGGTGAAGTAGTGAGCACCAGCAAGCCCTCTGCGGCGCGGCTGACCCGCGCGGGGATCGGGGAGACCTACGGCGAGAGCGAGCGGACGGTCGACGCCTGGGTGAGGTTGCTGAACTTTCCCATTCCCGTCGCGGACGGGGAGTGGGACGCGGAGCAGGTGGACGCCTGGGTCAAGGTCAGCCGGCCGCAGTCCTGGCCCGGCCGGGCCGTCGCCTCCGCGGTGGCCCCTGCGGCCGCGCAGGCGGAGCCTGCCGGCGCGGCCGTGGCGGAGGATGCCTCCGTAGGGGACGAGCTGCTGGGGAAGTCCGGCCTGGCGCTGCGGTACAAGGTCGCCGAGACGACCGTGGACACCTGGACCAAGGTCGAGGGCTTTCCCGCCGAGGCGGAACCCGGCCGTTGGCGCTCCCCCGAGGTCGACACCTGGGTCGAAGAGCACCGGTCGCACGTCTGGGCGGAGTTCAAGGGCGAGGGCCCCAAGGTCGTCATCCCGCCTCCGGAGGGCAACCCGAAGGACCTCTACGACATCAGCGGCTACGGGATGATCCTTGGCAACGCGACCCGGGGCGAGCCGCTGCCCCGGGCGACGGCGCAGAACTACAAGCGGCAGGGCCACCTGGAGCCACCGGACCGGACGCCGGGGGACCGGAAGCGGCCTGAGGTGTTCGAGGACATGTGGTACCTGGAGACGATCACCAGGCACGTGTACTCCCGCAGGGGGCAGGGACGGGTGCGTGCCGGCCGGACGCGGCGCCCGAACCGGAAGAAGAGGAGCTGACCGGCTGGACGGCGGGGCACAGAAACGGGGTGTGGCCCCCAGGGAAGAATCCGATGCTGTTGGCGAATTCGGAGCCTGCGTGTCGTCGGCCCCCGAGACCTGGTTGTGGTCTTGGGGGCCGACGTTGTCGTTTGGGGTGGGGTTCGATGTCGATGCGCGTGCTGGATGACTGCGGTGTGCCGGAGGAGACCGCCCGGGTGGCCCGGGCGGCCTTCCCGAAGGGGAGCCTGACGATCCGTCTGCGGGACGAGCTGGGAGTGCTGTTCCACGACGAGGAGTTCGCGGACCTGTTCCCGGCACGGGGCCGGCCCGCGTGGTCGCCGGGCCGGCTCGCGCTGGTCTCGGTCCTCCAGTTCGCGGAAGGGCTGCCGGACCGGCAGGCGGCGCTGGCGGTGCGCGGCCGGATCGACTGGAAGTACGCCCTCGGCCTGGAGCTGACCGACCCCGGCTTCCACTACTCGGTCCTCAGCGAGTTCCGTGCCCGCCTGGTCGACGCCGACGCCGGCCAGCGCCTCTTCGACCGGATCCTGGAGGTGGCCAAGAGCGTCGGTCTGCTGCGGGCGCCGGGGCGGGCCCGCAGCGACTCCACCCACGTCCTGGCCGCGGTCCGCTCGCTGAACCGGCTGGAGTTCGTCATCGAGACCCTGCGCGCGGCCCTCAACTCCCTGGCCGCCACCGCGCCGCACTGGCTGGCCGCCAACACCGACCCCGACACCCTCACCCGCTACACCGGCCGCCCGGAGGAGTACCGGCTGCCGTCGGGCCAGGCCAAGCGGTGTGAACTGGCCGAGCAGGCCGGCCGCGACGGCACCCTCCTGCTCACCGGCCTCCACGCCGCGGGGGTGCCGGTGGGGCTGCGGGAGGTCCCGGCGGTGGAGGTCCTGCGCCGCGCCTGGGTCCAGCAGTTCGTTGTCGACGCGGAGGGCCGGGTGCGCTGGCGCGAGCGCGCCGACTGCCCGCCCGGAGCGATACGCCTGGTCAGCCCCTACGACACGGACGCCCGCGCGAGCGTGAAGCGCGACGTCACGTGGGACGGCTTCAAGGTCCACCTCACCGAGACCTGCGACCCCGCCACCCCGAACCTGATCACCAACGTGCTCACCAGCGACGCCACCGTGCAGGACAACCGGGCCACCGACCGAATCCACGACGCCCTCGCCTCCAAGGGTCTGCTGCCCGGCGAGCACCTCCTGGACGCCGGCTACATCGACAGCGCCCGGCTCGTCACCGCCGCCCGCGAGCACGGCATCACCCTCACCGGCCCCATCCGGGCCGACAACGGCGCGAACTCACCCTGCGCCCCCGCGCCGAACACGAGGCGATCCGCCAAGCCCGTGCCGACCAGGGCAGCGACACCTGGCAGGCCCGCTACGCGGCCCGCAACGGCATCGAGGGCACCATCTCCCAAGCCGTCCGCACCGCCGGCCTGCGCCGCGCCCGCTACCGCGGACTCGCCAAGACCCGCCTGCAGCACCAGCTCACCGCGACCGCCCTCAACCTCACCCGGCTCTACGCATGGACAGCCGGTACACCCCGGTCCCGCACCCGCACCTCACCTCTGACGGCCCTCTGCTCGTGAGGGGTACCAGGGCCGGGCAAGCCGCCGGCCTCCGTGCAGGTCCCTGGGCAACACCCAGGAGACCGGGTTTCCGAAGCTCCGCCTCCGACTGCCCGGGCGCGAGCGGATGCCCCGGCCAGCGGCCCCGACCTCTACCGGGCGGCTGACCGGGAAGGGCCGTCAGTGCGACAGAGGCTCCTCGGACTCGTCGAGTGCCACCCCCGCCCCGGCCCCTCCTCCTTGGCCTCCCGCGGCTTCGCCCCGGTCACTGCCTCCTTGATGATCGCGACGTCCGGAATCCTGGAGTAGACGCCGGAGCCGACGCTGGACACCTGGCTGACGGCGGCCTGCGCCATCAGGTCGGGGTGCAGGGTGAAGAGCTAGTTGAACGCCTGCTCGGACTCCTCCAGCGGCTCCGAGGAGTCACCGTCCAGCGGCTCGGGGCCCAGGAGGTGGGAGAAGCCCATGCTGGGCTTGCCGAGCAGGCCGTGTCCGATGCCCTGGTGGGCACCCACGGCGTTGGTGACCGCCCCGAACACCGTGGTCGGCTGCTTCCCGATGGAAGTGTGGAGCGAGTCCTTGATGCTCGCGTGGTTCACCGCGTTCAGGACGTTCTGCGACTGCTGGACGACCTCGAACGTGGTGGAGTTGTCGCCCAGCAGCGGGCGGGCGTGACCGAGACCCGGCTTCTTGGCACCGCCGAGCAGCCCGTTGCCGAAGACACCGGAACCGAAGGCGCCCTCCTGGTCCTGGCTGTCGATGCTCTGCCCGTCGTCGCCGTCCTCGGCTCCGGCCGAGGAACCAGGGAGGGCCAGCCCGATGGGGCCGTCCTGCTCCGCGTGGGCGCAAGGGGCCAGCAACAGGGCGGGCAGGACCGCGAGGGCCGCGGCCCCCAGCAGGGTGCGTGTCTTCATGCCCTGCTCAACCGCCCACCCCACCGCAAGGTCACGGTCTTCCCCCGTACCCGCACACCCGTACGCGCGGGTAGAGCCGGATGCTGGCAGTGGAAGTCGAAGTGGCCGGCGCCCGCTTCCCTCCCGTGCGATGCGGGCTCCGGCGGCCCGCCCGACATGGCACGGCCGAGCAGCGGGACGAGGACGGAACGGGGCTCTCCGAGTCGGACTCCGCCCCTTGGTGCTCCCAGGGCCGCTGACCGCACGTCAGACCGTTTCGCCGCCACTGCGACAGGCCGTACGCAGAGCAACCGTCCTCCCCACCGAGGGACCATTCCACTGAAAGTCTCGATCTCCTCCGCCGACGACCCCTGAGCCCACAAACTGGATCATGCCGCACCTGCGGCCACACAGCACCAACGCCAAGGCAAGGGAGAAGTGCCCTATGACCAGCCAGGACTACGTAGCAGCCGGCGTGCGCGCACGGAAGCTGACCGACCAAGAGCGGTCGATCGTCAAGCTGATCGCAACGGGATCGAGCACCGCGGAGGTCGCCGAAGCGGTGAACCTCTCGGAGGAAGCCGTGGCCACGGCGAAGGAGAGCATCCTGAAGACGATCGGCTACGAGAACTTCGACGACGTCGTGGCCCTGTACAACTTCGGCCCAGTAGTGTTCTCCACCACCGCGGAGACGATGGCGAGCTTCGAGTACACGGCCGCCGACCTAGCAGCCGCCTACGAGAAGGCGGACGCGCTGACCAACCAAGAGCGGTCGATCGCCAAGCTGCTCGGGACAGGGGCCAACACCGTCAAGATCATCGAAGTGACGGGCCTCTCGGAGAAGTCGGTGAGGACCTACCGCCAGCGCATCTATGACAAGCTCGGCTTCGAGAACCTCGCCGGTGTGGTCGAGCTGTACCGCGCGTACCCCCGCGTATACGACACGGCCACTGAGACCGAAGGCGCCTAGCCGGCTCCTGCTCGGCCGCAACACGTGCTCCCCAATCCGGAGCCAACAACGGTCAGGCGCACGGTGGATGATCAGCAACTGCCTCGATCTCCTGGCCCACGACACCGGACTCTGCCAGTAGTTACCCGGTACCGGGCCGCGCGCTGGCATGCCCTTGCCGACCAACGTCGCCCAGGCTGCCGACCAGCCTCGTCACGCACCACACCACAAGAAACGAGGGCCCGCCCATGCCGGGCGGGCCCTCAAGCATTTCGCCAACAGCATCGGAAGAATCCCTGGGGGCCACACCCCGTTCGCAGCTCAGCTGCACTGCGTTTCAGCGACGGTGAATCAGCTCGCGCCACCGACGAGGCCGCCGGGCCTGGCGGAAGGCGGCCCGCTGGGGCTCCTCACCGGCGAGCTGGAAGACCGCGTCGAGCATCTCGGGGTGGTTCGGCAGCGTCCAGTAGTTGCCGAGCGCCCGGTTGACCTCTCGCAGCGCGTCCAGGGGCGGAACGCCGTCGGCGAGGTGGCTGTACAGGGCCGCGATGGCGGGGGTGCGGCTTCGTCCGGCCACGCAGTGGAGCAGGACTCGCTTGCCCTCCTGCCGGAGCCGCAGGACCTCGCGGGCGGCCTGATCGAGGGTGAAGTGGAGGTGGGAGTTCGCGCCGGACTTGTCGACCAGCCACACGCGGGAGTGCTCGACATCGGCGCCGGTCAGGATCGGGTCGGAGCCGACACGGCACAGGGAGACCACCGCGTCCACCGGCGCGGGACCGGTGTACTCGGTCAGGGCCAGGTTGCCCAGGAAGAGCCCGGGGTCGCGGGGGTGCTGAACGGAGAACGCCTTGCCCGAGGAGAGCGGGGTGGTGACCCGGGGTGCGGAGGGCCAGCCGTCGCGGTCGCTCTGCCCGGCGCGGGCCGTCAGCACAGCGAGACGGACGAGGTCGGCGCTGGTGTTGGACGGCCAGCCGTGGACCTTGCGCTGCCAAGCCAGCGGGATGGCCGAGCTGCCCCAGCGCGCGCCGAGCAGGGCACCGGCGATGGCGGCGACGGTGTCGGTGTCGCGGCCGCTGCGCACGGCGGCCTCCAGCGCGAGCTGGAAGTGCTGCGCGGCGAAGCCGCCCTGCTCCGGCCGGTCCTCGGGCACCGGCGTGCGGACGATGGCGGACCACGCGGCCTGGAGGGCTTCGACCACCCAGCCGTTGCGCTGGAAGTGGCGCGGGGGGTGGGCCTCGGCCTCGTCCAGGCGAGCCGCCCACACGCTGCGGCGCGCGTCGGGCAGGAGCTCAAGGCCCTCTCGGACACCGTCGAAGGTGCCGGTCAGGACGGCGGTCCTGATACCGGAGCACCAGAGGATGCACGCCTCGGCGCAGTCGGGGTCGGCGTGGGTCAGCTCGCTGACCAGCCTCGCGGCTTCGGCCATGGCGTTGGCGTCGTCCAGGTAGGCGAGCGCGACGACGCCGGTCCTCATCAGCGAGCCGTTCCCGGCGCTGCTCCTCGGGTTGGCGGCGGCGTACCGGCGGGAGACGGCCAGCATCACCTCGGAGGGCGAGTGCCCCTTGCCGCGCGCCGTGGCGCTCAGGACGCTTCGCGTCTGGTTGCCCACGTCGGCCGGTCCGCTGCCGTACCAGCGAAGGAAGTTCGTGGCGATCGCGTCCAGTGCTTCCGGGGTGCGCAGATCGGCGCCGGTCGCGGCGACCTCGGCGATGCACACGTGCATCTGGGTGTCGTCGCTGTACTCACCGGGGGCGAAGTTGAAGGGGCCACCGCCCTTCATCTCCGGGAACCGGCTGTCGCTCATGCTGGGCTGGAACTCGTACGGGACGCCCAACGCGTCGCCCGACGCCGCGCCGAGGACGACGCCGGCGGCGCGGTCCATGGCCTTCTCGTCCAGGCTCGGCGCGGGCTCGGCGTCTGCGGGCCACGGCCCGAGGTCGGCGTAGGGGCGGGGGGAGGCGGAGGAAGAACGCATGGAGGTCTCTTTCTGCGGGGCCGCTGGGGCCTGGGGCGGCGGCCGCACGTGGGCGGAGCCGGGAAGGAAGGGGCGCGGCGCGGGAAACTGCCGGGCGGGGGCCGCGGACTGTCCGCCGCGACGCATTGACAAGTTGTCATAGCGTCACGCTGCACGTCAAGAACATTGGCGAGGTTGCGTAAAGCTATGAGTCTGCATATGGTTTAGATCGTCCGGGGCGACGAAGAGTCCCCGGATGCCCCTGTGACTCAGCGGAGCACTCTGCGGCTTGCAGATCCGCGAGCGGCAGGCCGGCTCCTCGCAGATGGGCTGTCGCCCCGGGCGCCAGCCGGAGCTGTGCCGCACCGAGATCAGACACCGGAGTACGTCATGCTCGTCCCCGACCTGGATCGACTCGTCCGTGAGGCGGACCGCGACAAGCTCGCGGCCGCTGTACGGGCGGCCGTTGACGCCGTCGCCTGGTACGCGCCGGCCCCGAAGCCCGACTACGGAGACACCGACCACAGCATCGCCCGCAACGAGGCGAAGGCCGAACTCGCCGAAGAGGTGGCGGACTCCGTGGTGCTCGCCCTGAGTGCGAGCGTCATCGCAGACCCCGCGGGCGGGGGAAGCGACATCACGCGCCAGCAGGCGCCCAACTCTCCAACGGAGGAACGGCCTTGACCGCTCACTGGCGATCCATACCCATGCCGCCGAACGTCGCGCGGCTCCCGCGCAACACCGCCGGGCGTCCGGTCCCCAGAAACACGCCCTGGCATGAGCCCGGCGCTGGTGACGGGCAGCTGGCCGTCAGATTGAGCGCCGAACTGGGCGAGCACGTGGTGTGCCCGTGCGAGCCCGGCCGTGGAACGGCCGCGTTCGGCGACCAGTGCCCGCCCCGCCAGCGGGAGTTGATGTCGCAGCGCCTCTGTGGGATCTGCGGAAGGGCGATCAAGGCGACGAGCCGCCTGGTGTTCATCGGCGGCCCGAACGCCGCGTTCTACATCGAGCCCCCGGTCCACCCGCGGTGCGCGGCGTACGCGCTGATGGTCTGCCCGACACTGGCGGCGGCCGAGGACGTCGAGCTGACGATCGCGCGCACCTACAGCCTCCGCGAGCGCCGCATGACCGGAGTCTCCGCCGAGTACAAGCTCACCTACGACCTGTTCCCGTACGGGGATCCGGCCGCCCGCAGCAGGGGGCTGCTGGACTTCTACCTGGCCTTCCCCGAGAACGCCCACCGGATCGCCGCCAAGGAATGGCTGGCCGATCACGCCCCCGCGCTGTAGGCCGGCCGCCACCGTCCGGGCGCGCAGGCGCCCCCTGACGACGAGAGAGCCATGACGTGCAAGTGCGGGGCCCGCACGTACGAGGACCACCTGGCGAAGGCGCGGGCCGGATACCCCGGCCACGCCTACCGCGGCACTGTCTGGCGGCCCTGTCCCTGAAGGACCGCAGCCGCCCCGACCGAGAGGAACACCGAACCATGCGTACTCCCGCCGACTCCCGTGCGGACGCCCAACGACTGATCGACGCCCTGGCCGTTCCCCTGCCCCGGGACGACGCGCGCCGAGCCGACGCCGTGCAGTCCGCCCTCCTGGACAGCGGACTGTTGAACCGGGCCGACCTCGGCAACTCTGCCGCCGTCGCGGCCGCCGTCCGGGACGGCCTCACCAGCCTCGCCCATCTCCTGGACGCCCGGGTCCAAGGGCAGGGGGGCGGCCGGCTGCTCCTGCTCCTCCTCGCCGAACGAGAGCGGTTCACGCCGCACCCCGCGCCCGACGAAGCCGACCTCCGCATCCGGGGAGCAGTCAGCGCCCTGTTGCACCTCAGCCTGTGGCACGTGGACGACGCACTGCGGCTTCTGGGCGGCGCTCTGCAGGTCCAGGCCGAGGAAGCGCGTGATGCCGCAGGCGGCGATGCGCCAGCCCCCGTTGCCGCGGCCGGTCTCGTCCCGGTCACTCCGGGGCTGAGCGCGGACGGCGGGGAGCTGCACCTGGCCGTCGGGGCGTTCGATGCCGGCGGTGCCCCCGCGGTCTGCGGGCGATGGCTGTCCGAGCGGGTCTCCGACGACGCCAGCATCTCCGTCCCGCCCGAGTGCGACACCTGCTTCGGTCTGTCCGAACAGGCTCCGGCGCTCATCTTCACCGGCGAGGAACACGACGCGTGGACCGCCTTCATCGAGGCCCACCGCGGGGAGGAAGTGTGAGCGCCGACTCCGGCTCAGCGATCGAGCGCCGCCTCGCGGCTCAACTGCCGGATCCGATCGCCGCCCGGCCGAAGGACGCGCGCGGCTATCCGATCAGCTTCGTCACCGCGCTGGGGGCCGACGGGGCGCCGGACTTCACCGAGCTGAACGGGCCCCGGCGGGCCAAGGCGATCATCGAGCACTTGTGCGGCCTGTGCGGGCAACCACTGCCGCTGGTGCGGGCGGTGATCGGAGGGCCGCAGGTGGTCGAGCACCACCTCGCGATGGATCCACCGATGTGCGTACCGTGCGCGGTCTTCGCCGCCACCCACCCCGCGGCCGGCTGCCCGTTCCTCCTGAATGAGAACGCGCGCTACCGAAAGGACCGGGCCACCCGGCCATCGTCACCCCTGGTGGCCCAGGAGAGGCCGCAGAGCATGTACCTGGCTCGCACCTTCACCCATGAGGCGATCCGGCTGGCGCTGCCCGACGGTTCGCAGGAGGTCATGGCGCTGTGTGCCCGCTGGACCGGCCTGGAGGAGATCCGCGCCGGGCGCCTGGTGGATGCGAGGCACCTCCTGGGCCATTAATTACTTAAGGCTATGAGTTCATATATGGTCACGGCATTGGCGGCGGCGCGCTCCCCGCCGCTCGCCCCCGCGCTCCACCATCCATCCCCTGGAGTACGCCATGCCGAGCCCCGTCACGCCCGAAACCGATGCGAACAACCTTCTCGGCCTTCTGCGCAGCGCCCCCTTCTCCGCTCCGTACCTCGGCGAGATCATCGACTGGATCCGGCGATCGGTGCATCAGGAGGCCGAGCAGGGCCGGGGCTCGTTCGACACCGACGCCGAGGCGGTGCGCCGCCTGGACGCGTACGCGACGGGCCTGGGCCCAGGCGCCGCCGAGCTCGGGCGTCGACTCTCCGACGCCCGCCATGCCCTGGCGGCCGTCCAGCACGACCACTACCTCCGGTTGACGGTCGGCCAGGGGGCCGACGGCGGCACGGCGCAGGTCTCTCGCCGTTCCGAGCTCCTCAAGCTGGCCACTGCGGTCGGCAGTTCCCGCGTCGCGGCCGGGCCCACGGGGGCGATCGTGATCACCTCCGCGGGTTCCGGCAGTACGGTCTTCCGGCCCGTCGACCCGGAGGTCGCCCACCAACTGCGGGGCGCAGCCCGCGAGCGGAAGGAAGCGACGGTGCGCCGTGCCGCCGCCGTCCGCGACCTGCTCGCCCAGCATGTCCGGATGGTCGACTGGAGCGAACCGCAGGCGGTCGGGGTCGCGGTCGAGAGCAGTGATACGACGGTGACCGTGTCGTGGTGGGAGTCGCACGTAGCGGTCGGTCCGAGCCTCTGGATCGAGGGCGGGGTGCGGCTCCTGTGTTCGGCGCTTCTCGCTGATCGCGGCTACGCGGTGGCCCTGGCGGGCGACGGCGCCCTCCACGTCACCGCCTGACGGCCTCGGCGCGCCTCCGCAGTGCCGGTGCGGCGGCGCGCCGATCGGCCCGGCAGCCGGCTTCACCCGGGGCCGCACCGCGGCGTCGAACTCGCGACGTAGTCGGCTGCGGCGCCCTGCACGGTGCGCCCCCTGCTGGGCAGCGGGCCGACCTCGAGCGAGCGGCCAACGCTCCGTCAGCCCATGTACGGCCGAGGGGTGCGCGGCTGGCTCCGGGCAGGCGGAGGCCGTCCCGGGTCCCGGACTTACGCGCCCGGTGCGCGCGGCAGCCGGCCGATGGGCGGACTTCCGCGCCGAACCGGCCGCCAGCCGATATCCCTCCAGGGCGGGCCGAGGTCGCTTCGTCCCGGTGGAGCGCCGTCGGCATTCCGGCATCACCCGGTGCGCCGCCAGGGCCGAAGAGTTGAACGAGATTGCTTAAGTCTATGAATGCATGTTATGTTTCTGCTGTGCCGCCGATCCGTCCACGGACGCGCGCGCGGCGACCGTCGAGCCCTGTGCCCATGTCCGGCCTGGCGGCGCCGCCGCTGATCGCCAGCCTCAGCCCCGCGCCAGCGTGAAGGAATCCTCATGCCCAGCACCATCGTCGAAGCCTCCTCGCAACACCCCGCCCCACCGCCGTGCCCGGCCTCGGGCGGGCGCGCGGTCCAGGCCGCGGGCCCCTCGGTACCCATCCGGTGCCGTTCCCGGCAGCTCGTGGGCGGACTCGTCGTCCCGTGGATCTCCTACCAGCACGGCGGACACTCCGCCTTCGGCACCATCGACGCCGTCAGGGCCCAGCAGGCACTGACCGAGCGCCTGTGCCAGGTCTGCGGAGAAGAGCTGGAGGAGCGCTTCTGCCTGGCGGTGCGACCGATGGACGTCCGGGTCGGCTTCGCACCCGAACCCGCCCTCCACCCGGAGTGCCTGGCGTACAGCAAGCTGCGGTGCCCCATGCTCAACGGGAGCGCCGCGACGTACCGCACCAATTCCTCACTGGCCAGGCATCCGGCGGGGCGTCCGTGCGACGACCCCAGCTGCCCTTGCCTGGAGGTTGCACCCGACCAGGGCCACTCCGCCCGCTCCGGCCGCCCCGCCGACGACTTCGACGCCTGGATGATCGACTCCGCCCACTACCGGATCAAGACGGCCCCGGACCGGCCGAACGTGCTGCTCGGGGTGGACCTGGCTGTGCCTGTCCTCCGCGTCCGCACCATCCGGAGAAACCCCCGGCCCGAACTGGACCGGTTCCGGGCCCTGATCAGCGCCCTGGGCCTGTAACACCCCGCCCGCCCCGAGAACTCGGAGACGCCTCCCATGACCACGACCTCCCCCGAACCCCCGACGCCGAGGGCCGTCCAGCACCTCAAGGCCGCGTGCGCCGATCCGAACGGCCGGCTGCCCGACAAGATCAGCAAGAAGATCCTTCACGCGCTGC
Source organism: Streptomyces sp. NPDC048659 (assembly GCF_040650575.1). NCBI lineage: Bacteria > Bacillati > Actinomycetota > Actinomycetes > Kitasatosporales > Streptomycetaceae > Streptomyces > Streptomyces sp. NPDC048659. The sequence goes on along the minus strand of NZ_JBEZHM010000049.1, from coordinate 25,422 downwards.
TGACCGACGAGTACGCCTACCGCACGGACCGCGACGGCTACCGCCTCTCGGTCAAGGACGCGCTGGCCGAGACCACGAGGCCGGTATTCATCACGGTGGAGGGCCGCAGAGCCGTCCTGAGCACACCGCAGCTGTACGCCCTGACCCGCCGCGTGGAACCGAGCGGCCGCCTGGCGCCGAACGTGACCTGGCAGACGACAAGCTCCCTTGTCGACCTCGGACTCGCCGAATACCGCGACGCGAACGGGACCCCCAAGCCGACCGACGGCGACACGGGCGTCTCCGGTGCAGTCCACTACCCCTTCCGCACCCCCCTTGGGCAGCAGGTCGCTGAGCTTCCGGAGCAGCAGCCCGCCCGCTGACCCATCCGCACACGGCGCCCGGCCACCGCCGGGCCGGGCGCTGCCCCCCACCCGCCAGCCACCTCCAGGAGGTACCGATCGTGTTCGGCCCTTGCCCGAAGTGCGATGACACCACCCCCTCCATCGCCGCCACGGCATGGATCAACATCGTCGACGCCGACAGCCCCAGCGCAACGCGCATGGAGATCACCGACATTCAGACCGACGAGGTCCAGCTTCACTGCGCGAACTGCGGCCACGTGCTCCCGCTGCGCGAACAGCCCGACGCAGACCTGGTCACCGCGCTGTTCATCAGCCTGTTCGAGGCCCACGGTCTCGACCCCGCCCGGATCGGCAAGCTGATCCTCTCCGCGGAGATGAGCGCGTGAGCATCGAGGACAGCGCCGAAGCCGCGGAGCAGATGCGCGCCGACCTCGCCGACTTCTTCGGCAAGCCCGTCCGCGGCCTGCCCGTGGCCCTGGACTTCATCCAGGCCATGCACCTGAGCCGGACCAGCGAGGACTTCGGGGACGACCGGCGGGCCGTCGAACTTCACCGGGACCGGGTCCTCCAGATGGCCAAGAACCTCGAACAGGCGCAGGTGTGGGTCGCCTCGCCGTCCCTCACCACGGCCATGACCGACCACGAGCTGGTCACCAGCCCCGACGGCTACCTCCTGGAGAACACCGACGAGGCGCCCGCGCCGGTCGGCGTCGTGCACTTCCCCGTCCCGATCACTGCCGCCTCCGAACTCCCTATTCACGGCCTGGCCTGGGAATCCGAAGGAAGCGGAGACCAGCTCCAGCTGTCCGTGACCGCGCTCACCAGCACACCCGACCTGTACGAGGCCCTCCCCCCGCTTCTGCTCCCCTTCCACTGGGCCCGCAGCCCCTACAGCCCCAACGCCATGATCCTGGCCGTCCCCGAGGTCAGTACGAAGATCCAGAGCTACGGACACCACCCCCACTGGGGCGCGGCACCGGCGTCCATCCTGGTCGGCCTCCTCCTCGCGTTCTGGTCGCTGCGGCCCGCGTTCGAGCACGACGAACAGACCGTGACGCAGAAGACCGGCAAGGGCCGCAAGCTCCGCGTGAAGTTCCGGCCGGTCCGCGTGATCCGCGAGGCCGCGACCCGCTTCACCGGCGAGCACGTACCGGCCGAGCACGACCGCAGGTGGGCCGACGAGACGCTGCGCTGGAGCGTCGACGCCCGGTGGAGCTGGCGCTGCCCGAACCCCCGCGACCACAAGGCCATCGTCGAAGCCGGAGGGACCTGCCCCAAGATCAAGGTCCGGGTCAAGGCACATGTCAACGGCCCCAAGGGCCGAGGCGTCGACACCCGCCGTACCGCCCGGATCAGCACGATCAGCACCAGAGCAGCCGGAGCGTGAGGAGTCCCGTCTCAGGGCCTGCCGCGTGAACGGGCTCTCCCAACATCGACCTGAACAGCCCGGAGGCGGTCTCCGCGCGCCATCCGGCGCGGAGACCGCCTCCGAGTGAAAGGAACTCCGTGTCTTCTTCCGCAGCACTCTCCCCCCGGGCCTGCGAACGCCTGATCGCCGATCTCACCGGCGAGGTCGGCGCCAGGGCCGCAGTCTCCTGGGCCCACGCGGCCGCCTTGGTCGAGCACGCCACCGCGCACGGCCTCGTCGCCGCGCCGGGCCAGGGCGGCGCCGGCCCTGATCACACCAGGCACGTCCTGGGCGCGCTGGCCGGCTCGCACCCGGCGCTCGAACCGCTCGCCGACCCGCAGGTCGTCCCCCTCTGGGAGAACCCGATCAGCCCGGCCGGCTGGGAGCTGATCGCCCGGCTGTGGAGCGGCGCACCGATCCGTGACGACGGTCATCGCATCGACGGGTACCGCCTGGGAGACGCCTACCAGGCGCTGTCGGCCGACGCCCGGAAGTCGAGGGCGCTGTGCCAGACCCCTCCCTGGGTCGCGGAGCTGCTGCTCGACCTCTCCCTCGAGTCGGCGCTCGACGACGTCGGCGCCGACCGCGTCCGGATGATCGACCCCGCCTGCGGGACTGGGCACATCCTGGTATCCGCCCTCCACCGTGTCCGGGCCTACCGGCCGCGGGGACGGGCCCCCTACGCCGGGGCCACGGTCGCACGCTCCCTGGAGCGCGCCCTCCAGGCCGTGCACGGCGTCGACCTCGACCCTTACGCAGCCGCTCTGACGCGGTACCGGCTCCTCGCGACGACCGCCGGCATCCTGGGCGGCCCCATCGCGGCCGTGCCCGCCGGCTGGCCCGTGCAGGTCGCCGCGGCCGACGCACTGCTCGACACCGACGAGCCGCTGCTCCAGCCGGGCCACTACCACGCGGTGGTGGGCAACCCGCCCTACATCACGGTCCGCGACGCCCAGGTGCGCGAGCAGATCCGGCGCGCCTACCCGCAGGTGTGCAGCGGCAAGTACAGCCTCGCGCTGCCCTTCACCGCCCTGATGACCAACCTGGCCCGGCCGGCCGGAACGATCGCGCAGCTCACGGCCAACTCGTTCATGAAGCGCGAGTTCGGCAAGAAGTACATCGAGCATTACCTCTCCCGACTGGACCTGACCTGGGTGATCGACACATCGGGGGCGTACATCCCTGGCCATGGGACGCCCACGCTGATCATGGTCCACCGGGCGAGGCCGCCGCAGGGGGAGACCGTGATCGCCATCCGCGGCAACCGTGGCGAGCCCGGAGTGCCGGAGGACCCGTCCCAAGGTCTGGTGTGGAGAGCGATCGAGGAAGCGGTTCACCAGCGACTGGCACTCGACCGCCTGCGCCGGGGACTCGAAACGCATCTCGGGGAGGCGAATCCAGCTCCAATATTGCTTAACACTACGAGTTCATTTATAGTTTGAGTGTGCGCCGCAGCGGCCCACCTTCCCAGTGGAGTGATCCCCCTTGAGCAAGAACACCGCGAACATCGTGCTGGACGCCTTCCGCTACCTCGCCTGGATGACCGCCGCGGCGATGTTCATCTACAGCCAGGCCGAACTGATGTGCCTGGCCGTCGTGGTGGCCATCGGCCTCGGCGAGTGGCAGAGCACCCATTGAGCACGCCACCGGACACCGTCCCCCCGCCCCCGGCAGCGCCGGAAGGCGCGAACGGCCGCCGACCCGAGACCGAGGGTGCCCCCACGGCCAGACTGGCCCTTGGCGAGCGCGACGCCACCCTCCTGGACTTCGAGTACCGATACTGGCCCAGGTCGACCGCCGTCGCCTCAGGACCAAAGGAAGCGGCGATCCGAGCGGACCTCGGTATCTCGCCGACGCGCTACTACCAGCTGCTCAACGGGCTGCTGGACAGCGAAGCAGCCCTCGCCCGCCACCCCGTGATGGTCAATCGCCTCCGGGCTGTGCGGGAGAGCAAGCGGATCGCCCGGCAGTAGCACGGCCACATCGACCGCGTCCGACCCCCGCGATGCCGCCCGGGCGGGATGCCCCGCCCGGGCAGACCCCTCCCCCTCCCCACCCCACCAGCACCTTTCGAAGGAACGAAGTCATATGAGCCTGACCATTCCGCCGGCGATTGTCGGCCGCGGAGCGATACGTATTGAGCTGGACCGTGGGATCCACCCGGCCACCCGCAAGCCGCTACTAGAGCCGGGCACCACCACGCCGATCTCCCGCTGCGGGGCGTGCGCCTTCCTGGTGGAACGGGTGGCCGGAGACGGCAGGGCGCGCATGAAGTGCGCCATCAAGGTTCAGCGTCGGCGAGGCCCGGACATCAAGCCGGACTTCCCGGCGTGCGTCGAGTTCCGCACCGCCGCGTAGCGGCAATCGCCCGGCGGGGCGCAGCCGCGCCCCGCCCGCTCCCCCAACGTCAAGAGGTGCCTTCATGTCGAGCATCGACTCCACCCCGACCGGACGCGTTCGTGCGTTCCCCCCTTCACACCTCCTGGGCGGGGGGCATTGATGGCGACCGAGCTCACCCTCTCTCGCGGTGAGCCTTGCATCGGCTGCGGCGCGCAGGTCGGCACGGAGCACGCCGCCGGCTGCTGGGAGAGCCACTGCCCGCAGACCGGCCTCCCTCAGGCCATCTGCTCTGGTCGACACGGCCACGGCGGCGGCGGCGTGTGGACCGGCCTCGTTCCCGGCGAGGGCGCCGCAGTGAGCTTCTGCTGGTTCGCCGAGCTCCGCCCCGGCGAGGGGTGGGTGCCAGTTGAGCCCCGGCCCGACGCTGTGGACTACGGGGCCGACTACATGCCGGACCTCAACAGGGTCTTTTCGCAGGCCCGCTGGAGCCCCGCAGCCCAGAAGTGGGTGCCCCCGCGACCTTCGGCGAGCTGAGGGGTGGGTCAGAGCACACCACCGATCAGGCGTTGCTTAATTCTATGAATGTGGGTAGTGTGGGGGCACACCAGCGGTCGCCCGACGGGCCGGCCGCTGGTGACCGCCCACCCCAACGCCCACGGGAGACCACGATGACCTCCGCCGCTAGCAAGCGAGCCGCCCAGATTCACGACCGCCTCTCCGGCCGGGCCCAGCGGGCACGGGAGGACCAGAAGAAGAAGCTGGCCGAGCACTGGGACCGGTACAAGGGCATGGACCCGGGCATCATCAACACGTCGGGCCTGTTCAAGGGCCTGGAGCTGCGCCAGCAACTCATCGAGATGTGGTCCGACGTCGTCGGACAGTGCGCGCTCAGGCACGCCTCGCTGGTCTTCCAGGACGCGATCGCCAGGGCGGAGGCGACGGTCGGCAGGGGAGTGACGGGCGGCATGGGAACCCACGTGTCCAACGCCCGGCAGGAGATGTACGTCGAGGCGTGCGAGTACTTCCGTGAGGAGGCGGAGGGCATCTACAAGGCGCTGACCTGATCCCACCCGCCCTCCCCATCGCTCGACCCGGACCGACCGCACCACGAACACGGAGGACGCCATGGGCGCCATCGAGAACCACACAGCCCTGATGTACGGGTACCGCCTGGGGGGTCCGGCCGACGGCTGGGCCGGGCTGGCGAGCGACCTGACCTGGCACAGCGCCGATGGCGAATCCTGGCTGATGCCTCGGGTTTCGTGGGCGACGGAGGCCATGCGCGAGGAGAACCACGGCGACTACTTCGCCGGAGCAGCCGAGGAGCGCTTGGCGGCCTTCGGGCTGGGCGGACTGCTGCTGCGGACGTACTCGCTCGGCCCGGACGACTCGGGTCACATCCTCGCCGCGACCGTCCGCGAGGCCGACTGGAAGCCGCTCCCCCTGGACCTCGCGGCGATGAGCGCCGTCTCGCAGTACGACGAGCCCCTGGCGCGGGCGCTGTCCGTGCTGGAGTTGCGTCCGCACGCTATGAAGCCGGAGTGGATGATGGCGAGCTACTACGCATAGTCCACCTCATCTCGGGTTCGGGGCCCCGCCTGGGCCCCGGGCCCCAGGCGGGGCCTGCCGGCCCGCAGGTCCCGCTCACGCCTCACTTTGAAGGGAACCATGGACGACACGAAGCCCGACCGGACGCCGCGGCCCTGGGCCCGGGGGTTCGCCCTCCCGGGCAACAGTGATCTCCCGAACCGCCGCACGCACTTCACCCGGCATCGGGAAGAGGTACTGCTGCCGCCTGCCCCCGGAACCTCCCGGGCAGAGGAGCCGAGGACCTCGGGCCGGCCTTCGGACGCTAGCCGGCCGCAGGGGTGTGCACCGGAAGGGGGCGCCTGATGGGCAAGTCCGCGCTGCGGCGCACGAAGGTGTCCGCCACCCGCAAGCGCGCCTGCCTCGACAAGCGGCCGTACACGTCGCTGGACTCAGCACAGAAGGCCGCGGATCGGCTGGCGCGCGAGTTTCCCTGGAAGCACCCCAAGGTCGCCTATGAGTGCCAGTACAGCGGGCGGCAGCCTCATTGGCACATCGGCCGCCCCTTCGACATCCCTCGGAGTCGGCGGCGTTAAGCACCTCAGCGATTGCTTAAGTCTACGAGATTAGGTATTCTTTGAATATCGCTCGGCCAGCCGCGCTCGCCTCCAACGGCCTGCTCCTGGGTCGACGCTCTCTGCTCCTCCGCGAACGGACCGCCCCGATGACTTCACGACACGTCCTGGTCTGCCTGCCCCCGCGGGCCGCCGAATCCGCCTACGCCCTCGCCGCCCGAGCACTGTGCGCTGTCGAGGAAGCCGACGACGACGACTCCGCCAGCTACCTGATCTCCGAAGGCCGGTACGCCAGCCATTTTCCGCTGGTTGCCGGAGCGCCCGTCGACGACCCTCGCCTCGTACGGTCCGCGACAGAAGACCCCGGCCGGTGCGCAGGCGGCGTCCTCAGCCTCCTCGACCTCGCAGCTCTGCGGGACCAGCGTGCGGCGCAGGCGGCCGACCTCTACGACGCCTGGGCGCACGCCACCGAAGGGATGCCCCCCGCCCAGCCGTGGGCCATGTTCGCAGAGCAGTGGGGCAGCCACTCCCCCCGAGCGCACATCGCCTTCCGTGAGCAGCCCCGACTCAAGGCCCTGGCCAAGATCCAGGGCGGGCTGGGCCAAGCGGGCCCGCGGCAGCGGCGCGGGGAGGTGGCGCTGATCAGCCTGGACCGGGCCGGGTTCATCGCGAGGGCACGCCGCCGGGCGGTCCCCGGCCACATCCTCCTCGAACTCGACGGCACGTGGACCGCAGACCCGGCCGACCTGAACTCGGACGACGACGCCGAGACGGGCAGCACCGCGTACCACGACCACGCGAACGCCTACATCGACGCCCTGCCCGCCGACTTCCTGGTCGTCGGCATCGACTGCCGTCGCTGACGTCCGGCCCGCCGGAGACGGACCGTTGCCGCCGGGCGGACAGCCCGGCGGCGCCGTGCCACGAAACTCCACCTCCAGCACAGCCCGTTACAAGGAGACCCCGTGTCCTGGGACCTCATCCCCGGCGAGCACATCGACCGCGCCGACATCCACGCCCGCTTCGGCGGCCGCATCCACTCCCGCATCAGCCCGTCGAAGCAGAGCCCGAACGTCCACCTGTTCATCACCCCGGACGCCGAAGCCAGTTGCCTCGACGGCTGGACCGGCACTCATCTGCACTTCGGCGGGGAGGGCGGACTCGACGGCACCGACCAGACGCTCTCGCAGGGAAACCGCTCCGTCGTCGAACACGAGCAGGACGGCCGGGCGCTGCGCGTGTTCCTCCAGCTCCACGGACGACCGGCCCAGTACCTGGGCCAGTACCGGCTGGACCCCGAGGTGCCGGTCGTCTACGCCGATGCTCCCTTCGACGCACGGCGGCCCCAGCAGGTCAGACGGGCCGTCGTCTTCCGGCTGCTGCCGCTGAACGGTGCCCCGACGGGCCTGGGCACCGCCGACCCCATCGCGGAACTGAACACCGTCCGTCAGCTCGGCCTCGGCACCGTCATGAGGGCCGCCGATCCCAGCCCGGCCGAGGAGGCCGCGGGCAGGCTGTTGCGGGCCTACGAGAGCTACGCCCGGTGGGCGTACCAGGCGAAGCTGTCCAGCTTCCGAGTCAAGGTGGCCGGGACCATCGCCGAACTCCACGTCGACCTGTACGACCTCACCCGCAACGAGCTCGTGGTGGCCCGCGCGACAGCTGCCCGCCCTGTCGTGCGGGAAGCCATCGGAGAACTGCACGACTTGGCCCGCTACTTCGACGCGGAGCCGCGCCGGGTCCTGCTGCTCCCCTCGGCTCCCGACAAGGACCTGACCGAGCTGCTGCACCGCCAGCAGGTGAGCGCCGTCTGGCCCTCCGGCCCCAGGGCGTTCGCCCGCTCCGAGGTCCCGGCCTGATCCCGACTATCCGGGTGCCCTGCCGCCGAGCGGCAGGGCACCGTCCACGACAAGGAGAACACCGTCCCGATGACGGATCACCCGCCGCTGGCCGGCTGCACCCCGGCGTTCGGCCGCCACCGGACCTACCCCCCTAGGCAGGGATGGCTCCTGAAGGTCCACCACGCCGTCCAGGACGACCCACATGTCTTCCGCCACCCCGACGCACCCGTCGTCCTCGGCGTCGGCTCCAGCATGGTGGCGAGCATGCGGTTCTGGGCCTGCGCCTTCGGCCTCGCCGAGGAGGACGCCGCAGGAAGCGGAGCGGTGACGCCGACCGCCCGCGGACACTGGCTGCTCGACGAAGCCGGCGCCGACCCGTACCTGGAGGACCGGGCCAGCCTGTGGCTGCTCCACTGGTGGCTGCTCAGCGGCGCGCCTTGCCCTGTCCCGACCTGGCACTACCTGTTCGCGCGCGCCGGGCTCTCCACCTTCACCCGGGCCGAGCTGCGTACCCACGTCCGCGGAGCAGCAGAGCGCAGCGGTTGGAAGACCCCGGCGGACGACACCGTCGGCCGCGACATCGCCTGCATCGCGACGATGTACGCCCCGCAGGTCGCGTCCCCCGACCAGCCGCGTGCCGGACTCGAGGACGTCCTCACCAACCCGTTCCGCGACCTCAACCTGCTCTCCACCGCCGCCCCGGGGGAGCATCACCGCGGCGACCGCAGCCACGTGCTCAGCTTGAACCACGGGGCCGGACGGCTCGCTCCCGCCGCCGTCCTGGCGTACGCCTGCCTCGACCACGTCGCTCGCCGCTGCGCACCGGCTCCCGGCAGCATCACCCTCTCCCGGCTGGCCAACGAACCCGGCAGCCCCGGCCGGGTGCTGCTCATCGACACCCGCTCGCTCCACAATGCCCTCGAACGCGCGGCGCGCCGTCACCCGGCCCTGTCCGTCGTCGAGTCCGCGGCGGGAGAGGCACTGCTCGCCTACGCAGCGCCCCCTGCGGAGCTGGCCGACGAGGTCCTGGCCGCCGCCTACCGCCGCCCGGAGGGCCCCGGTGGCCACTGAGCTCTCCCGGCCGGGTGCCCCCGCCGGTGTGGTCCAGCCGCTCCCGGCCCCGGTCTACCGGTTCGAGTACCAGCAGCTGCTCGCCGCCGGCGCCCTGGTCGACCGGGCCGGGCGGCCGGTGAGCGGCGCCCCCTGCCCGACCTGCGACTGGCTGGTGGACACCTTCACCTGCCCCGGCTCCCTGCCCTGCCCGCGCTGTTCGGTCACGGCCGAGCAGCGGTGCATCCGGCCGAGCGGGCACACAGCGGATCGCTTCCACACCGGCCGCGTCCGTGCCGCCGAGGCAAAGGACCGGGCCCGCGAGGAAGCCGACGACCCGACCCTGCTCGCGCCCTGGCCCGAGCATCCGACACCCAACGAACGGCTCCTGCCATGACCGCCCCCGCCATCACCCCGACCCCCGTCAGGTTCCACCTGGGCGTCCACCAGCCCGCCTGGATGGAGCACCTCGACTTCCCCCTGTTCGTCTCCAACCGGCGGCTGATGAACCGCAAGTCCCTGCCCCGGGCCGCCGGCCCCTGGGCCCTGGACAGCGGCGCGTTCAGCGAGGTCGACCTCTACGGCCGGTGGAAGACCACCGCCCAGCAGTACGCCACCGCCGTCAACCGCTACCACGACGAGATCGGCAACCTCGAGTGGTGCAGTCCCATGGACTGGGTCTGCGAGCCCTGGATGCTGCCCAAGACCGGCTTCACCATCGACGAGCACCTCAGGCGCACCGTCGACTCCGTCGTCGAACTGCGCTCCCTGGGCATCAAGACCCGCGTCATCCCGGTCCTGCAGGGCTGGCTGCGCCCCCACTACCTCCGCTGCGCCGAGATGTACGCCGACGCCGGCATCGACCTCCTGGCCGAACCGCTGGTGGGCGTCGGCAGCATGTGCCGGCGCCAGAACCACTGGCGCGCCTCCCTCCTCCTGGACGAGCTCGCCCGCCTCGGCGGCGAAGGGGCGCCGCTGGTACCGCTGCACGCCTTCGGCTTCAAGATCCAGGGCCTGACGCTGTCCCGCTCGCTGGCGTCGGCCGACTCGATGGCTTGGAGCTCGGCGGGCCGCAGGGAGCGCGGCTGCAGCCCCTCCCACAAGACGGAGAGCAACTGCATGTCGTACGCGCTCTGGTGGAGGAAGCACCTGATGGAGCGGCTGGAGGACGCGGGGGTACCGTCGTGCGCGGCGTGACGCCCACCCCGGCGGAGATGCGCGGCATCCTTGCCGGCCGGCCGCAGGGGTGGACCCAGCGCTGGAGGTACGGCCTGCCCAGTTGGCGGCACGTCAGTGAGGGCGGCTTTCGGCGCGAGCGGTACAGCGTCACCGACATCCCCGAGGCCCTCGCCCGTTCGTTCATCGAGCACCACCACTACCTGGCCGGCTGGCCCTCGGCTCTCCACCGCTACGGCCTGTGGGACCACGAGCCGCCGCAGGGCGAAGAGGGCCCCGGTCCCGAAGGCGCCGCCCTGGCCGGTGTTCTCGTCCTGGGTTGCCCCATGAACGAACGTGTCCTCACCAGTGTCTTTCCCCGCTTGGCCCCGTACTACGAGAGCGCGGAGATCTCGCGCCTGGCCCTCACCGACGACGTGGCCGCCAACGGCGAGAGCTTCTTCATCGCGGCCGCGATGAAGAAGGCCGCCGAGCGCGGCATCCGGGGGGTGGTGAGCTTCTCCGACCCGGTGCCCAGGTCACGGCGTACCCCGAGCGGCGAGATGATCATTTCCAACGGGCATCTCGGCATCGTGTACCAGAGCTGCAACTTCCGGTTCACCGGGCGGGGGACGCGGCGAACTCTCACGCTGCTGCCGGACGGCACCGTCCTGACTAGTGGAGTACGTGCGGGTTCGTCTGCCGCTGCCTGACCCAGTGAAGCTGCATTTCAGCAGGCAGATCGCGCCTTTGGTGGCGTTCACTCGTTGGTGTGGGATCTCGGCAGTAACTCGCAGATTCTGCGTGTAGTCCCTGTAAATTCACGGTTCGTGTCAGATTCCGAAAGTCGCGTGCTGACGCTGGTGCGCCCAGGCGCCGATGCCAGCGCGGTGGTGGACCCGGCCGCGGTGTCGGTGGAATCGGGGTTGGCGGACGTCGTCACCCTGCAGCGCCGCCGCCAGGCCCGCATTTCCGCTGTCGACGAGAAGAGCTTTTTCCTCGACACGCTCTCGGAGTACCAGTGGGCCCGGGACGCTGCCGGCCTGGCGCCGACGACGCTGGACGGCCTGCTCAAGCCCGTGGTGGAAGTCTGCGAGTACTACGGCACCGTGCCGTGGCAGCTCTCCCCCCGTGAGGTCGACCGCTACTTCGCCGGGCCGGGCAAGCGGGCGCCGTCGACGCTGCGCGGGAAGATCAACAAGATTGACGCGTACTTCGCGTTCCTCGAGCAGCGGTACGCCGGCGAGATCATGCGGCGCTTCGGGGCGGCGGTGGAGTCGCCGATCGACCCGTTCAACCGGCCGCGTCATCGCGGAGACTTCGGCCTCCGGATCCCGCCGTCACAGGCGGCGATGCGGGACTTCCTGGGCCGGTGGCGCGAGGACTTGCCCAACGCGCGGAAGTACCTGGTCGCGTGCCGCGACTACGTGATGACCAAGGTCGCTTACCTTTCCGGCGTCCGGGCCGCAGAGTTGTGCGGCGTGTGCATGGGCGATCTGCACTGGGAGCACGGGCAGTGGGGCCGGTTCGTCGTGCTGGGCAAGGGCGCTCACGGTTCGGGGCCGCGGCCGCGCGAAGCGTACATGTTCCAGGAGGGCCGGGCCCTCTTGTGGTGGTACATCGAGGAGGTCCGGGGCGAGTTCGGCGACGACGTCGAGCACCCGCGGGCGCCGCTATGGCCCTCGGAGCGCAAGCCGACCGCGGTCGCCTCGCTGAACCTGCCGATCGCGCCGGCGATCGTGCCGTCCACGTTCCGCAAGGCGCTGCACACGGCCGCCGCAAGCTACATGACCGGGCCCGTCACCGATCTTTTCCCGCACCTGCTGCGTCACGCATGCGCGACCCACAACTACGAGCGCGGGATGACGTTGTGGGAAGTGCAGAAAGTCCTCGGACATGACTGGGCAACCACGACACTTCGGTACATGGCGACCGCTCACGCCGACCCTGAGCACGCGAACCTGACCGCGAGCTCCCGGGCGGCCCAACGACTGGTGATGGATAAGGGGAACCTACGGTGAAGTGGAACCTTCGGATGGTGGCCGCCCAACGGGACCTGTGGCGGCCGACCGAGGTGCTTGCCGCCTTCCAGCAGGTGGGGTTCAACCCGTCGCTGAGCAAAGTCGCCGCGCTGTGGGGCGGTACGCCGGTCACCGTGCGCCTGGAGGACCTGGACAAGATGTGCGCCGCGTTGCACTGCACGGTCGCCGACCTGCTCCAGGCCGAGCCGCTCGCCGATGCCCGGGGGGTGCCGGAGTCCGGCCAACGGGCGGTCGGCGCCGAGGAAGGGCCGACGGCGGGCCCGGTCCGGCCGGTGCCGCGCAGCCGCCGTGGCGCAGGGCCGCGCTCCCTCCCGCCGAACTGAGGGGCCCGGCGGTGGCGAAGGACCGTGGTCAGGGACTGGCGCGGAGCTGTCCGGTGTGCCTGGGTTGGCTAGTGGTGCACTGGTATCGAGTGTGCGACGGGTGCCGGCCCTGGGCGAGGAAGTATCCCGAGGTCGGGGTGTGCCCGCGGTGCCGGCACGAGGCGCATCTGAACACGGACGGGCTGTGCAAGCCGTGTCTCATGGCGATCCGGGCCGAGAACGACGCCGAGTGGGCCCTAGGTCTACCGGAGGCGCGGCCGCGCCCGGTCCAGCTGATCGTCGGCGGGATGTACGGCGACCGGTCGGCGGACGCCCGGCCGCTGCGCCGGCCCGCGAAGAACGGGCTCAAGGTGGGGCAGGGGTGGTGGATCAAGCTGCGGAAGCAGCGCGCCGCCCCAGCCGGGCCGCCGGTCCTTCAGGCGCAAGTGTGCGGCCAGCTTGCGCTGTTCACAGTGCCCAGGGTGCTGACCGACGCCACGGTCAGCGCGATCGTCGGACGGCCGGTCGCCGGGTGGGAGGAATGCCGCCTGGTGACCGAGGCGATGGCGGCCGAGCACGGCCTGTCCGTGGGCTGGCAACGCGCAATCGCCGAGATGGTCCGCCTCGCGCTGGCCGTGCGGGAGGCGGAGGGCACCGTACGGCTGCCCGAGCCAATGCTGCGGGACCTGCCGTCCAACGGAGACGCGGTGCGCCTGGTCCTGCTGCGGGCCGGACTGCTCGACCAGGCGCCAGAGCCGATGCGGTTCTCCACCACCAACCAGCCCACCACCACCTACATCACCGCCCCGGCGCCTCTGCCGCCGTCCGTGGCGCGATCATGCCGCGACTGCGATGCCTGGATGGCCAGCGGAAAACGAGGCTCCCGCTGCAATCCGTGCCGTCACTGGCGCGAGCTGCACCCCGCAGGACGGTGCGTACGGTGCCTGCGGGACAAGCTTCCGCTGCGTGGCAGTCGGTGCCGCACCTGCCGCCTCTACCAGCACCTGGACGACTCGGGCCCCGGCACAAGTCGGGCCACCCAGCTGGTCATCGACCTTCCACACGGGGCTCCCGGCCAGGCCCAGTTGTTCCCGGTCGACGAACCCGCGCCGGCGGAAGGCGAGGACCAGGCGGTGCCCGCCCTCCATACCGCCCGCGGGCAGAAACCGCTCTTCGAGATGCGGCGCGACTGGTCGCCCGTCATGGCCCGCCTGCGCCGCCGCAGCTACAGGGACCTGCCGTTGACCGCCGCGGCCCGTGCGCTCACTGAGGAACTGGACAGGCTGCGCCGCGGCCGACAGGACCCCGCGTACCGCAAGGACATCCGTACCCTGACGATCCTGGTGTACTGGCTCGGCGCTGAGACGGTCTTCCAGGAGCGGGACGTTCACGACCTCGCCCTGCTCGACCCGAACCTCGGGGCCAAGCGGGTCTGCCAGTTCCTCGCTGCCCGCGGTCTGCTGGCCGAAGCACCCGAACTGCACCGTGACGCAGACCAGGTATGGATCGAAGCGACCATCGGCACGCTGCCACCGACCGTCGCCGACGAGGTCCGGCTGTGGGTGCAGGTCCTGCGCGGCCAAGGCCGGCGCGAGCACGAGGCCCGCGGCTACGACGGCATCCGTCGCTATCTCTTCGCCCTCGAGCCGATCCTCACCGTCTGGACCAGCAGCGGCATCACCACGTTGCGGCAGATCACCAGCGACCACGCCACCACCGCCATCGACGACCTCACCGGGAGCGCCCGCCGACAGCTCGCCATCAGCCTGCGCAGCCTGTTCAAGGCCCTGCGCCAGGAACGCGTTGTCTTCCGCGATCCCACCCGTAATCTCCCCGTCGGCGATCTCAAGGGCATTCCGAAGTCGGTGCCCTCCGACCTCCTTGCCGGACTCCTCGACCGCGCCACGACCCCGCTCGGTCGGCTTGTCATCGCCCTGACCGCCGTTCACGCGCTGCCCGGCCACGAGATCCCCACGCTGCTGACCTGCGACCTCAATCTCGCCCACGGCACCCTCGAAGCCCGCCGCGGCCTGCTGCGCCACACCCTCTACATCGAGGAGTTCACCCACACCCTCGCTGCCGAGTGGCTCACCTACCGCCACCGTCGCTGGCCCGCCTCGACCAACCCCCACCTGCTCGTCAGCCAGCGCACCGCGCTCGACCCCGACCACCCACCGGTCAGCATGACCATGCTTCACAGACACCTACCCAAGGGCTTCACCCTGGACGGCCTGCGACAGGACCGGATCCTCAACGAGGCGTTCGAGACCGGCGACCCTCTGAAGCTCATGCGCCTGTTCGGCATCACGGAGAAGACCGCCATGCACTACGTCACCGTCGCCCACCCGGAGAAGACCTCTCAGCTTCCCCGGTGACGACCGGTGACAACGACAGTGGCGGGGCCGCCCGGAGCTTCCGGACGACCCCGCCTGCGAGTGCCGCTCAGGCCGGTACGGCAGCGGTTTCCGGCACTGCTTCAGCCGCGCCGCGGGCGGCGAGGTATCGCTCGGCGTCCAGGGCCGCGGCGGCACCGGTGCCGGCGGCGGTGATGGCCTGGCGGTAGGTGTGGTCGACGACGTCGCCGGCCGCGAACACTCCGGGAAGGCTGGTGCGGGTCGTCGGGGAGGCGACCTCGATGTAGCCCTCGCCGTCCAGCTCCAGCTGGTCGGCGAAGAGTTCGGTGCGCGGGTCGTGGCCGATGGCGATGAACAGCCCCGTCACGTCCAGGTCGCGGGTGGCGCCGGTGAAGACGTCGCGCAGGACGACGCCGGCTAGCATGCCGCTCGTCTCCTTGATCTCAACGATCTCGCTGTCGAAGGCGAAGGAGATCTTGTCGTCGGCGAAGGCCCGGTCCTGCATGACCTTGGAGGCGCGCAGGGTGGAGCGGCGGTGGACGACGGTGACGGAGCGGGCGAAGCGGGTGAGGAAGGTGGCTTCTTCCATGGCGGTGTCGCCGCCGCCGACCACGACGATGTCGCGGTCGCGGAAGAAGAACCCGTCGCATGTCGCACACCAGGACACCCCTCGGCCGGACAGCTCGTCCTCCTTCGGTAGGCCGAGCTTGCGGTAGCCGGAGCCGGTCGCGATGATCACCGTCTTCGCACGGTGGACGGTGCCCGCGGAGTCGGTGAGCAGCTTGATGTCACCGGTGAGGTCCACCTCGACGATGTCGTCGTCGATCATCTCGGCGCCGAACTTCTCGGCCTGGGCCCGCATGCTGTCCATCAGCACGGGGCCGTCGACGCCCTCGGGGAAGCCGGGGAAGTTCTCCACCTCGGTCGTGGTGGTCAGCGATCCGCCGACGAAGATGGAGCTGCCGAACAGCAGGGGCTTGAGCTGGGCGCGGGCGGTGTAGAGGGCGGCGGTGTATCCGGCGGGGCCGGAGCCGATGATGACGACGTCGCGTATCTCGCTCACGCGGTCGCCTCCGGCTTCGCCGGGGCGATCTCGGCGATCAGGCCCTCGATGAGGGTCTTGATCTCGTCGCGGATCGGGCGGACGGCCTCGACGCCCTGGCCGGCCGGGTCGTCGAGCTTCCAGTCGAGGTAGCGCTTGCCGGGGAAGACGGGGCAGGTGTCGCCGCAGCCCATGGTGATGCAGACGTCCGACTCGCGGACCGCGTCGATGGTGAGGATCTTCGGCGTCTCCTTGGAGATGTCGATTCCGACCTCGGACATGGCCTCGACGGCGGCCGGGTTGACCTCATCGCCGGGGTTGGATCCGGCGGAGCGGACCTCGACGCGGTCGCCGGCCAGGTGGGTCAGCCAGGCGGCGGCCATCTGGGAGCGGCCGGCGTTGTGGACGCAGACGAACAGGACGG
Organism: Streptomyces sp. NPDC048659; assembly: GCF_040650575.1. NCBI lineage: Bacteria > Bacillati > Actinomycetota > Actinomycetes > Kitasatosporales > Streptomycetaceae > Streptomyces > Streptomyces sp. NPDC048659. The sequence continues at coordinate 9,018 of NZ_JBEZHM010000049.1, read as the reverse complement.
ACGGCTTGTCGGCCATGGTGATCGTTCTCTCTCGTCGCATGGCGGAACCCAGCCGCCAATGACTTCAGCCCCCGCTGGTATCAGCGAGTGGTGATGTGAGAGTATCAGTGCATGCTGACTTCAGTCGATCCTGATGTGATCCGGGTGCTGGGCGATCCGCTCCGCCTGAAGATCGTGACCCTGCTGGCGCGCGAGACGCTCTGCACGACGCACCTGGTCGAGGAGACCGGAGCCAAGCAGACCAACCTGTCCAATCACATGAAGGTGCTGCGCGAGGCCGGGATCGTGGAGACCGAGCCGTGCGGCCGCTTCACCTACTACAAGCTCAAGCCCGAGGTTTTGGCCGGGCTGTCCGAGCAGTTCGCCGCGCTGGCCAACTCCGCCCGCACCGCTTCCGAGAACAAGAGGGCCTGCCCGTGACCTCCACCGAGCCCACCACCGCCTCCACCGAAGGCGCCGGCCCGGCCGGGGACGACTCGATCGTCAAGAAGCTCTCCACCCTCGACCGTTACCTCGCGGTGTGGATCCTGCTCGCCATGGCCGTCGGCCTGGGCCTGGGCCGCCTGATCCCGGGCATGAACGACGCGCTGGCGAAGATCGAGATCGGCGGGATCTCCCTGCCGATCGCGCTCGGCCTGCTGGTGATGATGTACCCGGTGCTGGCGAAGGTCCGCTACGACCGGCTGGACCGTGTGACCAGTGACCGCAAGCTGCTGGTCTCCTCGCTGGTCATCAACTGGATCGTCGGCCCCGCGGTGATGTTCGCGCTGGCATGGATCTTCCTGCCGGACCTGCCGGAGTACCGCACCGGACTGATCATCGTCGGGCTCGCCCGGTGCATCGCGATGGTCATCATCTGGAACGACCTCGCCTGCGGCGACCGCGAGGCCGCGGCCGTCCTCGTCGCGCTGAACTCGGTGTTCCAGGTCCTCGCGTTCGGACTGCTGGGCTGGTTCTACCTCGACCTGCTGCCGCGCTGGATGAACCTCGGTGACGGCCAGGGCCTGGACGTGTCCGTCTGGCACATCGCGCTGAACGTCGTCATCTTCCTCGGCATCCCGCTGCTGGCCGGCTTCCTGACCCGCCGCATCGGCGAGCAGAAGCTGGGCCGCGCCGACTACGAGGCGAAGTTCCTGCCGAAGATCGGACCCTGGGCCCTGTACGGGCTGCTGTTCACGATCGTCATCCTCTTCGCCCTCCAGGGCAAGACCATCACCTCCCAGCCGCTGGACGTCGTGCGGATCGCGCTGCCGCTCCTGGTGTACTTCGCGATCATGTTCTTCGGCACGTTCCTGCTCGGCAAGGGCCTGGGCCTGGCCTACGACCGCACCACGACGCTGGCGTTCACGGCTGCGGGCAACAACTTCGAGCTGGCCATCGCGGTCGCCATCGCCACCTTCGGCGTCACCTCCGGGCAGGCCCTCTCCGGCGTCGTCGGTCCGCTCATCGAGGTCCCGGTGCTGATCGGCCTGGTCTACGTCGCGCTGGCCTGGCGCAGGAAGTTCGCCCCCGACGCGGTGACCACGGCCCCGTGACACAGCACACGGATGTGGTGGTGGTCGGCGGCGGCCAAGCCGGGCTCGCCGCCGGCTACCACCTGCGCCGCCAGGGTCTCGACTTCGTGATCCTGGACGCCGGCACGGCGCCGGGCGGGTCCTGGCAGCACATGTGGGACTCCCTGCACCTGTTCTCCCCGGCCGCCTATTCCTCGCTGCCCGGCCGGCTCATGCTCGCCCAGCCCGGCGAGACGTACCCGGGCGCCGGGCACGTGGTCGATTACCTCACCGACTACGAGAAGCGCTACGACCTGCCCGTCCAGCACGGCACTCGGGTGGACGCCGTACGCCGTGACACAGACCGGCTCCTGGTCGAGGCGGACACCGGCGCCTGGCGGGCCCGGGCGGTCATCAGCGCCACCGGCAGCTGGTCACGGCCTTTCCTGCCCGCAGTCCCCGGCCGCGAGGTGTTCACCGGCCGGCAGCTGCACACGGTGAACTACCGCTGTCCGGCCGACTTCGCCGACCAGCGCGTCATCGTGGTCGGCGGCGGGAACTCCGGCGCCCAGATCGCCGCCGACCTCGCCCTGGACGGCCGTGTCGAGGGGACGTGGGTGACCCAGCGCCCGCCGCGGTTCCTCCCCGACGACATCGACGGCCGGGCCCTGTTCGATGCCGCCACCGCCCGCCGCCGCGCCCTGGACGCCGGCCGCACCGACACCGGCGGGGTGGCTTCGCTCGGCGACATCGTGGCCGTGCCGCCCGTACGCGCGGCTCGCGACGCCGGACTTCTGCACGCGAAGCCGATGTTCGCCCGGCTCACCCCTACCGGTGTCCGGTGGGCCGACGGCAGCCAGAGCGACGCGGACGCGATCGTCTGGTGCACCGGCTTCCGTCCGGCCCTGTCGCACCTTGCCCCGCTGAACCTGCGCGGACCGCAGGGGCATATCCCCACAGACGGCACACGTGCTGTTGAGGAGCGGCGGCTGCACCTGCTCGGTTACGGAGACTGGACCGGCCCGGCCTCTGCCACTCTGATCGGTGTGGGGCGCCCGGCCCGGGACGCGGTCCGTCACATCGCCGGGCTGCTCTGAGCGGGCCGCCGACCCGTGCGAGCCCGCAGCAGCCGCGAGGACCCTGCGGGCCGTCGGGGTGAGGCCACGGCGGAGCCGCGCAGCAGCTCTGCGCGAACGGCGGCCTGCGGATACGCGATCGGCCCGGGGGCCTTCGCAGAGCTCTCGCCACTGATCACCTGTGAGAGCCGGGCCCTGCGGGGCAGCACCTAACAAGCACTTTATGTAGTTGATCAAATACCCTGTGTGCCGTGTCGGTGTCTGCGGGTATGCGGATGTCCCGGCCCGGACCGTGGCGGCTGGTGCTGGTCATGGTGCTGGCCGGGCTGCTGCACGTGCTTGGCTGCGCACACGGTCCGCAGTCCGCAGGAGCGCCGCGAACCGACACGTTGGCCGTTGTGACTGCGCCGGCGCACGGGCATCCCGCAGCGCCGGCGGCGGACGTTCTGTGCGATCACGGGCCGGGGGCGGGCTGCACCGGGGTGGACGAGCCCGCTGTGGCCGGCTCGCGGGCGGACCTGCCCTCCCTCGTTGCCGGCGATGCGCCCGCTGCGCCCGACAGCGCGACCGGACGGCAGTTGCCGAGGGCGCGGGAGCACCGGGCGAGGAGCCCGGGCGGCAGCCCGGATCACGGACGTCAGCGGGCCGCGCTGGGGATCTGGCGGGCCTGAGCGACTCACCGCTGCCGCCCATGTCACGCGGCAGCGGCGTCGTCGCCCTTGCTGCTTCCGAACACCCCGGCCGTCGGCGCCCGTGACCCGGCGCTGCGGCGGCCGGCTGGAGACCCGTGCGATGAACACCTCCGTCATGCCCCCTGCCCCCGCCCAGCTGCTGACCGCAGCCCCCTCTCTGCGGGCCCACAGCCCGGCCGCTCTGGTGGGCGACACCCCGGTCCTGTGGGTCGGCGAACCCTTCGCCGCGCCCGGACGCGGCTTCTGGGCCAAGCTTGAAGGCCACAACCCCGGCGGGATCAAGGACCGCACCGCGCTGTTCATGGTCGAACGCGCCCGTGAACGCGGCGACCTGCTGCCCGGAGCGAGGATCGTGGAGTCGACCTCCGGCACGCTGGGCCTGGGCCTGGCCCTGGCCGGGATCGTCTACGGCCACCCGGTCACCGTGGTCACCGACCCCGGCATGGAACCGCTGGTGTCGGGTCTGCTCGCCGCCTACGGCGCGGACGTGCAGACAGTGAGCGCACCGCATCCGGTGGGGGGCTGGCAGCAGGCCCGCCGCGACCGCGTCGCCGATCTGCTGTCGGTGTATCCGGACGCCTGGTGCCCGGATCAGTACCACAATCCCGACAACGTGGCCGCCTACGCGGGCCTGGCCCACGAACTCATCGCCCAGCTCGGGCGGATCGACGCCCTGGTGGTGAGCGTCGGCACCGGCGGGCACTCGGCCGGGATCGCCTCGGTGCTGCGCGGCTTCTTCCCTGCCCTGAAGGTGGTGGGCGTCGACACCACGGGCTCCACCATCTTCGGGCAGGAAGCTGCACCGCGGCTGATGCGCGGGCTGGGCAGCAGCATCTACCCCCGCAACGTCGACTACACCCTGTTCGACGAGGTCCACTGGGTGGCCGCCGGTGAAGCCGTGTGGTCCGCGCGGGCGCTGGCCCGCTCCCGGTACGCCACCGGCGGGTGGAGCGTCGGCGCGGTCGCCCTGGTCGCCCGCCACCTGGCCGCGACCCTCCCGGCCGAGGCGAGGATTGCCGCCGTCTTCCCTGACGGCCCGCACCGCTACGCCGGCACCGTCTTCGACGATGCTTGGTGCCGGGAGCACCAGCTGCTGGGCGGCGAGCCCGCTGATGCTCCGGAGGTCATCTGCCATCCCGTCGAGCGGACGGTGACCCGGTGGACGAAGTGCGAAACCGTCGTCGACCCGGCGCCCGCCGCCCGGCCGGGCGGCGGGGATGCTCCACTGCTGGCGGGAGCGGCCCGGTGAAAGCCCTGTGGACGTCCACGCTCAGCTTCCCGCCCGCGGTGCGGCTGCTGATGGCCAACCAGTTCGCCATCAACCTCGCCTTCTACATGCTCATGCCCTACCTCGCCGCCCATCTGGCCGGTGAGCTCGGCCTGGCCGCCTGGGCGGTGGGCCTGGTGCTGGGCGTGCGCAACTTCTCCCAGCAGGGCATGTTCCTGCTCGGCGGTACGATCGCCGACCGCTACGGCTACAAGATCCCGATCATGGCGGGGTGCCTGCTTCGCACGGCCGGGTTCGCCCTGCTGGGCGTGGTGGACAGCCTTGCCGTTCTGATCGTCGCCTCGGCGGCGACCGGGTTCGCCGGCGCCCTGTTCAACCCGGCGGTGCGCGCCTATCTCGCCGCCGGGGCCGGTGAGCAGCGGGTGGAGGCATTTGCGACGTTCAACGTGTACTACCAGGGCGGGATGCTGGCCGGCCCGCTGGTCGGCCTGGTGCTGCTGGCCGCCGACTTCCGTGTGGTGTGCCTGGTCGCGGCGGGCATCTTCGCCGCCCTGACCGTGCTGCAGAGCCGCTGCCTGCCCGCCCGCGGCGCCGTCGGCGGCGGGCGGGAGAGCGGAGTGCTGGCGCAGTGGCGGACGGTGGCGGCCAACCGGCCGTTCCTGCTGTTCTCCTGCGCGATGATCGGCTCCTACGTACTGACCTTCCAGGTCTACCTCGCGCTCCCGCTTGCCGCCGGGGCCGCGCTCGGCACGGCGGGGACGCAGGCCACCACGCTGCTGTTCGTGCTCTCCGCCGCGGTGGCCGTCGCCGGCCAACTACGGCTGACCGGCTGGGCGAAGGCCCGCTGGAGCGGCCAGGACGCCCTCGTCCGCGGGCTTGCGCTGATGGGCGCGGCCTTCCTCCCGCTCGCCCTGGTGGCCGCCCGTGGCACACCCGTGCCCGGGGCGGTGGCGCTGGCCGCACTGGCCGCCGCGGTCGTCGCCCTGGCCGCGGGCAGCGCGATCGTCTACCCCTTCGAGATGGACACCGTCGTCTCGCTGTCCGGTGACCGGCTCGTCGCCACCCACTACGGCCTCTACAACACCGTCTCCGGTCTCGGCATCACCCTGGGCAACCTCGCCACCGGCGCCCTGTGGGACTACGCCCAACGCCACCAGGCACTGTGGCTGGTGTGGACCGCGCTGGCCCTGACCGGAGGCGCCTGCGCGGGCGCGGTCCTGCTGCTGGCCCGTGCCGGCCGCCTCACCGCACCCCGGCCGCACCCCGCGACCGCCTGACCCGCACGGGCCCCGGCACGGAGCCGGCCGCCGGGGCCCGTGCCGCCGGCGGCACCGGCTGCCCACCCACCACAAGAGTTCAGACTTCTATGAATTCAGGAATCTGTGTACTGTTGTGGGGTGCTGACTCTCGCCCGTGACATCGAGGTGCTGGCCCGGTTCGGCCGCGCGCTCGCCGATCCGATCCGCTGCCGCATTCTGCTCGCCCTGCGCGACGCCCCCGCCTATCCCGCCGAGCTCGCCGACGCCCTCGGCGTCTCCCGCACCCGGCTGTCGAACCACCTGGCGTGCCTGCGCGACTGCGGTCTGGTCGTCGCCGTGCCCGACGGCCGGCGCACCCGCTACGAGCTGGCCGACGAACGGCTCGGCCACGCCCTGGACGACCTGCGCACCGCGGTGGTCGCCGTCGACAGCGACCGTACGTGCGTGGAAGCCGAGTCGAAGGGCCGCTGCTGATGGCCGCGATATCCCTCGGCCCCAGCCCGGCCCGCAAGAACGTGCTGGCCCGCCGGATACGGCTGCTGGTCGCGGCGACCATCACCTACAACGTCATCGAGGCCGTCGTCGCCCTCACCGCGGGGACGGCCGCCTCCTCCACCGCGCTGATCGGCTTCGGCCTGGACTCCGTCATCGAGGTCTCCTCCGCCGCGGCCCTCGCCTGGCAGTTCTCCGCCCGCGACCACACGGTGCGCGAGGCCCGGGAGAAGACCACGCTGCGGATCATCGCCGTCTCCTTCTTCGTGCTCGCCGCCTACGTCGGCCTCGACGCGGTGCGTGCGCTGACGGGCACCGGCGAGGCCGACCGGTCCGTCCCCGGCATCGTCATCGCCGCCCTGTCGTTGGCGATCATGCCGTTCCTGTCCGCCGCCCAGCGCCGGGCCGGGCGCGAACTCGGCTCCGCCAGCGCCGTCGCGGACTCCAAGCAGACCCTGCTGTTCACCTACCTGTCCGCGGTGCTCCTGGCCGGCCTGGTCCTCAACGCGACCCTCGGCTGGTCGTGGGCCGACCCGATCGCTGCCCTGCTGATCGCGGCCGTGGCGGTGAAGGAGGGCATCGACGCCTGGCAGGGCAAGGGCTGCGCCTGTGGCCCCGCGCCGTCCCTCACCGCACCGGCCGCCAGTCAGGCAACCAGCGCCTGTGGCACCGCCGGCGACACCTGTTGTTCCCCTGGCACGAAGGACACGGTGAAGTGATCGTGTGGGCGTGGGCCGCCCTGGCCCTGTTCACCGGCTGGGCGGTGACCGCGTTCGGTTCCGGGCGGCGATCCAGGCCCGCCGCACCGGCGACGCCGGATTCCGCGGCATCCGCGGACGTCCCGGCTCCGCCTCCTGGTGGGCGGGCATCCTGTTCGTCCTCGCGCTCCTCGGCGGCGCCGCCGTCCCCATCGCCGCAATCTGCGGGATGCCCGTCCTTCCCGGCGCAGGGACGCCATGGCGCTGGGCGGGACTGGTGATCACCACCGCCGGGATTGCCGCCACGCTGGCCGGGCAGAGCGCGATGGGCACCTCGTGGCGCGTCGGTGTCGACTCCCGCGAGCGGACCGCCCTGGTCATGACGGGGATGTTCGCCTCCGTACGCAACCCGGTGTTCACAGCGATGACCGTGACCGCCATCGGCCTGGCCCTCATGGTGCCGAGCGCAGTCGCCGTCCTCGCCCTGGCCGCCCTCGTCACTGCGGTCCAGATGCAGGTGCGGATCGTCGAGAAGCCCCACCTGCGCTCGGTGCACGGCGCGGCATACGACGCGTACGCCGCCCGGGCCGGGCGGTTCCTGCCCGGCATCGGCCGCCGCACCGCCTGACGCCACCGCCGCCGAAGGGCGACCCCGCAGGCCAGCGCAAGGCCCCCGCCGCGCTCGCGAGCGCCTAGGGGGAGGGCTGTCTGCTGTCCACCGGTCGGTGGACCCTCGGGGCGGGGGAAGGCCGTGGCGGGGGCTGGACCGTACGATGAGCGCGTGACCTCCTCCGTGCCGCTGTCGAGCCGCCGCCCTGCGGGGCGGCTGTTCGCGCTGCTGGTGCTGGCGGTACTCACCGGTCTGCTGGGCATGCACGCCCTCGGCCCCGGCGGAGCGCCGGGGGCGGGGGCGGGGGCGGGCCACGACATGGTGACGGGCGTGTCCGCCGATGCTTCCCACGCGAGCGCGGGATGCTCGCACACGGACGGCGGGACCAGTCACCTCGAGCATGCGGACGGGTCCTGTGCGGCGGCCGGGATCGGCTCCGCCTACGCGCCGCCCCCGCTGACCGGCGCCCTGCCAAACGCGCCCCTCACCGCAGCCTCGCTAGCGCCGGCTGCTGCCTTGGCCGAGACCGGGCGGGATCCGCCGGACCTTTCTGAGCTGCAACTTCTCCGGATCTAGAGCGACCCGCACGGCACCCTGACCGGCTTTGTTCCCGGTTGCCGGTGCCGCGCTTCGGCACGCCCTCATCCCGTGAACATGCGCGCGCCCTGTCGTGGACGCGCGCGCTCAAGGAGTTGCATCACCATGATCAGCAAGCGTTCTCTCGTCCGTCGTACCGCCGTCGTGGCCGCCGCGGGTGCGGCCGCGCTCGTCCTGGCCGCCTGCGGCGGCAACGGCGACAGCTCGGCCGGACACGACGGCCACAGCACGACCTCCCCGTCCGCGTCCGCGTCGGCGCCGGCGTCCCAGGGCCGGCACAACGCCGCCGACGTCGCCTTCGCCAAGGGCATGATCCCCCACCACCGCCAGGCCGTGGAGATGGCCGACCTCGCCCCCACCAGGGCCGAGTCGGCTGAGGTGAAGAAGCTCGCGGAGGACATCAGGAAGGCCCAGGACCCGGAGATCAAGACGATGTCCGGCTGGCTGACGTCCTGGGACGAGCAGGTGCCCGCCGAGGGCGCCATGGACCACTCCATGCACGGCACGGGCGGCATGATGAGCGCCGAGGAGATGGACAAGCTCAAGAACTCCTCGGGCAAGGCGTTCGACACCGCCTTCATGGAAATGATGATCAAGCACCACGAAGGTGCGGTGGCGATGGCCAAGACCGAGCAGGCCGACGGCGCGTACGAGCCCGCCAAGACCATGAGCGCCGCGAGCGCCGCCCGCGCGGGAGCGCGCCTGTGGGACCACCGCCCGCAGCCCGTCACCGCCCTCGTCGGCGTCGTCGTCCTGGCCCTCGTCGCCGGCGGCATGGGCGTCCTCGGCTCCGGCGGCGCCTCCTCCACCTCCGCCTCGGTAGCGGGTCAGTTCGTCGTGGTGGGCGCCGCGCTTCAGGCGCACGTCGCAGTA